>CAZVFR010000184.1:0-7306 GCA_964626505.1 uncultured Methylococcaceae bacterium
CCGATCGTTCCTACATTCACATGCGGCTTGGTTCGTTCAAACTTTTTTTTGGACACCGTTGCTTTCCTCTTTAGCTTTATTCACTACGACTAGACAGCTTAAGTTTCTATGACGCTTTTTTGATGATTGTTTCCGCGATGGTAGATGGCGCTTCCTTGTATTTTTCGAACTGCATGGAATAAGTGGCACGCCCTTGCGTAGCTGATCGCAAATCGGTTGCATAACCGAACATCTCCGCCAACGGTACTTCACAGCGGACAACCCTACCGACGGGCGTTTCGTCCATTCCCTGAATCAAACCACGACGTCTGTTGATATCACCCACAACATCGCCCATGTAGTCTTCCGGTGTAACCACCTCGACTTTCATAATAGGCTCCAGCACCACGGCATTCGCTTTTCGAGCAGCCTCCTTAAAACACATGGACCCTGCAATTTTGAACGCCATTTCGTTGGAATCCACATCATGATACGAGCCGTCGAATAAAGTTACCTTAACGTCAACCACCGGGAATCCAGCTATTACACCGTTCATCATCTGCTCTTGCACACCTTTATCCACAGCGGGAATATATTCACGGGGTACAACACCACCAACAATCTGGTTGACAAATTCGTACCCACCGCCACCTTCTAACGGCTCAATTTTTAACCAAACGTGGCCATATTGCCCTCGACCGCCCGTTTGCCGCACAAATTTGCCTTCCTGTTCAACCAATTTTTTAATGGTTTCGCGATAAGCAACTTGAGGCGCCCCAACGTTCGCTTCTACGCTAAATTCGCGCTTTAGACGGTCCACGATAATTTCGAGATGCAATTCTCCCATCCCCGAAATAATTGTTTGGCCGGATTCCTCGTCCGTATGCACCCTGAATGAGGGATCTTCTTGAGCCAGCTTACCGAGCGCAACACCCATTTTTTCTTGATCCGGCTTGGTTTTAGGTTCGACCGCAACAGATATCACCGGCTCTGGAAATTCCATGCGTTCCAGTGTAATTACCTCTTTGAGATCGCATAGCGTGTCACCCGTAGTCACATCTTTCAACCCGATCGCAGCCGCAATATCTCCAGCCCTTACTTCTTTAATTTCTTCGCGATTATTGGCATGCATCTGCACGATACGGCCAACACGCTCTTTTTTCTGCTTTACAGAGTTGTATATCGTATCCCCGGACTGCAGTACTCCAGAATAAACTCTGAAGAAAGTTAAGGTTCCGACAAAAGGATCGGTTGCAATCTTGAACGCCAAAGCCGCGAATGGGGCATCGTCTGACGCAATCCTTTCCGCCTCTGTTTCGTCCCGATCATCCAGGACTCCTTTGATCGTGACTACTTCAGTTGGCGACGGCAGCAGCTCTACCACTGCATCCAACATGGCTTGCACGCCCTTATTTTTGAAAGCGGAACCGCAGTAGGCAGGCACTATTTCATTGGCAATTGTACGGGCACGCAAACCGGCTTTGATCTCGTCGACGCTCAGCTCGCCATCTTCAAGATATTTTTCCATCAGTTCATCATTAGCCTCCGCCGCGGCCTCCACAATGTCTTCTCTGTGTTTGTTCGACGCCTCGACCATGTCTTCAGGAATATCCCGCTCCTCGAATGTTACCCCTCTATCTTCCTCGTTCCAATATATTGCTTTCATCTTGAGTAGATCAACCACCCCGACAAAACTATCCTCGGCTCCGATCGGAAGCTGCATAGGGATGGGGTTACTACCCAATCGTTCTTTTATTTGCCCGACTACGCGCAAAAAGTCAGCTCCGGCTCGGTCCATCTTATTAACAAATGCCAAGCGTGGAACTTGATATTTGTTGGCCTGACGCCAGACGGTTTCAGATTGCGGTTCGACACCCCCTACCGCACAAAAAACTGCACATGCACTGTCAAGAACGCGCAAAGAACGTTCGACCTCAATAGTGAAATCCACGTGACCCGGCGTATCGATTATATTGATTCGATGCTCAGGAAATTGATTATCCATACCTTTCCAAAAGCAAGTTGTCGCAGCGGAAGTTATCGTTATACCGCGCTCCTGCTCCTGCTCCATCCAGTCCATCGTGGCGGCACCATCATGCACCTCACCAATCTTATGAGACACGCCAGTATAAAACAACACCCTTTCTGTCGCTGTCGTTTTACCTGCATCAATATGGGCCATAATGCCAATATTGCGATATCTTTCAATTGGGGTTGCACGTGCCACTACGATACCTTCGATGTGTTGCTATTGATAAAATTTACCAGCGATAATGCGCAAAAGCTTTATTCGCCTCTGCCATTCTAAGCGTATCTTCACGCTTTTTGACGGCTGCGCCACGGTTTTCGTGAGCATCCAACAATTCCCCAGCAAGCTTAAGCGGCATGGATCTTTCACTCCGTTTCCGCGCTGCGTCAATCAACCAGCGCATCGCCAAGGCTATTCGCCGAGTAGGCCTTACTTCAACGGGCACCTGATAAGTTGCGCCACCTACGCGCCGGGACTTGACTTCCACTTTCGGCTGCACATTTTCCAATGCCTTTGCGAAAATTTCCAGTGGCTCTGCATGGCCATTACTTTCGATTTTCGCTAACGCACCATACACAATCTTTTCGGCAACAGATTTCTTACCACTTTCCATTACCATATTGATAAATTTAGCAACGGTACCACTACCGAACTGAGGGTCTGGATTAATCTCTCTCTTTGCTACAAATCTTCTTCTAGACATAATGCTATACCATCCCAACAATTATCAGCTTTTGGGTCTTTTCGCGCCGTATTTAGAACGACCGCGGCGGCGACTTTCTACCCCAGCAGTATCCAGACTCCCCCTTACGACATGATATCTAACACCCGGCAAGTCTTTTACACGTCCACCACGAATCAACACAACCGCGTGCTCCTGTAGATTGTGCCCTTCGCCACCAATGTAACTGGTCACCTCGGCCCCATTGGTGAGCCGAACGCGTGCCACCTTTCTAAGTGCGGAATTCGGCTTTTTTGGCGTAGTCGTGTACACCCTTGTACAAACACCGCGCCTCTGAGGACACGCATTCAACGCCGGAACGTTGCTTTTTTCTAATTTTCTAGTACGCGGCTTCCGCACCAACTGGTTGATTGTGGCCATATGATTTAACTCCAAACCAAATTTCTATAGGGCGAGCAAAAACCACAGGTGACGTCTAGACACCCTTGCGTTCTATCTATATATCCGAAAACCCTGGGCGATAGCCGCCTAGAAGACCCGCCACCCTACTGCGAGCCGGCTATGATAGGCGAATTACCTGACAGTGTCAAACAAGCATTTCCTTAAGTATTCAACGCCTGCTTCAACGCTTTTTCCACCTCACTGGTATCAAGCTCAGCCACCTCCGAAATACCCGCGTTAAGCTCTTTGAGTCGATTTTCCTTCCTTGCTTTGTGGTAAGCTAAGCCCGTACCTGCTGGTATTAAACGCCCTACAATGACATTCTCCTTAAGCCCATATAAGCCATCGTCGACACCGCGAACCGCAGCCTCAGTTAACACTCGTGTAGTTTCCTGAAATGACGCTGCGGAGATAAACGATTCCGTAGCCAAAGACGCTTTAGTAATACCCAGAAGAATCGGTTCGAAAATTGCCGGAACTTTTCCATCTGCTCCAAGCTGCTCGTTTTCTTCAAGCACCCGAGCCTTTTCCACTTGTTCACCGCGCAAAAATGAACTATCTCCTGCATCGACAATTTCTACCTTTCGCAGCATTTGGCGAATTATTGCTTCGATGTGCTTGTCATTTATTTTCACACCTTGCAAACGATAGACATCCTGGATCTCCTTGACAAGATAAGAAGCCAGTTCGCCAACTCCCCGAAGCCTCAGAATATCATGGGGCGTCAGCTCACCTTCCGCGATAGTTTCACCGCGCTCAACCTGCTCACCTTCGAATACAGTCACATGTCGCCATTTGGGTATTAGCGTTTCAAATCGCTCACCTGCCGGATCCGTAATGACTATTCTTTGTTTGCCTTTGGTTTCCTTACCAAAACTGATCGTACCCGTAGCTTCCGCCAAAATTGCCGGATCCTTGGTTTTACGAGCCTCAAACAAATCCGCCACACGGGGAAGCCCACCCGTGATATCTCGAGTTTTGCTCGATTCTTGTGGAATTCTTGCGATAACATCACCGACTTCCACCACGGAACCATCTTGGACGCTTACAATCGCTCCGGCAGGTAAAAAATACTGTGCGGGTATTTCCGTACCCGCAATACAAATCGAATTACCGTCACTATCGACCAACCCAACCATGGGCCGCAGCTCTTTGCCGGCGCTACCGCGCTGTTTTGGATCTGTAACGACCATTGAACTCAGGCCCGTTACCTCATCGGACTGAATTCGGACCGTTACCCCATCCACGAAATCAACTAGTTTCACCCACCCCTCGACCTCGGTCACTACAGGATGCGTATGCGGATCCCAATTAACAATGACCTGTCCAGCCAAAACATTACCCCCGTCGGCCACGGACAACACAGAACCGTACGGAATTTTGTATCTCTCCTTTTCCCGACCGTACTCATCGACAATACTGACTTCACCCGAACGCGATACGGCGACCAAATTTCCCTCTTTATTTTCTACGCTTTTTATATTGGTAAGCTTAACTTTTCCGGAAGCTTTAACCTCAACATTGCTTATGGCCGCGGAGCGCGATGCTGCACCACCAATATGAAATGTCCGCATAGTCAGCTGAGTACCAGGTTCGCCAATAGACTGAGCCGCTATTACTCCAACCGCTTCGCCAATATTGACTAAATGGCCACGCCCTAAATCACGGCCATAGCACGCCGCACAAACTCCTTGCCGTGATTTACAAGTTATTACCGAACGAACCCGAACACTATCGACGCCGTGATCTTCTATCTCCTTCACCCAATACTCGTCCAGCAAAGTACCAGCTGGCACGATAAAATCCTTACCTTTATAATCAATGTTATCTTCGGTAACTATTCGGCCCAATACTCTTTCGGCAAGGGATTCGACAACATCCCCACCTTCGATCAATGGGGTCATCAATACTCCATCAGGAGTTCCACAATCATCCGACGTGATCACCAAGTCTTGGGCTACATCGACCAATCTTCGGGTAAGGTACCCAGAATTCGCGGTCTTCAAAGCCGTATCGGCAAGGCCTTTTCGAGCCCCGTGAGTTGAAACAAAATACTGCAATACATCAAGTCCTTCACGGAAATTCGCGGTAATCGGTGTTTCGATAATCGAGCCATCAGGCTTTGCCATCAGCCCTCGCATCCCAGCCAATTGCCGAATTTGCGCGGCCGAACCTCTTGCACCGGAATCAGCCATCATAAAAATCGAATTAAATGATTTTTGCAGTGCTTTGTTGCCTTGAGCATCAACAACCTCATCATGCCCCAAACCTTCCATCATCACCTTGGCGACCTGATCGTTTGCGTGCGACCATATATCAACAACTTTGTTGTATCTTTCTCCGTCGGTCACAAGACCGGACGCATACTGAGTCTGGATATCACTCACCTCTGCTTCCGCCGTTTGTATAATATCCATTTTGCGCTCCGGGACCACCATATCTTCAATGCCGAAAGAAACTCCAGACAGCGTAGCGAACGTAAAGCCCATATACATGAGGCGATCGGCGAAAACAACCGTGGCTTTGATACCTAGCAAGCGATAGCACTGGTTAATTGCGTTAGATATAACTTTCTTGGTCATATCGCGATTAATCACATCAAACGAGAGTCCCTTAGGTACAACATCCCATATCAATGCGCGGCCAACGGTCGTTTCGACGCGTTTTTGGACAACGGTTTCTTCACCGTCTTGGCTTACAAATTCGCGCACCCTGAGCTGTATTTTCGAATTCAAATCGACGGCTTTGTTTTGAAATGCCCGATTGACCTCGTCGACATTCGCAAATACCATGCCCTCGCCTTTACCGTTGACGGTTTCACGACTCATGAAGTACAAACCGAGCACCACGTCCTGGGTCGGATTAATAATAGGCTCTCCATTAGCTGGCGATAAGATATTGTTTGTCGCCATCATCAAACTACGCGCTTCAAGCTGCGCTTCTATAGAAAGCGGAATATGCACCGCCATCTGGTCACCGTCGAAATCCGCATTAAATGCGGTACATACTAAAGGATGTAATTGAATCGCTTTACCTTCAACCAGCATAGGTTCAAAAGCTTGGATACCCAATCGATGCAACGTTGGAGCACGGTTTAGTAAAATGGGATGTTCGCGGATAACTTCTTCGAGAATATCCCATACTTCAGGACCTTCTCGCTCAACCATCTTCTTTGCGGCTTTGATTGTGGTGGCTAATCCTCGAAACTGAAGTTTGCTAAAAATAAACGGTTTGAAAAGTTCCAAGGCCATTTTTTTAGGCAATCCACATTGATGCAATTTCAATGTAGGGCCAACCACAATCACTGATCGCCCCGAATAGTCTACACGCTTGCCAAGAAGATTTTGCCGGAAGCGACCTTGCTTACCCTTAATCATATCCGCAAGCGACTTCAGCGGCCGTTTATTGGTGCCGGTAATCGCACGGCCACGTCGACCATTGTCCAACAACGCATCTACCGACTCTTGCAGCATACGCTTTTCGTTACGCACAATAATATCGGGCGCATTCAGATCAAGCAGCCGATTCAACCGGTTATTACGGTTAATTACCCGCCGATACAGATCGTTCAAATCCGATGTCGCGAATCGACCGCCATCCAATGGAACAAGTGGCCGCAGCTCGGGTGGAAGTACCGGCAAAACGGTCAATATCATCCATTCCGGGCGATTTTTGGAATTTAACAACGACTCTAGAACTTTCAAACGCTTTGAGAGTTTTTTTATTTTGGTCTCAGAACTTGTCGCTACTATATCTTCTCTTAGCGTTGCAACTTCACCCTTTAGATCTATAGATTTCAACAATTCGTAAACTGCTTCCGCGCCCATCTTGGCTTCAAACTCGTCGCCATGCTCTTCAACTGCGTCAAGATACTCTTCGTCGGTAAGCAACTGGCCGCGCTCCAGTGTCGTCATGCCGGGATCAATAACCACGAATGATTCGAAATACAATACACGCTCTATCCCGCGTAGTGTCATATCCAAAAGCAATGCGATTCTTGACGGCAGCGATTTTAAAAACCAAATATGCGCGACCGGACTAGCCAACTCTATATGCCCCATACGTTCACGGCGCACTTTGGTTAAAGTAACCTCAACCCCGCATTTTTCGCAAATTACACCACGGTGCTTCAAGCGCTTGTACTTTCCACACAAACACTCAAAATCACTAACGGG
>CAZVFR010000185.1:0-7298 GCA_964626505.1 uncultured Methylococcaceae bacterium
CGAACAGCGCCTTGCATTGGCGCTTTTGCGAGGCTCTGAAACCGTCAATATAACCTTGAAGGAGTACTGTTACACTATCCGAGCGGAACGCACAGACTGCATCCAAGAAAATAGTGGGAAAAGATCAAGCGAGGCTTGTCATTCTGGTGAAAAATGCGAGCTAGAACTAAAGTTGTTGAACCACTCACTACGCAAAAATACAGATTCCTTAAACCAACATCATTAGGATATACCATGCCCGCAATCAGTATTGGTGAACTTATACCCGATTTTGATGCTGCCGCTACCGGCAATCAAGCTATTAGCCTTTCCCAACTCAAGGGTAAAAATGTCGTATTATATTTTTACCCTAAAGACAACACGCCAGGTTGTACCTTGGAAGGCCAGGATTTTCGTGATCATATTGACGAATTTAACGCGTTGGATACCGTCATTCTGGGCATTTCACGCGACAGCTTAAAAATGCACGAAAACTTCAAGGCTAAGCAATGTTTTCCGTTCGAGCTGTTGTCGGATCCGGACTAAACACTGTGAAATCTATTTGATGTCATCAAAATGAAAAATATGTACGGTAAACAAGTATTGGGAATAGAACGCAGCACCTTTCTAATCGACAAGCAGGGCAAACTTGCATTCGAATGGCGCAAAGTCAAAGTAAAGACCCATATCGCCGAAGTCCTGGCAAAACTGCGTGAACTCGACACGTAGCCAACGATTAGCCCTACGGGATTGACCCGGCACGGGATTGTGCCCACTTAATTCGTGAAGGTTTAGCGAATGTTTTGGCTTCGTACCGGACTCGGAAGCCGTTCCGGAATGTCTTCTTCAACGTCTTCTTCTCCTATTCTAGGCCATGCGGTCAACACCGCCTGCACTAGAGAAGCAAGCGGTATCGCGAAAAATACACCCCAAAAACCCCACAAACCACCAAAGAATAGAATCGCAACGATAATCGCGACCGGGTGCAAATTGACCACCTCGGAAAACAACAACGGCACCAAAACGGTTCCGTCTATTGTTTGAATAATCGCGTAAGCAATCATTGCGTAAATGAATTCGTCGGTTAATCCCCATTGAAAATAAGCCACAATCATGACCGGAAATGTCACCAGTGTCGCACCGACATAGGGGATAATAACGGACAACCCCATGCAAACAGCAAGCAATAAAGCGTAGTTCATGCGCAGCATCGAAAAGGTCACGAAACTGGCCAAACCAAGGATCAAAATTTCGATAAATTTTCCGCGCACATAATTGCCGATCTGCATATCCACCTCTTTCCAAACCTTGGTGGAAAGATGGCGTTCACGCGGCAGATACTCTTTAATCCACGCGATAATTCGATCCTTGTCCTTGAGAAAAAAGAATACCAGCATCGGTAGCAGGATCAGATAAACAATGAGTGTAATCAACGCAAACAACGAGGATACAGATACTGAAAATATGCGTTGGGAATACGTGATTAGTTCCTGCCGAACAACAGCAAACACTTCATTGATTTGTTCTACGGTCACGAATTGCGGGTAAAGTTCGGGAAGTTTCATCAACTCCAATTGGCCATGGCTGATCATATTCGGCAACTGTTGCAACAATTCTATAAACTGTTGGTACAACAGTGGCATCAATGCGAATAATAGAAAAGCCAAAAAGGCTAGAAAGGCCAAATAAACGATTAATACCGCACCTGATCGAGGAATTTTTTCGCGCTCACAATACTCGATTAAGCCTTCTAAAAGGTAGGCAATAACACCCGCGGCAAATACCGGTAGCAATATATCGGACAGCGAGACAATCAGCACGAAACCCAATACCAACAATATAGCCAACGATACGGCCTGGGAGTTAGGTAACACCCGTGTGATCCAGTCTTTAAAAAATTGGATATTCGAAAATTTGGTGTCTTGCTTCATAGTTCTTATAGTATGCGCCCCACAGTGGGTAGCACAAAGGCAATCAGAAATCATCGGTCGGAAAACAACGCCCGCACGACCCAATAGCACCTTGATCTGGCCCAACCAACAGACAAAACTGTATGTTCTGCTCAATCCTCCCCCGCAGAACATAATAGTACCGTAAAGCTGCCACAGCTTCCGTAAAATATTACCAGCCCGGATTTCTCACCAGAGGGCAAGATAATCGCACAGAGATTTGTTTTCACAAGGGAATTTCTGACTGAGCGGAATACTAACTGTCTTTCCGAGGGAAGAAAATTCCTTGCGGGAACAAAGATCAAGCGAGGGGTTGTCATTCTGGTGAGAAATCCGGGCTAGAGGTTTAGCGGCATTCACCCACGCATAGTGGATATTCTTTAATACCCAATAAACCGAGGTCTTCAGCACTTATCCGCGGCTAAATTTAACCGCCTTACTGACAGCATCAAGAACCAAGTTAATTGAATGCATACGAAGAATATCAAGTCATTGCATAGGATAATTTTAGTACACAACTTATCCACAGCAAATCCACGGGATAAACACAGCATATTGTACTTGACCTTATCCTGATATACAGTCTATAGTGTTTTTAGGATGATCATCAACCCAATTGGGTAACACCATTATCCATTTTCTGGAGGACATTTATGGAATCAGAATCCGCCGCAACCGAACAGGCTAGGTCCCCGTCAATAGCACCCGAATCTCTGCCCACGCCCGAAATACAAGCCGTCGCTCCGGGTGAAGTGCGTGTGATACGGCGTAACGCTAAAGTCACGATTTTCGACAGCAATAAAATTTCAGTCGCAATTACTAAAGCTTTTCTGGCTGTGGAAGGTGGTAATGCGGCTGCCAGCACTCGAATCCACGATACAGTAGCGGAATTGACATCACAAATTACCAAAGCGCTTACGCGGCGATTACCCAGCGGTGGGACAGTACATATAGAAGACATACAAGACCAGGTAGAGCTATCGTTAATGCGTAGCGGCAACCAGAAAGTCGCCCGCTCTTACGTGCTGTATCGTGAAGAACGCGCGCGCCTGCGCAGCGAAAACGAAAAACCCGAGCGCCAACAACCAACCGGCACGCTGCACGTTACCCAAGAAAACGGAAGCCGCTCGGCACTGAATACCAATCGACTGAAACAAATCATTGATGACGCGTGCACTGGGCTAGCTGATGTAGATAGTAACTGGATTTTGGAAGAGTCGTTACGCAATCTGTTCGACGGCGTACCCGAAAAAGATGTTGCGCCGACACTCTTTATGGCGGCAAGAACGCAGATTGAAAAAGAACCCAATTATTCCTTTGTAGCTGCACGCTTGTTATTGGATAGCATACGCTCAGAAGCTTTATCGTTTCTAGCCGGCAACAAGTCCCAGGCCACTCAATGCGAAATGCAGGATCGCTACGCGGAGTATTTCATCGACTACATCCGTCGCGGCTGCGAACTAGAGCTGTTGGATAACACACTCATTCAATACGACCTCGACCGCTTAGGAAAAGCGCTCCAGGCCGAGCGCGATTTGCAGTTCAATTATTTGGGACTGCAAACTTTATACGACCGTTATTTTATCCACTCCAACCAGACTCGTATTGAATTACCCCAGGCATTTTTCATGCGGGTCGCGATGGGGCTTGCGATCAACGAGATTGACCGCGATGACCGCACCATCGAATTTTACAACCTGCTGTCCAGCTTCGATTTTATGAGCTCGACCCCAACCTTATTCAACTCCGGCACTTTGAGACCGCAACTTTCATCGTGCTATTTGACCACTATCCCCGATGACCTGGACGGCATATTCAGCGCGATCAAGGACGACGCAATGTTGTCCAAATTTGCCGGTGGATTAGGCAACGACTGGACCCGCGTTAGAGCCATGGGCGCACACATCAAAGGCACCAACGGAGTATCCCAGGGTGTGGTGCCGTTCCTGAAGGTCGCCAACGATACCGCGGTTGCAGTCAACCAGGGTGGCAAACGCAAGGGGGCGATGTGCGGGTACCTGGAAACCTGGCATCTGGACATCGAGGAATTTTTAGACCTGCGCAAAAACACCGGCGACGACCGGCGCCGCACGCACGATATGAATACCGCGAATTGGGTCCCGGATTTATTCATGAAGCGGGTTGCCGAGGAAGGCGAGTGGACCTTATTTTCACCCAACGATGTACCCGATCTTCACGAATTGTACGGTTTGGATTTCGAAAAAGCCTACAGCGCTTACGAGGAAAAAGCCGATCAAGGCGAAATTACCCACTACAAACGTATCCCGGCCATTAGCTTATGGCGCAAGATGTTGTCCATGTTGTTCGAAACCGGCCACCCGTGGATCACCTTTAAAGATCCGTGTAATCTGCGTTCACCGCAGCAACACTGCGGTGTCGTGCATAGCTCCAACCTGTGCACGGAAATCACCTTGAACACTTCGGACTCAGAAATCGCGGTCTGCAATCTGGGCTCGGTGAATATAGCCGCGCATGTTACAGACCAGGGCCTGGATATGGACAAGCTGGAAAAAACCATCTCCACAGCCATGCGCATGCTCGACAACGTTATTGATTACAACTACTACAGCGTTCCCCAAGCACGCCGCGCCAACTTGCGCCATCGGCCGGTCGGTTTGGGCATTATGGGTTTTCAGGATGCACTGTACAAAACCAGAACGCCTTATGCATCCGAAGAAGCGGTGGAATTTGCTGACCGGACGATGGAGTCAGTTAGCTATTTTGCCATCAAGTCCTCCTGCGATCTGGCCCAGGAGCGTGGCAGCTACTCAACCTTCCAGGGATCGCTGTGGAGCAAGGGTATTCTTCCCATCGATTCGATAGAGCTATTGGAACGAGCACGTGGCGATTACCTGCAGGTCGACCGGGTTTCAACCTTAAATTGGGACCACCTGCGCGAGCGGGTTAAAACCACCGGACTGCGCAACTCCAACACTATGGCGATTGCACCCACCGCAACTATTGCAAATATCTGCGGCGTATCCCAATCCATAGAACCCACTTACCAAAACCTGTTCGTAAAATCCAACCTGTCGGGTGAATTTACCGTGGTTAACCCGTACCTGGTTGCCGATCTTAAGAAACAAAAGATCTGGGATGAAGTCTTGATCAACGATCTTAAATATTACGATGGCAGTCTGCAGCGTATTGAACGCATTTCCGCGGAACTCAAACAGCTATACGCTACTGCCTTTGAGTTGGACCCGCGCTGGTTGGTCGAAGCGGCTGCACGGCGGCAAAAATGGATCGATCAAGGGCAATCATTGAACCTTTATATGGCGGAACCTGACGGCAAAAAACTCGACTCGCTGTACAAACTGGCCTGGATGCGAGGTTTAAAAACCACCTATTACCTCAGAAGCATGGGCGCCACCCATGTTGAGAAAAGTACCCTGGCCGACGGCAAGCTTAATGCGGTTCAAAGTCACCACGAATCTGAGCCGCCCAACGCCTGTTCGATCCTGGATCCGGATTGCGAATCGTGTCAATAACACAATTCATAAACTGTGTAACTACTCAGATTGATAACTATCGAGACAGATAAGGAACGCTAACTATGCTTAATTGGGATGACCCACTCGCTATAGCCAAAAGCAACCGCAACGACATGAGCGAAACAGTAAATGCCGCGGTAAATGAAACCTTAGCGGACGAGCAGGATTTTTTGCTTCCCGACAGCAAGCAATCCGCTGCTAGCCCTAAAACGCAAGCTCAAGAATCCTCAGATAACATCGATGGCTACTTCGGTCAGCTGCACAAAGCCTCGACCAGCGGCACCGGTCACGGCAACATGGGACTGGAAAAAATTCAGATGGGTGCCGACCGCATCCGTGTGGATGATAAAAAAATCATCAACTGCCACGCTGATTTAAACCAACTGGTCCCGTTCAAATACGACTGGGCCTGGCAAAAATACCTTGATGGCTGCGCCAACCATTGGATGCCCCAGGAAGTGAATATGACGGCGGACATCGCGCTTTGGAAAGACCCCAATGGTCTAACTGAAGACGAACGTACGATCGTTATGCGCAACCTGGGGTTCTTTTCTACGGCCGACTCCTTGGTCGCGAATAATCTGGTATTAGCCGTCTACCGACACATCACCAACCCTGAATGCCGCCAATACCTGTTGCGGCAAGCGTTCGAAGAAGCATTGCACACCCACGCTTATCAGTACGTCATCGAATCACTGGGTATGGACGAAGGCGAAATCTTCAACATGTACCGCGAAGTCCCCGCGGTCGCGCGCAAAGCCGAATGGGCGTTACCGTTTACCAAGCACTTATCCGATCCAAACTTCAACACCGGCACGCCGGAAAACGACCAAAAACTGCTGCGTGAGCTGATTGCATTCTACGTTATATTCGAAGGTATATTCTTCTATGTCGGTTTCGTACAAATACTATCCATGGGCCGGCGCAACAAAATGACCGGCACCGCCGAACAATTCCAGTACATACTGCGCGATGAATCCATGCACATGAACTTCGGCATTGACGTCATCAACCAGATCAAGCTGGAAAACCCACACTTGTGGAGCCAGACCTTCAAAGACGAAATGGCACTGATGATCTGCGAAGCCGTGGGTATCGAAACCCAATACGCACATGACACCATGCCGCGCGGCATACTCGGCATAAATGCCCCGATGTTCGAGGAATACCTGCACTTCATCGCCAACCGGCGCTGCTCCCAAATCGGCCTACCCGAGCAATACCCAGGCGCAAACAACCCGTTCCCATGGATGAGCGAAGTCCTGGACCTCAAAAAAGAAAAGAACTTCTTCGAAACCCGCGTCACGGAATACCAAACCGGCGGCGCGCTAAGCTGGGATTAACCGGCGAGACTCCAAGCGGGCGTAAAGCCCGCTTTTTTTGGTTGGGAGGGATTTGCCACAACCGCATTAAACTGCGTATAACGATAGTTCGTGGGGTAATGCAATACTAAGGAGACCAGAGGGTCTGCCACGTTGGATCATGTGTCGAGAAACTCCAACAGGAGACACCCTCGCTTTAGTCTCGCCATTTGTTTGTTCGTATCCTGGACTCAATCGGTACAAACATTATAGGTGAAACTTAAGTTTACTCTGACCCCTGACCCCAGCTTTTTGAGTCGTTGCCTTGTGCGCATCGATAGCCTTTTTCATAAAATAGAATCGGAACGCCAGTGGCACACAGCTCCATCGACCTTTGATCCTTTTCAGCAAACCGATGGACACGATAGTCTGCGCCCAAGGATAGGACGGTTGATTGAGCTTGGCGGTATGATCATGAAAGAAGCCACAGCCGAAGATCTTTCGACCGCTTTTGTTATTGATCGAATCGTCCAGCGCCACCAGTAATCGTCCAT
>CAZVFR010000186.1:0-7261 GCA_964626505.1 uncultured Methylococcaceae bacterium
AACGGCATTGACATATCCGACGAAGGTATCATTTTTTCAAGGTTTACGAATGGCCAAGCCCTAGCAATAGGACAAATCGCATTGGCGAAGTTTCAAAATTCACAAGGATTGTCAAAGCTCGGCAATACTAACTGGGGTGAAAGTTTTGACTCGGGTAATGCCGTACTTGGTGCACCGCGTACTTCTGATTTCGGTGGCATTCAATCGGGCGCGTTAGAAGCTTCAACGGTGGATATATCGGAACAATTGGTCAATTTAATCATTGCGCAACGTAATTTTCAGGCTAATGCTCAAGTTATAACGACACAGGATACGATTACCCAAACGATAATTAATATACGTTAGTTTTTTGAATCGAGGTAAAAGATATGGATCGTAGTCTTTATGTTGCGATGAGCGGGGCGAAGCAGATTCTTCAAGCTCAGGCGGCCAACAGTAACAATCTGAGCAATGCGAATACAACCGGATTCCGATCGGATCTGCAACAATTTCGCAGTATGCCGGTTTTTGGTCCAGGCCACCCTTCCCGAGTTTACGCGATGGTAGAACGCCCAGCGACTGATTTTTCACACGGTGCGATCCAAACAACGGGGCGCGATCTTGATGTAGCGGTTAAGGGTGATGGATGGATCGCGGTGCAATCCCCTGATGGTAGTGAAGCATATACTCGAGCCGGTGATTTAAGACTGACACCCGAAGGTTTATTGCAAACCGGAAGTGGATTGCCGGTCATTGGGAATGGCGGACCCATCGCTGTGCCACCCGCGCAAAAATTGGAAATCGGTAAAGACGGAACTATCAGTGTGGTACCGCTTGGGCAACCATCAAATACGCTCGCGATAGTAGATCAGATTAAATTAGTAGCGCCTCCACTTGATCAACTCGAAAAATTAAACGATGGGTTGATGCATTTAAAGGGAGATCTTCCAGCGCCCATTAGCAGCGAGGTTTCATTGGTATCAGGTGCCCTAGAAACGAGCAACGTCAATGCGATCGATGCCATGGTCAGGATGATTGAACTAGCTCGGCAATTTGAGATGCAGATTAAAACCATGAAAACCGCGTTTGACAATGATGCGGCAAGCGCTCAGTTGATGCGCATCGGCTAACAGAAATGAATATGAGGATACAATAATGACCGAAAGTGCGTTATGGATTGCTAAAACTGGCTTAGATGCGCAGCAAAAGCGCATTTCAGTAATTTCTAATAACCTTGCCAATGTTAATACGACGGGATTCAAAAGAGATCGGGCTGTTTTCGAAGATCTGTTATATCAAAATGTGGTTCAGGTTGGAGCGCAGTCGACTCAAGATACAACATTACCTTCCGGGTTTCAGTTGGGCACAGGCGTACGCATCGTTGCGACAGAAAAAATTCATACCCAAGGCAATGTTGTTCAAACAGGTAATTCGCTAGATGCCGCGATTACGGGTAGGGGTTTCTTTCAGGTGCTACTGCCAAACGGTGATATCACCTACACACGAGATGGTACATTCCAATTGGATTCCACCGGACAAATGGTGACGTCAAGTGGATACAGCATCGAACCTGCGATCACAATTCCGAATGATGCACTGAGCGTAACGATTGGATCTGACGGTACGATATCGGTTTTACAGCCTGGCACACCGGCCCCGACACAGGTTGGACAGATACTGCTGGCTGATTTTGTAAATCCTACCGGGCTACAACCGATCGGTGAAAATCTTTTCAGAGAGTCGCTGGCAAGCGGTGCGCCAACGACCGGTGTTCCGAGACTAAATGGATTAGGTGGATTGATCCAAGGTTCCCTGGAAACATCAAATGTTAATGTCGTTGAAGAATTGGTTAATATGATCGAGACCCAACGGGCCTACGAGATGAACGCCAAAGCCATATCGACGACTGATGAAATGCTGCAATACGCGTCGAATAATCTTTGATAGTCCACCTGAATCGTTCTAAACATTTAAGCAATAACAACATGTTTTACGCCAAGGCAAGGCCACACATACGGTGTATTGGGCTAGTTTGTTTAGTGCTTTTGCAAACGGGTTGCATGTTAAAACATGATCCACAATTTGCACCGACTCGTCCGCATGCAACCTTTTTACCGGCCCCAAATACCGGATCGATTTATCAAGCGGGCAATGAGATTCGGTTGTTTGAAGATCAAATAGCGCGGCGGGTTGGCGATGTTTTAACCGTTCTGCTGATTGAAAATACCAGCGTTGTGCAAATCAACGATATGAACCTCATAAAAAATGGCCAAATAGCTGCTGATGCGCCGACTGTATTCGGCCAATTTGACCCGAAAATTTTGGGTTTAAGTTTGGAGCAGAACATTCAATTCAATCGACAGCTGAATGCAAGAAATAATGGCAGACAAGACACTAATCTTAACGGCACGGTTAGTGTTACGGTTACGCAAGTTTTACCGAATGGCAATTTGTTGGTACGCGGGGAGAAACGTCTTGGCATGACCGGCGGTAACGAGTACGTAAAAATTTCAGGAATAGTCCGGCCCATAGATATTGATGTTGCGAATACGGTTCCATCCACAAAAGTTGCCGACGCGACAATCGAATATTCCGCCGATGGGCAGATGGCGGACGCTTCCAAGCAGGGCTGGTTAGCACGGTTCTTCTACAGTCCGTGGTTTCCGTTTTGATCCGTTGTTTGGGTAACATAATGTTGAATAGAATAAAGCATAGATTTGCGCCTTTGGGATTGATCGCGCTTTTCATTTTTAGTTTTTGCGTTCATGCCGAACGCATAAAAGATTTGGCCTCTATGGCGGGTGTTCGAAGTAATCAGCTAGTTGGCTATGGTTTGGTTGTCGGTTTGAATGGCACTGGGGATAAGACCAAGTTTACCGGTCAAAGCTTACGCAGCATGCTTGCTCGATTGGGAGTAAGGTTGCCGCCCGGTATTGATCCCAAATCTAAAAATGTGGCTGCCGTGTCTATACACGCGGAATTACCACCTTTCGCGAAACCGGGTCAAACCATTGATATCACGGTATCGTCTATTGGCGATGCTAAGAGTCTTAGGGGTGGAAGTTTGCTCATGAGTCCTCTGCAAGGCGCGGACGGGCAGGTTTATGCAATTGCTCAGGGTAATCTGGTTGTAGGTGGGCTAAGTGCGGCCGGTTTGGATGGATCGAAACTTACCGTAAATATCCCTAGTGTCGGCCGCATTCCGAATGGAGCGAGCGTAGAACGCGCCGTTTCTTCACCGTTCGGAGACAGCGCATTTCTGATGTTCAATTTACACACCCAGGATTTTACCACTGCAAATCGCATGGCCGAAGCAATCAATGGTGTTGTCGGTGCTTCCACCGCACAAGCGATCGATGCCGCTTCAATCAGGATAAACGCGCCATTGGACATTGCACAACGCGTAGCATTTGCGTCGATAATCGAAAATATTCAAGTTTCGCCAGGCGAGGCACCCGCGCGCGTGATTATAAACTCACGTACCGGCACTGTCGTAATTAACAGTACAGTTCGAGTTATGCCTGCGGCGGTATCGCATGGCAATCTGATCGTTACAATTAATGAAAACATCGGAGTCAGCCAACCCGCACCCTTTGGCGCGGGCGAAACTAAAGTCGTACCGCAATCAGACCTTAAAGTCCAAGAAGAAGATAATCGAATGTTTGTATTCAATCCCGGGGTCACCCTGGATGAAATCGTACGTGCGGTAAATGGTGTTGGAGCGGCGCCCAGCGATTTGGTCGCGATATTGGAGGCCTTGAAAAGTGCCGGTGCGCTGCGCGCTGAATTAATCATTATTTAAGTTCCAAATTATGTCGCTGAATAATGTCACAACCGATGTCTACACGAGTTTTGACGGGCTTGCTAAGTTAAAAGTACAGGCGCGCAAGGATTCTCCACAAGCTTTGCAGAGCGTAGCCAAACAGTTTGAAGCCATTTTCCTGCAAATGGCGTTGAAAAGTATGCGTGAGGCCAGTTCGGGCGACAGTTTATTCGATAACGATAGCAGCTTGTTTTACCGGGAAATGTATGACAAGCAACTGGCCTTACACCTGTCCAATAACTCTAGAATTGGATTGGCGGATATGATCGTCAAACAGTTGGGCGGTGCGGAATCAACGGGGCCGGCGGGTCTAAACGGCAAGGCAATTAAAGAATATCGACTGCATCCTGTTTTTAACACGCCTAAAGCGCTCGATACAGAACTGCCTGGCGATGACAATGAATTTGGCTTACCGGCGTTAATTTCCAGAGATGAACCGAGAGCCGATACGAAATCAAATTCTCCCAAGAAGTTTGTTGAAACCTTGATTCCTTTTGCCAACCAAGCGGCCCAGGAATTAAAGGTTCACCCCGGGATTTTGCTAGCGCAAGCTGCGTTGGAATCCGGTTGGGGTAAGAAAACCATCGCGCATGCCGATGGAAGTAGCACGCATAATCTGTTTGGTATAAAAGCCGATCAACGCTGGGATGGGCAAAAAGCGGCTGTTATGACGCTTGAGTACGACCAGGGAATCGGGCATAAGCAGCCGGCTAATTTTCGCGCCTATGACAATTTTTCCGATGCGTTTCAGGATTATGTGCGCTTTATCAAATCGAATCCTCGCTATCAGCAAGCACTTGTTCATGCCGATGATCCACGCCGGTATATCCAGGAATTGCAAAAAGCCGGCTATGCAACCGATCCGGTATATGCTCAAAAGGTGATCGAGATATTCGATCAACAAGGACTCGAACGTATATCGATCGATAATGTTCAAGCGACTTTAACTGATAGGCGTTCCGGTAAGACATTGTAAAGGCTCACGGATTAAAGGCCTACGGATTAAAGACCATACAAACACTGCCGATACCTGTGAGAGTAGCGGTAAATAACGATCTAATTCATTGCAAAAACAACATGTATATGATTGAAAAGGTGAGAACATGGGGCTGTTAGGTACAGCGGTTTCAGGGTTGTTGGCTGCCCAGCGGAATTTGGATACGGTGAGCCATAATATTGCTAATGTAAATACCGAAGGCTATAGTCGGCAACGTGTCGATTTAGCCGCACGCGAACCGCAGATCACTGGTGCAGGCTATCTTGGTCAAGGCGTCACAATCAGTGCGATTACCAGGGTCTATGACGATTTTCTTAATAATCAAGTCATAACCAGTAAATCCGCGTTTTTCGACCTGGATAGTTTTCATGCACTTGCGACGCAAGTGGATAATTTTATAGCGGATAGCGGAACAAGCCTGAGTCCCGCGCTGCAATCTTTTTTCAATGCGGTTCAAGAGTTGGCAAACGATCCAACGTCGATTCCAGCACGCCAGGTTTTACTCACCGAAGCCGAAACCTTGGTCGATCGTTTTACAACCATCAATGGCCGATTGGATACACTACGTAATCAATCGAACCAGAATTTAACGGATATTACCAATGAAATTAATTCGATTTCCGGATCCATAGCCGAATTGAATTCAAAAATAATTTTGGCAACCGGCCTGGGCAACGGACAATTACCCAATGATCTATTAGATCAGCGGGATGTCTTGTTGAATCAACTCGCCGAAAAGGTAGATGTTACAACATCGACCCAACAAGACGGTTCATTGAATGTATTTATTGGTAATGGCCAGCCGGTCGTACTCGGGTCTACGGCATCCACTTTGGGTATTGTAAATTCGACACTTGATCCCGGGCAGAAAGATATTACCTTTAACGGGCCTTTTAACTCTGTAGTGATTACCGGCAATCTTAGCGGCGGCGAAATTGGTGGTACGCTGAGGTTTCTTAAAGATGTACTTGACCCCACTCAAAATGAGCTGGGGCGTGTGGCGGTTGGATTGGCGCAAGATTTTAACGCTCAACACCGAGCGGGATACGATTTAACCGGCAATACCAATATTGATTTTTTTGCGCCGCCGGCCACTACGGTAATAGGCGCCGCAGGGAGTACGGGCCAGATTTCAGTTGCTTTCAGTAATGTAAATCAGTTGACCGCGAGTGATTATCGGCTCGACCGCAATGGCGCTAACTATGTGCTAACCCGATTAAATGATAATACCCAAACAACGCTTTCACCCGGTTTTCCGGGTACTCCTGCTACGATCGATGGGATTACGATTACAGAAACGACTGCTTTGGTAAGTGGTGATAGAATTTTAATTCAGCCAACCCGCAATGTTGCGGGACAGCTGACTGTATCACTCAATAATACGACTGGAATAGCTGCTTCGGGAAGTAATACATCAACTGGGGGTGTCGGTAACAATATCAATGCACTGGCGCTCGTTGGCCTGGAAAATAATCGAAATTTATTGAACGGGACGGCATCTTTTCAAGATGCTTTTGGCCAGTCGGTTGCTAGCGTCGGTACCATCACTCATGCAGCTGATATTAATAGAACCGCTCAAGAAGGACTATTGAATCAAGCCAAGGAATCGCGCGAATCTGTATCCGGCGTAAATTTGGATGAGGAGGCGGCCAACCTGATTAAGTACCAGCAGGCCTATCAGGCTGCTGCACAAATGATCGCGGTCACCAATACACTATTTGATTCTTTACTTGCTGCGTTCAGGAGATAGTCATGCGTATAACCACAGCACTCTCTCAACAGTTAGGTGTTAAATCCATCCTGGATCAACAGCTAAATCTTGCTAGAACGCAACAGCAGCTCAGTACCGGTTTAAGAATTTTAAAGCCCTCGGATGATCCGGCTGGAGCGGTACGTATCCTGGATTTAAATCAATCGATTGAGGAAACCAAACAATTCCAAGCAAATTCCGAAACAGCTGAATCACGGTTAACCCTTGAGGAAATAACCCTCGCAAATGCGACTAATGTATTACAGCGAGTTAGAGAGCTTTCTGTTCAGGCTGTAAATGGAACACTTACCGCGGCAGCTCGGGTTGGAATCGAAGAAGAAACTCGGCAACTATTAGGTGCATTGTTGGGTTTGTCGAATACCACGAATGCCAATGGCGAGTTTCTTTTTTCCGGATTCAATTCACAGACGCAATCGTTTGTGGGCACAACGACAACTGCTCCAGGTGGCTTTACCTATAACGGAGACACAAATCAGCGTAACCTTAAAATTGGTCCGACTAGGCTGATTGCGGACGGCGATCATGGTGTTACCGTGTTTGGAGACCCGGCAACCGGGAACAGCGCATTCGATGTTATCGCGCGCTTCGCCGATAATATCAGCATCGCGGTGAATACACCCACCCAAAACGATATTACCGCGATAGATCAAGCACTGGATCGGGTGTTAACCGCTAGATCAAACGTCGGCGG
>CAZVFR010000187.1:0-7246 GCA_964626505.1 uncultured Methylococcaceae bacterium
TCCCAATAGAATAATACTTCCAAACACTGAGCACCTTGCTCTTGAAAATTTTGCATCTCAATCTTTCTTACCCAGAATCAATAGAGATACCCTAAAGCAGCAAACAAAAAAGTTGACAGTATTCCATAACGCAACCAAAATGGAATAAATTGTTTTGGAGGACTCTGAATGCCAGCTTTGACGATAAAAAATATTCCTGATGACCTTTACATCGAGCTCAAAAAAATTGCTCGACTACATCACCGAAGCATTAACAGCGAAGTTATTGTTTGTTTGGAAAACATGCTTCTACCTAAAAAAATATCTACGGAAGAAATGCTTTATAACATACAAAAAAACCGTTCAAACATTAAGCCTAATATCATAGTAGCCGAAGATATTGACCGAATCATTAACGAAGGCAGGCCATGATTGTCGCTGATACAAATATTATTTCTTACCTGTTATTACCCACGTCTTATTCGGAATCTACGGATGCTCTATATCGAATTGAACCAGACTGGGCTGCGCCAAGACTTTGGATAAGCGAATTTAGAAATGTGCTCACTCTTTACCTGAGAAAAGAATTAATTACTTATGAAAAGGCTTTACACCTTCAAGATACTGCGGAATCAATCATGGCAAGTAACGAATATGACGTTTCTTCACCTCAAGTTCTTGCATTGGCAGATAAAAGCGCTTGCTCATCGTACGACTGTGAGTTTGTTGCTTTAGCTAATCACCTGGATTTGCCTTTGATTACTGAGGATAAAAAAATACTCAGAGAATTTCCGTCTACCGCTATTTCTATATCTGGTTTTCTGTTTCAAAAATTATAATGCCTCACATTACCGGTAGCGGGAAAATGTCAGGTCTTTCAATTTAAGGGCACCTCTATTAATCCATGAATAGCCATTTTAAGTCCAGAATTCATAGAGGTACCCTTATATTTGTATAACCGTAACGGATGGTGTGTTCATTAAGGGGTCGTTGCTAAAACCTCGAACTAATAAGACAAACTGCCCAGGTTCGGCTAAGTTCATTTCCTTTACGATATGTCGTGTAATTTGATTGGGATTGATGCTTCCGGCTTCTGCCGTCAATACCGGTATTACGCCCCATAACAAGTTCATGCGCCGGCACATCTGGGCGCTTGAGGTTAAGGCTATTACGGGTGCACCGGGGCGCGCTGCACTTACGGTTGTGGCAGACATCCCGCTCTGTGAAACTACGACAATTGCGGTGGCCGGTAAATCAAAGGTTAATTTTGCAGTTGCTTGGGCGAGCGCATCACCATATAAAACCGGTTGACCCGAATTCATAACCCGGCCGGATTCTCCAGTTTCGTCGCGGGTCCATGTATAGGCTTCGGTTTGCCTGATAATTCGAGCCATCATTTCGACCGCTTCTACCGGAAAGGCGCCCGCCGCAGTTTCGCCTGACAACATGACCGCATCGGCGCCGGAGGATACCGCGTATGAGATATCCGTCACTTCGGCGCGTGTTGGACGGGCATTTTCCATCATTGATTCAAGCATTTGTGTGGCAACAATGACCGGTTTATTAACTGCTCTCGCTCTATGAACGAGCTGATGTTGTGCAACCGGTACATCTTCCGGGTCCAGCTCGACACCTAAATCACCTCTTGCGATCATGATACCGTCAGCCGCATCGAGAATTTCACGTCCGTTTTCCAATGCTTCGGGTTTTTCAATTTTGGCAATGATCCCCACATCATGTCCAACTTCTGCTACTAAGGATCGCAACTCCAGAATGTCACTGGCACGCCTGACAAACGAAAGCGCGAGAAAATCAACACCGAGTTCGAGAGCAAATCGAGCGTCCAGGCGATCTTTCTCGGTCAGTGCCGGTGTTGATACGTTGACGCCGGGCAGATTAATGCCCTTAAAATCGCTAAGTATTCCGCCATGAATGATTCGGCAAAATACTTCGGTGTCTTGAATGTCTTCTACCCTAAGCTCCATTACGCCGTCGGCGAGAAGAATTCGATCGCCCGGTTGAACATCCCTCGCCAACGCTTCGTATTGAGACGGAATTAGCCCCGGCTCGCCAATCACGTCGCGTACAGTAACTGTTACACGGTTACCGTTGTCTAACTGAATACTACCGTCCTTAAAATGTCCGGTACGAATTTTTGGTCCGCATAAATCGGCGAGAATCGCAACTGGATTATTGATTTTTTTGGTGTAATCTCGAACGCGTTGGTAAGTAACTTGATGGGTCTCATGGTTGCCATGTGACATGTTGAGTCTGACCAAATCGGCACCGGCATTGATGAGACCAGCGATAGTTTCATTGCTGTCAGATGCAGGACCCAGTGTCGCGATGATTTTTGTGCGACGGTCTTTTAAAAGATTAAATTTAGTCTTGATCGGCATCTCTGGTTCCACTTAAATGGCGGGATTTTGTCATACCTGGGAAATGATCCATTTCCTTCAGCCTAGCTATATAATATAGGATTAATTATAGAACCGAAATAGTGGATGTGTGGGAAGTCCTTGTTAATCGGAGCGTTAAGATTTTGTTGCTATTTTGAATAGCTTAAAAGAACGTACAATGTTTTGCTGGCAACTATTGTAAATTAGGGATTCATTATGTACAAGCTGCCAATTTACCCTTGATCAGTTACAATTTGTCCGCTGCTAAATCCTCGACGTGAATATTAATGCCTGACAAACAACCCCCCTTTGAGAATAGAGATTGTTTTTCTAATCACCTATTTTGTCAGGACGTGTTCCGTTTATTGTGTAATGACGCTGGGTATAGGAAGTGAGCTCTGTCGACTATAGGTCGCGCTACTGTGTAATTGGCGCGGGTGCGGCCGGGCTGGCGGTAGCCAAGAATTTCAAAGAGCAAGGTATTGCTTTCGATGTCTTTGACCGGCACGATGATGTGGGTGGGTTGTGGGGTTATGGCCGTCCGTATAGCGCTGTTTACGGCTCGACGCGTTTAATTTCTTCGAAACCCATGACCGAGTTTCGGGGCTTCCCCATGCCCGGCGAACTGCCAGATTACCCGGGCCATAAAGACGTGTTCCACTACATGAAGTCCTATGCTAACGCTTTTGATCTGCGTGAGCATATCACCTTTAATACGGAGGTTCGGCGTACCGAGTCGGTAGGGCATTGTTGGCAAGTGGAGTTCGCATCGGGGGAAAAAAGAACATACGCTGGACTGGTTCTCGCCAGCGGTGTTGCATGGGATCCAAACTATCCTGATCTGCCAGGTTCGTTCTCGGGTCACAGTCTGCATTCATTAGAGTACAAAACCCCCAACTTTGCTACTGGAAAAAGCGTGCTGGTGATCGGCGGTGGCAACTCTGGCTGCGACATAGCCGCGGACGTTGGACGCCACGCCCGCCGGAGTTTTTTTAGCGTCCGTCGCGGCTATCACTTTATCCCACGCCATGTCTTCGGTATCCCTTCGGATCAGTTCGGCGAGGTCGCTATAAAGATGGGTGCCCCCTTGCGTATTCGTCAGTGGATAAATCAATTCATCGTGCGTATGCTCCTGGGTGATCCCGTTAAGCTGGGCTTACCCAAGCCTGATCACCGCATTCTTGAATCCCATCCAATTGTCAATGCGGAAGTACTCGATGAAATTCGCGCTGGACGTGTCAGCCCCAAAACCGATGTTAAGGAATTACGCGGCGACAAGGTCTTATTTGTGGATGGTTCCGAAGAGAGTGTTGATATCGTCATCTATGCCACCGGTTATAAGATCTCTTTCCCTTATATGGAAGGTCGTCATCTGAATACGCTTAATGGTTCACCGCGGCTTTACCTGCATGTCTTCCACCCCAGCTACGATAATCTGTTTGTTGTTGGCATGATCCAACCGGACAGTGGTGTGTGGGGTCTGATGGACGACCAGGCCAGGTTGATCGCAAGTTATATTCGGGCACTTGAAAAAAATTCCAATGTTGCACGGCACTTCAAACAACTCAAAGCCGGGCCTCAGCCGGATATGAGTGGTGGGATACATTACGTAAATTCGCCTCGCCATCACACGGAAATAGAGCACGCGAGTTACCGGCGACTCCTGGAAACGCACTTGAAATCTATGACCTAATACAAGTCTATCGATGGGAATACTTGGGTCTTTCGTGGTAACATGAATCTACTTGATAATAACAACGAAAATACAAACAGTGGTCGCAATGCCGATTGCTTTTAGAGGGGATGTATGAATATTCTTCTAGTTTATCCTAAGATGCCTTATTCATTTTGGTCGATGGACCATTTGATGAAGGTGTATGGCAAAGCATACAGTTATCCACCGCTGGGGTTGTTGACGGTTGCGGCGATGCTGCCTGGAGACTGGGACAAGCGTTTGGTTGACCTCAATATCGGCGATGAACTGAGCGACGCGGATCTTCAGTGGGCCGATTATGTATTGGTCAGTGCGATGAACGTACAGGAGCCGTCCTGTAAAGAAATATTCCAACGCTGCCAACAGATGGGTACCAAAACCATCGCCGGAGGCCCCTTATTTACCCACGAATTTTCAAGATTTCCTTCAGTTGACCATTTTGTATTGAACGAGGCGGAATTAACGCTTCCGCGTTTTCTCGAAGACCTGGAAAAGGGCTGCGCGAAAAAGATCTATGCATCGCCTGACATGGCGAATGTACACGAAACACCCCTACCACTGTGGGAATTGGCGGATTTTGATAAATACGCCTACGCTGTGGTGCAGTATTCCCGGGGTTGCCCTTATATGTGTGATTTTTGCGATGTAACGGTCTTGTTTGGTAGAAAACCGCGAACAAAAACCGCAGCGCAAATGATCGCCGAATTGGAAGCCTTCGGCGATATCGACAAGTTCGGCATGGTTGTTTTTGCCGATGATAATCTCATGGGCAATAAAAAGATTCTGAAGACCGAATTGTTGCCGGCCCTAATCGAATGGCGTAAGCGAAATAACATCGTTGTAACCTTTGCCACGCAGATTACGATCAATCTGGCTGATGACCCTGAATTGATGCGCTTGATGATCGAAGCCGGATTCCAAAACATCTTTATCGGCATCGAAACGCCGGACAACGAAGGCTTGGAAGCCTGTAAAAAATCGCAGAATCTAAGGCGGGACATGCTCGAGAATGTGAAACTCCTTCATGGTGCGGGTTTCATAATAACCGCGGGCTTCATCGTCGGGTTTGACACCGATACGACTGACATTTTTCAACGCCAAATAGATTTTATTCAGGACAGCGGTATCGTAATCGCCGGTGTCAGTGTGCTCAAGGCCCCGCCTGGAACTGAATTGCATACACGCATGAAAAGGGAGGGGCGGCTGATCGAGGAATTCGATTTTCACGAAAGTGAGACAAATATTATTCCGATAATGGACCCGGAAGACTTACGCGTCGGATACAACCGGTTGTTGCAGACTATTTATTCTCCAGAGAATATTTTTAAGCGCACACAAACATTTCTTAAAGACTTCAAGAGCTCTTGCACCCAGGAATCACCCAGCATCCTGAAACTCAAAATTGGAATTTTGGCAAGATATGCGGTTATTGTTGCGCGTTGCGTTTACTACCTGGGCATTACAGGAAAACATCGAGGCCACTTCTGGAAATTAGTCGGATGGGCTTTGAAACACAAACCGGATTTGATGGATATTGCTCTAGGCTATGGTGTGTGGATTTATGACTTGGGCATGATTTATGAAAATCATACCAAACTGGGCCGTTATGATTCTCATATCGCAAAAATACAGGCTCAGGAAAAGCCACAGGCCGTTTTGGAAAGCGCTTAATCCCCTTATCTGCTGTCCGACTGAGCTTGGATTGGATGTACAAATATAGCCAGTTCCAATGCTAATAATTCACGCGGCTTAGGATTTTTCCTACTAGTCCTGGTTTCTCACCAGGGCGTAAGACGTTATCGGTAAATCTGCAAGAAGTAGTCTGTATTCCCTAACCTTAAACGCCCCATGAAACGCTATTACATCGGCTTATCCGTTTCCACCCATGATGCGGGATTGGCTATCGTAGATTCCGCTGGAGAAATCGTCTTCGCCGAAGCTACGGAAAGATATTTGCAATATAAAAGAGCGCCAAACTGCGAACCCGACAACGCAAGATTGATAAGCCTACTGAAACAGTATTGTGAACCCAATGCGGAATTTGTGGCCGCCATTAATTGGCGAAAAACCTCCACTATCGTCTCTAAATTATTAACTTTTTCAGGCTTAACTTCGGCACGGGGAATATTGCGTTCGCAACAAACCGACATTAAGTTTAATACCCCATTCTCCCTCAGAACAAAGATGATAAACGCCTGTGCGGCGTCGATGTACGCCAAGCTTGGTGTTGGCTTTGCTTATGCGACTAAATTGGCCTTTGGCAACGCTCAAACGGAGATGCGTTTTTTTTCTCACCACCTTTGCCACGCCGCCTTGGGCTGTTATACCAGCCCCTATAATGAAGCGTCTTGTATGATTGTGGATGGTGCGGGTGATTATGGTTCTTTTGCTTATTACCGCTATGAAAATAACCGTATTACAAACATCAAAGAAGATAAAGGATTTGCGAGTTTGGGCCGTTATTACGCGGATATGACTTGGCTATGCGGTTTCAACCCGGACAAGGGTGAGGAATGGAAGGTCATGGGTTACGCACCTTACGGTAAGTTGGATACCCAGGCTTATGAATTATTGCAATCGATATTTCAAATTTCCGGTTATGTCACCAAAAGCCTGTCTCAAAAGAAATATCTATACGTACTGGAACAGTTAAAACGGAAAATTTCTGAGGGCTTATTGACTAGCGCGGATTTGGCTTACACCGCCCAGCAGGTTTATTCTGAAGTTTTACTGCAATTGATCAATAATTTTCACCAGGCCTATCCGTCCGAGAATCTGGTGATGGCGGGTGGCTGCGCGTTAAATTCAACGACCAACGGACAAATCGTTGATCAGACTCCATTTAATAATTTATTTATACCCTCGGCCCCGGCGGACGATGGTACTGCGGTGGGCGCGGCCTTATTGGCCTATCGCCAGGATCATCCCGGGGGGCGACCGGAGACTAAAGTCCAGAGTCCGTATCTCGGCTCTGAAATGCCTTCCACTCAAATGCAGGATCTGGTTCGATTATCCAAGAACCCGAAAATTTTCCATTTCCCCGGAACTATCCATCTGGAAACCGCAAAGTTGATTAATGACGGAAATCTTGTGGGATGGGTACAAGGTCGTGCGGAATTTGGACCCCGCTCGTTAGGCAATCGATCCATACTTG
>CAZVFR010000188.1:0-7226 GCA_964626505.1 uncultured Methylococcaceae bacterium
TGGGCCAAAATCCGCTTTTCCGCAGTAGGCTCTCTATTCTCGGACAGCCTCCTAAGTCGGTTTGAATTGCGAAGAATCAAGATGGTGTCGACTCAGCAGGCGGTAAAATTCAGTTCTGTTACGTTTAGCCAGTTTTGCGGCTTGGCTTACATTACCGCTGGTCATTTTCAACAAACGGATCAAATAGTCACGTTCAAACTCATCACGCGCTTCGCGAAGTGACGGCAAAGAAGTACTTTCTTCCCGCAGTGCGTTTTGTATCAAGGTAATTGGGATGAGTGGCGTCGAGGACAAAGCAACCGACTGTTCCACAACATTGTGCAATTGTCGCACATTACCCGGCCATTCGTAGTTCACCAGCGATTCCATGGCTTCTGGTGAAAACCCTTTTACTCGCTGCCCATACTGCTCTTGCAGGCTCTTTAGAAAATGCATCGCTAACAGAGGAATATCTTCCGGACGCTTGAATAACGAGGGCAAATTTAATGTCACAACATTCAAACGATAAAATAAGTCTTCTCTGAAATCTCCTTTTTCCATCGCCCGGAAAAGATCCACATGCGTAGCCGCGAGGATTCTAACATTGATCGACACATCGTCGGTTGCACCAACAGCGCGGATCTTCCTTTCCTGTAATGCGCGCAACAATTTAACTTGGAAGATTTTTGGCATATCGCCAATCTCATCCAAGAACAAAGTACCGCGGTCCGCGGCAAGAAACAAACCTTTATGATCCGCGGTTGCACCGGTAAAAGAACCCTTACGGTGGCCGAATAGTTCGGATTCCAATAAAGTCTCAGGAATCGCGTTACAGTTAACCGCAACAAACGGCTTGTCCCGGCGGATTCCCGCATCGTGAATCGCGCGGGCAAGTAACTCCTTCCCGGTACCGCTATCGCCTTGAATCAACACACTGGCATCGGTCTGAGCGATACGCTGCGCCTGGCCCAACAAATCTTCCATAAGCGGACTCTGAGTTACAATCTGGCTACGCCACACATCAGCCTCATTAACCACCAGACTTTGGTCGCCGGAAAGCTTTAGAGCTTCATTGACTTGAACGATCAAATCCTTGCTATCTACCGGTTTGGTCAAAAACCCATAGACACCTCTTTTGGTTGCATCAACCGCGTCATGAATAGTCCCGTGCGCGGTCAGAATAATCACCGGCATCGTGGGATGTTGCTTATGCACCGCATCAAACAACGCTAAACCGTCCATGCCATCCATACGCAAATCAGTTATTACAATGTGAGGACAAAAAACCGGAAACTTTGACAAAGCACTGGCGCCACCATCGACTGCCTGAACTTCGAATCCAGCCGCGGTTAATCGCAACGCTAATAACCGCAATAAATCGGCATCATCGTCCACAAGAAGAATCCGCTTTTGTGGCGTATTCACTTCCTACCACTCCCATTTCGCTGGTGAAATGTTTTTTCTATCGATTTTAAGGCATCCAACTTTGCGCGCAATTTTTCAAGTTCTTCCAGCTCGGCGTCTTTTAGCTTAAGTTTGTTTTTGAGCGATTCATTCTGTTTCTCCAACGTACTCACTTGGTCTTGGAGTTTCGAATTACGCTCCAATTGTGTGTTGATTTGCTGCAACAATTGCAATTGATACTGCAATGAGCCAGCCAGCGCTGGATTCTTTGTTTGGTTTTGTGCAGCATCCAGAAGTTCCATAGCCTTCTGGGATCCACCGCACTCAGGTGTTAACGACGTAACATAAGCCAAATGCAGGCGAACACCGATGCTGTTCGGATCAACCGCGTGTGCATTGTTTAGTTTACGACACTCATAAACACGCTCCGCTTGTGACAACTGGATTACATAGCGTCCATAAAATCCCATTGTTTCCAAACCGGAATCGAAAATACTCGGCGGTTTCTCGGTTTTCTGACGCTCGGAATGTAACACATTGGACACTATTTCCGCGCATGCTGTTAAACCGAAAATCATTAAAACTATTGTCAATATTCGCAAAAACATCATCGGTAATTTCGACGTAATTCAAACGGGATTGAAATTCTGAATAATGCACCCGATTTACCTGGCTTAGGCTCCAAAGCCTCGATCTTGCCATCATGAACCGCAACACATTCCTCAACGATCGCCAACCCTACTCCACTACCTTTTATTCCGGCTTCCCGGGTTGCCCGTCCCTGATAGAACAAATCGAACACTTTCTTTCGCTCGTCCGGGTCAATCCCCGGCCCGTCATCTTCGATATCAAGATGACATTGGTTCTCGGACCGGTAAAGCGATACTCTGATTTCACCGCCGCGAGGGGAATATTTAACTGCATTGGACAGTAGGTTATCAAGAATTATTCGAAATTTGTCGGCCATACCAAAAATATTGACCGGCTGAACCTGTAAACGCAAAGCGATTTCCTTTGCTCTCAAGCTAATTTGATATTCGCGAACAACAGCATTCACTAGTGCGCTCAAATCAACTTGCTGTCGCGTAAAATCGCCCGTATCCGATTGCAACTGACTGAATTTGAGCAAGCCATCTATCAGCCGTTCCAACTTTGTACTACTACTGTGCAGTATATTCACTATATATTTTTGTTCAGCGTTAAGCTCACCAACCACCTCGTCGGCAAGTAATCCCACGCCCTCATTAATCGTTGCCAGTGGCGTTTTAAGTTCGTGCGATACATTTCGAAGAAACCGTTGCTTGTTTTCTTCTAACTGCTTCAGACGTTGGCGCAACCAATTCAACCGCCCACCCAGGTATTCAAAATCTCGCGTTCCGGAGATCTGGATGGATGAATCAAAGTCGCCTCCACCCAACCCTCTAATGGCACGATCCAGTTGTCTAATCGGCCTGATAATCAGATACATAAAAACAATGATCAGGAATATTGAAATAGGCAACAAAACACTCGATTGTGCCAATATTCTTGTTTTGAGATCGTCGTACGAATTTCCAAGTTGGCGGACCTCATCTCGAACTAGAGCTGCACCTTTGTCACCCAATTCGTCCACCAACACATTCAAATATTTAAACCGATCCGAAACCCTGTCAAGCTGCCCGGTATCCAATTCCGGAATCGCGATATCCCGAAACAGTTCTATTTCTTCTGCGGCAAGCTGTTTCATTAGCTGCCACAATTGATCCTGGCCCACCAAATTCATCAGGTCGTGTACTAAAAGGACAAACTCGTCGTGACTCTCTTCATAAGCATCAAAAAATAGCGGATCTTCCAGCACTAAATATTGGCGGGCGCTACGCTCCATATCAGTCAACTTTTCGAGCAATATATGGCTCTCACGCGTAACCCGCACCGCACGCTGAACCGTAATTCGACTTATTTTAGTAAGACGATCAATCGAGTAGACCGCCGAAATCAAGCCGATTAATAACGGTGCAATGGCCAGAGCAAATCCAAACGCCACTAATATTCTTAGTGACGGCGGTTGAATATTTCTGAACTTGGCCATTTACCTGACGTTACGCATGCCAATTTAGAAGGCTATGCAGCGAAATCGCAACGACGGGTGCCATGTGTCTGCAGTCTGGGTACCTTATAATCATGTATTCAAACCAAAATCAGCAGCACCAGCTCCGCACCGCCCAAAAGTCCTTTGTACAAACGAATCGCTGAATGATCATCTTACCCTCAGCTGAGAAATGCAGACTCGCTACGCACGAAAGACTGAAAATGGAAGAACATCCTCTATGGAATCTAGCCCTGCCGCCAACATCAAAACCCTATCCAAGCCTACAGCAACACCCGCACATTCGGGAAGCCCCGCTTTGAGCGCCGACAGAAAACGACCATCCTTGGCTGGAACAAATTTCCCTTCGCGTTTCCGTTGCTGTATTTCTTGGTCAAAGCGCCGTTCCTGCTCTTCGACATCCGTCAGCTCATAAAATCCATTCGCAAGTTCTACACCTTGATAAAAAACCTCGAATCGATCGGCCAACCGGGGATTATCCGGACAAATTCTAGCCAATGCCGCTTGGCTAGCTGGATAGCAATCGACAATGGTTATACCATCCATTCCAAGATTGGGCTGTACTAAATGGCTAAACAGCAATTCCTGCCATAAAATTCTATTGCCTGCACAAATCTCGATCGCTTCGGAAAGATCGTTACGAACCGCGCAATCTACAAAAGCTGAAATATCCGCTCGGATCGGGTCCAAACCACAAAACCGAGAAAACACGCTGACGTAGCTTAAATGATCCGTGCACTTTGAGCGCAGCGATTCACCTAAAATTTGTTGCAATAGCACATCAACTTCATCGATTAAGTCATGCAAACTAAAACCGACCCGGTACCATTCCAAAATAGTAAATTCTGGATTGTGATAGCGCCCAACCTCCCCGTTTCGGAAAGCTTTACATATCTGATAAATTGACCCGCTTCCAGCAGCGAGCAATCGTTTCATTGAGAATTCCGGTGAAGTTTGCAAATACATCGGATTCTGTAGGTGACTACCGGGCGATCTAAGTCTGCTGTCAAAAAAATCCAGGTTGGGATCGGTCCCCACCGCGTTGCACAGACTCGGTGTTTCTATTTCCAAAACACCCCGCTCCGCAAAAAATAATCGGATAACTGAAAACATGGCCGCTCTCTTTTTCAACAAGGCCAAAGTGCAACCGGGCTCCCAATCCGATGACATAATCACGCTTATCTTGCAGCCTCAGACACTCACCCGGCGCTCAATGCGACAACCGGCTGGATTATCCCTTTACTCTAGAAACATACTCACCCGTACGACTATCCACTTTTATCTGCTCTCCGGTTTGAACGAACAACGGAACCCGAACAACTGCACCGGTTTCGAGTGTAGCCGGTTTGCCACCACCGCTCGATGTATCACCTCTAATACCGGGATCAGTTTCGGTTATGACCAATTCAACAAAATTAGGCGGGGTCACGGATAAGGGTGTACCGTTCCACAGTGTGACGGTACATAGTTCTTGATCCTTCATCCATTTTAACGCATCCGCCACGGCGGTTGCATCAGCCGAAAATTGTTCGAAGGTATCTTGCACCATGAAATGCCAAAATTCCCCATCATTGTAAAGGTATTGCATGTCTGTTTCGATAACATCGGCACCTTCTATAGATTCACCCGATTTAAATGTACGCTCGATAACACGGCCGGTTTTTAAGTTGCGGAATTTAACTCGGCTAAACGCCTGCCCCTTCCCTGGTTTAACAAATTCATTCTCGATAATTGAACACGGATCACCATCCAACATAACCTTCAACCCACCCTTGAATTCGTTCGTACTAAATTTGGCCATCCACACCTCTAGTCGTTGCTATTGTTCAAATGAAAAATCATTATAATTGAAGACTATCCGCGATAGAAACCAAAGTATTAAACGAATGTTCAATTCGATCAGCCCACCGCACAGCAAACCAAGTCCATCTTGGCAACAAGAATTGGCGCACTCATTTTCCAACCTTAATGAACTGTTCGTGTATTTAAGCTTAGACCCCGCAAAACTGGATTCGGAATACGCCGCGGCTGCAAATTTCCCCTTCAAGGTAACTCGAAGCTTCGCATCTAGAATTGAAAAAGGCAACATTAATGACCCCTTACTGAGACAAGTAATGCCGCTACAGGACGAATTAGTAGATCGACCCGGTTTTGTCGACAATCCTGTAGGAGACCTTGAAGCGATTGCGGTACCGGGTGTATTGCATAAATACGAGGGCCGCGCCCTGCTGATCGTTTCCGGCGCCTGCGCGATTAATTGCAGGTATTGTTTTCGGCGTAATTTTCCCTATTCTGACGCTCAATTAAGTAAGCAAAGAAAGGCGCTCGCGCTAGATTATATTAACAACCACAATGACATTACAGAGGTCATTCTCAGCGGGGGCGATCCTTTAATTCTCTCTAACCAGTATCTTGACGAATTGATAAAAAATATAGCGGGCATACATCATGTTCGCAGGTTGCGTATACATACCCGTCTTCCTTCTGTTCTGCCATCACGTGTAAACGCGGACTTGATAAAAGTACTCACCGATAGTCGTTTGAATGTCGTAATCGTAGTGCATATCAATCACCCTAATGAAATCAATGCAGAGGTCGAACACGCGATTTCCCAATTTGCGCGGGCTGGGATTCCGGTATTCAACCAAGCCGTTTTACTGTGTGGGATCAACGACAATCTGAAAACACTATGCGCATTATTTGAAACTTTATTCGATGCGGGCATCTTCCCGTACTACATGCATGCATTGGACAAAACCAAAGGCACTCAACACTTTGAAGTTGCAGAGGACAGGATTCGATACTTGCAAGATGCCATTCGCAGAAAATTACCCGGCTATCTAATACCGCGGTTCGTTAAGGAACAACCCGGTAAACCTTACAAGATACCAATTTAAGCCTGGTCACAAACTAAAGACATTGTATGCTCGAGACGACGATAGTAAATACCGCAGCCTGAACTACACTTAATTAAACTGTGACCGGATCCTCGGTTTTCTACCACTAATCACTTTAAAATCAGTGGGTCACACGCATCACTTCGTTTTACCTCAACATTAGTAACGGTACGGGAAATGGCAACACAACATTCAGCAATAAATCCTGTGACTCGGGGTCAAATTAACGAATTACCCTTCGAACTCGACCTTAGTGCGGTATCGGACTGGATCGATAACCTGCCGGTGACCAATCAAATGGAAACCAGCAGATTGGTCTATTCCACGCTGCAATCCCTGAATCGACATACTTTTTCGCCGCAGCTCCGTTTTCAGATCCTAGAAGTTTTCCGATCGGTTGTGTTGCTACAATCGAAATACCTGGAAAACACTACCGAAACCATGGATTTCCCGCTGGAACAAAAAACCAGAAAGATTGCGAAGCTAGCCGCTAAATTTTATGTCGAACTCGCAACCGGTTATAAACATATTGCGAATAACAGTGCGTTCGCGGACGACTTCTCCGGCAAGCAGCAAGCCACCGTGATTCATCGGACCATGCAACTCATCAGCCATTCTCTCTTGCGGATCGCCCAGATGTACGAACCCCCCTCGTCGAGAGTATGGGGAGAAATTAAAACACTGTACCTGATCGCAGAAAAGAACGGTTTGCTAGAAATTGACGTCGAAGACAAACTGTGTGGCACTCAAAAACTATCCACAACCAATGCAATCTTCAAAAAAACGGTTCTATTTACCATGAGCAATCCATGTTGTTATTCTCGACAGGAAATGCAAAACCTCTTCCAGCTGTTCGAACA
>CAZVFR010000189.1:0-7225 GCA_964626505.1 uncultured Methylococcaceae bacterium
GACAGTAGAGCCGTTTATTTTTTCGGATTTTAGATTCATCGCTATGCGCAAGCGTGATAGTTAAGCTAATTAACCCAAACCGAAAAGTAAAAGTCTGAGCGAGAAGTTATTGGGCTTGGTAGCGTTTACGCAAACCCGAGATGAAACGGTCTGCCGAACTGGCGAAACCAGTACACACTACGATTTAACACCCTATCAAAAATTGCAATATTTATCTACTTTAAATAGTTGCTGGCTTACCCGGGGTTGTTTGACCAAGGGCCTCACCCATTAACAGTGGGCTATCGGCATTCAATTTATCTGACCAGCAGACACTGTTCTTACAGAATAATACGATGATCGTGGAACCCATATTAAACCTACCCATTTCCTCGTCGCGCTCCAAGTGTATTGGGTTGTCGGCGTAGTCCCAGCTTCGAATCGCATTCGAAGAGGGTGGCGTGACTACACCGTGCCAGACTGTTTCGATGCTGGAGACAAATATTGCACCGACAAGTACTAAGGCCATATGGCCTATTTCGGTTTCGAATATTGCCGCGGCCCGTTCGTTTCTGGCAAACAAGTTAGGAACATTTTCGGTTGTAGTCGGATTGACACTAAAAAGACGCCCTGGGACATGAACCATTTCTTTAAGTTGCCCTGTGTAGGGCATGTGCAAACGGTGGTAGTCTTTCGGAGACAAATAAATCGTAGCAAAACTGCCGCCAATAAATGGCGTTGCGCGCTCGACGTCGCCTCCGAGTAAATCCAAGACACTGAAGGATTTGCCTTTGGCCTGCAGAATCGCACTATCGTCTAATGCGCCAATCTGCGATATGGCACCATCGGCGGGTGAAATTATAATGTTTGCGTCTTCCGGAATGGGTCTGGCGGCGGGTTTCAACGCGCGGGTAAAAAAATGATTAAAGCTTGGATAGGCTTTGGGGTTGGTTTCGACAGCGTCCGCCAGATTAACGCCGTAGTGTTGTATAACGCCCTTAATCTGTAAATTCTTCCACCACCCCGTTTGGCAACGCGTCAAAACGTGCATGATTTTGGATAAAAAATGCTGCGGTAGTAGATATTGGATGAATACGAAAAAGGTGTCTTTAATTCTCATGACACGGGGTCAACACCTTATTCGAAACGGGAAAGGAGGGGCTCAGGGTGCGAACTAGATTCCTATTGAAGAAATCTGATCAGCCGCACCTTGAAACTGAGGTCTAAGCCACTAAGCGATTTGATCGCGCAACGGTGTTCCGTTGAAAAATGCTTCCACATTTTCCAAAACTCGATTACCCATTGCGACACGCGTTTCCAGCGTTGCACTACCCAGATGGGGAAGCAAGATCGCATTGTCCAGATCAAGAAATCCCGGATCAAGATTTGGCTCCCCTTCGAACACGTCTAAACCAGCCCCAGCGATGGTGCCGTTCTTTAGGGCTTGAATCAGCGCTTTATTATCCACAACATCACCGCGAGCGGAGTTGATCAAGAACGCCGTGGGTTGCATCATGGCTAAACGTTCCGCGTTGATCAGATGGTAAGTTTCCTTGCCGCCAGGGCAGTGCAGCGATACGAAATCAGCCTGCTTCAATACATCTTCAGCCGTATCGCACATTTCCGCCTGCAAATCGTCGATAACAGACTGCGCCGGTGGGTAGGGATCCGTGAAGATGATTTTCATACCAAAACCATGGTGCGCTTTACGTGCCATGGCTTGTGCGATTCGGCCCATGCCGATCATGCCTAGAGTTTTTCCAGTGACTTTTGTACCCATCATATGGGTAGGCCGCCACCCGGTCCATTCGTGCTGGCGAACATGCCGATCGCCCTCCATACCGCGGCGGGCTACGGACAACATGAGCAGCATGGCTGTATCCGCGGTACAGTCGGTCAACACTTCCGGCGTATTCGTGACGGTTAATCCACGCGCTTTGGCCGCATCGATGTCGATGTGATTGAAGCCCACGCCAAAGTTTCCGAGAATTTTGCAGCGCATTGGCTCCGCGCTGAGCACTTCGGCCGTGATTGGGTCGGTTACGGTAGGTAGAACCGCGTCGGCTGATCGCAACGCCTCCTGCAATTCCTCGCTCGACATGGGATGGTCGTCTTCGTTCAACTGAACATCGTATAGCTCTTTCAAGCGTGTTTCTACGGCTTCTGGCCAGCGGCGTGTCACGATTACTTTTTGGGTACTCACAATATTGTTCTCCTGCCCTTGTCGGGTGCGATGTAAGCTGAGGTATTACGCAATATAAAGGTTGTTATTGGTTGGCGTCAACCGCTGAGTGAGGATGTCAGGCCGTGGTTCTATAGTACTCCAGAGCGGCTCCAACACCGCTACCCGGCTGAATATCAATGCCGCAATCCAGCAATGCCATTTCGGTGCCACCTAATGCGCCCAGGCAACTCACATCGTTTAAGGCGCCTAAGTGGCCAATGCGAAAAACTTTGCCCGCAACTTCCGTAAGCCCCGCGCCCAATGACACATCGTATTTGTTATACGCAGTCAAAATGACATCCTGCGCATTAATACCGTCAGGCACCAAAATGGCGGATACGGTGTCGGAATACCATTTGGGCTCGGCCGCGCATAATTTTAAGCCCCAAGCTTGCACTGCGCGGCGAACGCCTTCAGCCAAGCGATGGTGGCGCGCAAAAACATTGTCCAAGCCTTCTTCCAATAAAAGGTTCAACGATTCCCTTAGCCCATGAAGAATGGGTGTTGATGGTGTATACGGAAAGTAACCGTCTTTGTTTGCGGCAATGTGGTCACGTATGTCGAGGAAGCAGCGTGGGAATTTTGCGGTATCACCCGCGGCCAGTGCTTTTTGGCTGAATGCCAGCATCGCGCCGCCCGCGGGAAGCATGAGGCCTTTCTGCGAACCGCTTACAGCCACATCTACGCCCCATTCGTCCATGCGAAAGTCGATACTGCCGATCGAACTTACACCATCTACAAATAACAGGGCTGGATGGCTGGTAGCATCCATGGCTTTGCGGACCCCGTGAATGTCGCTTGTTACACCCGTTGCGGTTTCGTTATGGGTAGTCAGAACCGCTTTGATTTCGTGGTTGGCATCCGCTTTGAGAGCAGCTTCCATCTTATCCAGAGGAATACCTTCACCCCAGGCTATTTCTTCGAATTGTACAGTCAGTCCAATACGCCGTGCCAGGTCCATCCACAGATGACTGAATTGACCGAAGCGGTAGATTAGGACTTTGTCGCCGGGCGACAGAGTATTAGTTAATGCAATTTCCCAACCGGCCGTCCCGGTAGCCGGGAAAATAAAAGCTTGTCCGGATTTGGTTTTAAAAACTTTTTTCAAGTCTTGAAGTAACGGCTTGACCAGTTTTGGGAAATCAGGTGATCGATGGTCTTCCATCGAAACGTGCATTGCATTAAGTATGGAATCCGGAATATTTGTCGGACCCGGAACGCATAAGTGATTACGCCCTGCCATCGGCTTTTCCTTATTAATTATCGAATGTTATGTGAACAAAAAGCGACCGAATTTCAGAAGGATATTGATCTAGCGTAATTTCAATTGCGTCGATCTTTCTGTTCAGTGCTACTAGTAAAAACTATTTAGTCTAACACTTGAATAATCGTTCACCAAATGATTATGGAGCGTTGTCATTCTAAATCGGATTTGCCTGAATTCGACCAGTCAGCGTTGCAACTCGTTCGTGTAACCTAGGTTTTTTATCCCCATCGTCAACTTGTGGAGGGGTTTTGGTTGACATTTGAGGGTGCGGACGTGAAAATATTTTTTATAAAAAATATTTAAAGCCGATTTTTCAACAAGCAATAGAGTAAAAACCATGAGTCATACAAGATACGAACCCGCAACACCGCGGGTGCAGCGTAGCGAACTTGCTGTGCCTGGATCTAACCCGGATATGTTCGAGAAAGCGCTGAAAAGCGGCGTTGATTTTGTTTTTCTGGACTTGGAGGATGCAGTTGCACCGGACGACAAGGTAACCGCACGTAAAAATATTATTGAAGCACTGAACGATATTGATTGGAAAGGCCATGGTATTACCATGTCAATCCGGATCAATGGTATCGATACGCATTATATGTATCGTGATGTGGTTGACATTGTCGAGCAGGCCGGGGCCAATTTGGACACGATTTTGATTCCCAAAACGGGGGCGCCCGGTGATGTTTATATGGTCGATGCCATGGTTACTCAAATTGAGGAAGCAGTCGGCCTGAAACACAAAATCGGCATCGAATGTTTGATCGAAACAGCATTGGGTATGGCTAATGTAGAAGCCATTGCGACCTCCAGCTCGCGACTCGAAGCATTACATTTTGGTGTTGCTGATTATGCTGCAAGTAACCGCGCAAGAACAACCAACATCGGTGGTTTAAACCCGGATTATCCGGGTGACCAATGGCATGCGGCGTTGACGCGTATGACCGTTGCCTGTCGCGCCTTCGGTCTTCGTCCTATCGACGGTCCGTTTGGAGATTTCAATGATCCGGATGGCTACATGTTGGCGGCTAGGCGTGCCGCGGCTCTCGGGTTGGAAGGCAAATGGGCGATACATCCGTCTCAAGTCGCGCTCGCGAATGACGTGTTTTCACCGCCGCCCGCTGAAGTTGACAAAGCTAAGCGTATCCTCATAGCACTCGAAGAAGCTGCTGCTCAGGGTAAAGGCGCTGCATCGCTGGATGGTAGATTGATCGACGCGGCCTCCGCGCGTATGGCCGAGAATGTAGTCCGGTCCGCGGAAGCAATCGCAGCGAAATCAAATTAGAGTTGTAACTATTCAGCTGATCCCTGGTTGGCTTCATAACGGTGTAAAACATGTTCTTTAGCGATAACTGCGCGTGTTTTCCTTGTTGTGGAGCCGAACAGCGGCAATCTGAGCAGCTACAGTGTTTTTTTATCCATTCTTATATTTTAGGGCAACTGTTTATATTGACATTTCTTGATTCGGAGCAAAGTACCGGACGCGCATTGTTGAGTGCCGGTGTGGCTATGAGGGATCAGGTGTAGCGTATGAGTAGTTGCTAAGATATTTGACAATATTGGGAGGATGCTGTGGATATCCACGAGTATCAAGCAAAAGAAATATTGGCCGATTACGGTGTGCCGATTGCAAAAGGTGGATTGGCCTATAGTCCGGAACAGGCGGTTTACAGAAGCAAAGAGATAGGCGGTGAAGTTTGGGCCGTGAAAGCCCAGATTCATTCGGGTGCCCGGGGTAAAGCTGGCGGCGTCAAAATCTGTAAGACCGATGATGAATTATACGCAGCCGCGGAGAGTATGCTAGGTAAGAAACTGGTTACACACCAGACCGGGCCGCAAGGTAAGATTTGTTCCCGGCTGTATATCGAAGCCGGTACCGCAATCGATAGAGAATTGTACTTCAGCATTGTGGTTGATCGGGAACGTGAACGCATTGTGATCATCGCGTCCGCTGAAGGCGGTATGGAGATTGAAGACCTGGCCGAGAATAGACCTGATGCGATCATGAAAATTTATGTTGAGCCTGCGGTAGGCCTACGGGATTTTCAAGCTAGAGAACTGGCATTCGGATTGGGTTTTCCAAAAAAATTGGTCAGCCAAGCCGTATCAACCTTCAAAGGTTGTTACCGAGCGTTGCGGGACTTGGACGCCAACATGTTGGAGATCAACCCTTTGGTAATTACCAAAGACGAAACCTTAATTGCTTTGGATGCCAAAATGGGTTTTGACGATAACGCGTTATACCGTTAGCAGCGCATTGCTGAATTGCGCGACAAGTCTCAGGAAGACCCACGCGAATCGGCCGCGTCCGATCGAGGTTTGAGCTATGTCGGTCTGGAGGGTGATATCGGGTGCATGATCAATGGCGCGGGTCTAGCCATGGCCAGCATGGATATGATTAAGCTGGCTGGCGGTGAACCCGCTAACTTTCTTGATGTAGGTGGTGGTGCATCGCCGGATCGTGTTGAAAAAGCGTTTCGACTGGTACTTGCCGATAAAGGCGTGAAAGCGATGTTGGTGAATATATTCGCGGGAATCAATCGTTGCGACTGGATCGCCGAAGGTGTAATACAGGCGGTGAAAAAAATAGACATGCAAATACCTTTAATCGTTCGTCTTTCCGGAACAAATGTTGAAGAAGGCCGGAAAATCATCGCTGATAGTGGCTTGCCGATCATTACCGCCGATACATTGGCGGAAGCGGCAGAAAAAGCGGTAGCTGCTCGTAACCAAGCAGTCGGACAGGCATAGGAGGATAATCATGGCTATTTTAATTGATGAAACAACACGCATTATCGTCCAAGGCTTCACTGGAAAAATCGGTACTTTCCATGCGCAGGATATGATGAACTATGGTTCCAACGTTGTCGGCGGTGTAACGCCAGGCAAAGGTGGAGAAACACACTTGGGTAAGCCGGTATTTAACACCGTTAAGGATGCGGTGAATCAGGCCGGTGCACAAGCCAGTATTATTTTTGTACCGCCACCGTTTGCGGCCGATTCCATCATGGAAGCCGCGGAAGCGGGCATCAAAGTTTGTGTGGCAATTACCGATGGTATTCCAACTCAGGACATGATGCGGGTCAAACGCTACATGCGCGGTTTTAAGAAATCGGAGCGCATGTGTCTGACGGGTCCTAACTGTGCGGGTACCATTAGTCCGGAGCGCGCTATGCTCGGAATTATGCCGGGGCATATATACAAAAGGGGGGTCGTCGGCGTGGTCGGACGATCCGGAACTCTGGGTTACGAAGCGGCTTCACAAATGAAAGAATTGGGTATCGGTATAACGACTTCGGTGGGTATCGGTGGTGATCCGATCAACGGAAGTTCGCACAAGGATATGCTGGAATTCTTCGAACAGGATCCCGAAACCAAAGCGATCATGATGATTGGTGAAATCGGCGGACCCCAGGAAGTTGAGGCAGGGCGGTTTGCTCAAGAAAATCTGAAAAAGCCGGTTGTTGCTTATATCGCTGGACTTACCGCACCAAAAGGCCGCCGTATGGGGCATGCGGGTGCTATCGTATCATCTTCAGGCGAAACAGCCGCGGAAAAAGTTGAGATTCTGCAGGAATGTGGCGTCACTATCGCGCCGAATCCGTCGGAATTGGGTTCGACTATGGCTGAGGTGTTAAGGAAGCTCGGCTGAGTTAAGTCTAAGCTGTCCATACAGGCGATGCGGGTTTTGAACCTTCATCGCCTGTTCCAGTACTCCTTCAAGATTATATTGACGGGTTCAGCGTGGCGAGAAGCGG
>CAZVFR010000190.1:0-7077 GCA_964626505.1 uncultured Methylococcaceae bacterium
TTTTTCGCCAGCACAAAACGCAGCTTAAAATTGAAAAATTGTACTAAACCTCTGTCAAGCAGTTTTTTCAATTATTTTCGCTGAGTCGTTACGTTTCGTATTCATTATCGTCTCCCAAAGTGAAGATCCATTTCAGAACACAAGCTAAACTATGTCGAGTTAATTCTGATCTATCTCGTCTTTAGGTTAGAGGTTTCAGCCCTCACTATAATCGAATATCTACATCCTCTGCATAGTTTCGTTATCTGCATAGGTGCCATTATGCAGAACTCTGCATAATGGCACAAAGCGGTCGGTCAGTCTAAGCCCGGATCCTCCAGTCTTCCTCGGTTACATCCTCAGATGCGAGATGATACCAAAACCCCGCTTGTGATTCGGTTTGAGGCGTTAAAATACAGAAAAATAAAAAAGGGTTAGCAAATATTCGCTAACCCTTTATTTTTCGTGGCGTCCCCAAGGGGGTTCGAACCCCTGTTACCGCCGTGAAAGGGCGGTGTCCTAGGCCTCTAGACGATGGGGACTAAAACCTATAACTGATTCCGTGTTTATCTTTTTCTCCTGGTCCGTTTGCTGGTGGAGCCAGGCGGGATCGAACCGCCGACCTCAACACTGCCAGTGTTGCGCTCTCCCAGCTGAGCTATGGCCCCAGAAAGACTGCGGATTTTACGCGAAGCCCTTAGGGCTGTCTAGCCCCGGTATCTTTCTTCTCAATAAATTCGATTGCATCGGAAATTCTTTGTAGAGTCCTTTCCCGTCCCAGTAGGCTTAGTGTCAAATCAATCGAGGGTGACGACGAAGTGCCTGTAACCGCTACACGTAGTGGTTGAGCAATTTTACCAAACTTAACCTTAAGCATTTCTTCTAAGTTTCCCATAGCCTGCTGGATAGTTACATCGTTCCAAATTGCAAGCCCCGATAATTGAGTTTTTGCGGCCAGCAGAATTTCTTTGCTGGCGGGTTTTAGATTTTTGCGTGCTGCTTTTTCATCGTAGGTCACGTTATCAGTGTATAAGAATGCGCTGGACCGCGCCATTTCGACCAATGTTTTACAACGTTCCCGCTGTGCTTCGATAACCGTTAATATGTCGGGGCCTTGCGTCGGATCGATACCAATTTGCCCAAAATGCCATCTAAGATGATGTGCAATATGCTTAACATCGCCATTTCTGATGTAGTAGTGATTTAGCCACAGCAATTTTTCGGGGTTAAACGAGGAAGGTGCTCGGTTTATTTCCGGAATATCAAACAATTCAATCATCTCGTCAATGGAGAATATCTCGGTATCTCCGTGCGACCAACCCAATCTGACCAGATAGTTCAGTAGTGCCTCGGGTAAATAACCCTCATCCCGGTACTGCATAACGCTAACCGCACCATGTCGCTTTGATAACCTCGATCCATCCGAACCCAATATCATCGGGACGTGAGCGTACTCGGGTGGCTCAACCCCGATTGCTTTTAGAATATTAATTTGCCGCGGGGTGTTATTAATATGGTCGTCGCCACGCAATACGTAGTTGATACCCATGTCCATATCATCGATAACGACGGTCAGATTATAAGTTGGAGAGCCATCCGATCGAGCGATAATCAGATCATCCAGTTCTTCGTTTCGTACTGTGATAGACCCTCGGACAAGGTCGTTGAATACAACTTCGCCGTGCGATGGATTTTTAAACCGAATTACCGGATCGACGCCGTCTCGAGTTTGTTTGCGATCTCGACAGCGGCCATCGTAGTGCGGCTTTTGTTTGTTCGCCATCTGTTCATTACGCAGCGCTTCCAATTCCTCTTTAGTGCAATAACAGCGGTAAGCCTTGTCTTGCTCCAGTAGCTGCTGGATGACTTCTTTGTAACGATCAAAGCGTTTGGTTTGAAAAAACGGCCCCTTATCGTATTCCAAACCAAGCCATGTCATGCCTTCCAGGATCGCATCGACCGACTCACGGCTGGAGCGTTCCAAATCCGTATCTTCAATGCGTAAAATGAATTCACCACCGTGTTTGCGTGAAAAAAGCCACGAGAATAATGCCGTGCGACATCCCCCAATATGTAGATGCCCCGTAGGGCTTGGAGCGAATCTAGTCCGAATTTTCATTTAACCTCTTTAGTTTATTGTGTACTAAAATGTGGCGTGGATTATCCATCCTCAACATTAACATTGCGGGATTTCGAGTTCACAGCGTTTAGACTGTTCCGCGTCTTTTGCTTTCCCTTCGATTACATTTTTGTATCGCAGATGATCATCGCGCCCAAGAATAGTCAAGGAGAATCTTGGTTGCCTGACAATATTGAAAAACGCCTTGTCGACTATATTATTCGAAATCAAATATTCCGGTTGTATATTGGATTGGATACATAGCAGGCTTTTAACGATAACAAGATGTTTAGCTGAGAGCTCATTGGCCAACCACATTGACAAGCTATCTGAAGTTACATTCCATGTCGCCGTAATCCCAGCCTTATCCAGAACTGTTATATCAGGCATCCAGACTGCTACTTGGCCTTTTTGTAATACCTGAGCTAAACCATCTATCGTATACACCGGTGCGTAGCCACTATGCATACCCTTAATCGCTAGCCCGTATTGCTGCATGGCTAGCAATGCCATGTGATGTGCGGTGCGATCGTCGAAATCCAGGCGTTGTTGCATAGCCCGAACTTTATCGGCCAATTCGCCACCGCCAGGCACAACTATAGTACTGCCGCTGCCGTATTCGGCGATAGTGTCCAGCCACAAAGGCAGACGTGACGTGCGCGCCAGACTTCCGCCTAGTTTAACAACGTGTATGATCACTGGGCTTTTAGCCTCATTCGCTCCAGCAATTTAAGAATCGCCGCAGCTTTATCAAAACACTCATCGTATTCAGCTTGTTCCTGTGAATCGGCGACAATTCCGCCACCAGCCCAAAAGCGAATGGTGTTTGCGGAATGAACCAGGGTTCGGATCGCTATATTGGTATCCATGTTTCCGTCATAACTTATGTAGCCCATGGAACCACAATATACGCCTCTGCGGTGTGGTTCCAATTCTTCGATAATCTCCATCGCTCTGATTTTGGGGGCACCCGTAATGGATCCTCCAGGAAAACATCCGCGTAATAAATCGACTGAATCCCTGCCCGACGCTAGTTCACCGTAAACGGTGCTCACCAAGTGATGTACCGTTGCATATGATTCAATTTCAAATAGTTTCGGGACACTAACCGAACCCAGTTTACAGTTTTTGCCGATGTCGTTGCGCAATAAGTCGACGATCATCAGGTTTTCGGCTTGGTCCTTAAGACTGGCAGTGAGTTCATCAATTTGTTGTTGGTCTTTCAATTCGGTTGCACCGCGAGGTCGGGTGCCTTTGATTGGCTTGGCCTCTACTTTGCGGTTAACAACCTTCAAAAAACGTTCCGGTGAGGAGCTCAGAATTTGCACTTCCGGAAAATTAAAATAACCTGAAAACGGCGCGGAATTCAGTACCCGCAGCTCTTTGTATGCGCTCCAGGGATTACCTTCACAGCGTGCCGAAAACCGTTGCGCCAAATTAACCTGATAACAATCGCCTTCCTGCAGGTAGCGCTTAATTTTTCTAAATGCACCGCCGTATTCAGTCCGGGTCATATTCGATGCAACGTCATCGACAACAACGAAAGGCTGGTTTTCATGTTGCGTTGGGCGGGATTCTTGAAATAAGTTAACTAGATTCGACCATTGGGTCGTAGTTTCCAGATTTCGTCCTTGGCTTAGCAACCAGGTTTTTTGTTCCAAGTGATCGACTACCACGGCCCAATCGTAAAATCCAACGATCATCTCAGGGATATTTTCAAGATCCTGGGTCATATCAGGCAGTACTTCCAGTTGCCTCGCTAGATCATAAGCAAAACAGCCTATTGCGCCGCCGCAGAAGGGTAAATTACCGAGTGACTCGGCCTTGGGTTCTAAAAGATCCTGTAAGATTTCAAAAGGATCTTTTGGGGAAACAGTAACGCCTTGTTTTGAACGAATCTCAGTAATTCCGTTTCGGGTCACAAGCGTTTGAAAGGGCTGGGCAGCTAAAATATCGTAACGGCCCTGCCGGTTGCGCGGAAAGCCACTGTCCAGGAATACCGCGCCGTCCAGATGCGCGATACCTTCGAATAAAAGGCTACTATCTTGATCGTAGGGTAATTCTTGTAAGCGTGGATGCGACGCATTCATGCGCAAGTTACGAACACAATATTTTCATCCGAAATTTACTGTATCGTTTCCTGATACAGTAGTTTGGCGACCGCAACGGCAGGTGCGCTGTCTGCAATATCTACTTGGTCAGTGGATCGCTCTGAACACGAAACCAAGCAAGAGAAGTCGATATAATGCAATCCTAACACCTCCGCGAGCCGCTTCGCCAGAAATCGCCCAACTCCAGCTCCGACCAAATTACCCCCCGTGGCAAATACACCACGAGACAATTGTTGATTACATCCACACTTAATTTTCGCTAACTGCCGACTACGAAGAAAGGATGCAACGGCTTCCCAGCACTGTATCGCCTCTGCATCGAGATCCCGGCCCAACATACGCGCTAATCGGCGGGCGCTACCGGTCTTGTCTTTTTCACCCTTATCAGCGGCCGGCCACTGATCGGCATATTCTGGGAGTTCGCCGGTAATTCTGTACACATCCGCCATGGTTGCAAACAACTCTGCAACTAACGGTGCGGATTTGTTTTGAAAATAAACCTGATGAGCAATCGCCAACACCGGCGTCCTGACGACACCGGTATACACCAGTTCACCGCACTGCAAGCGCTCATAATCTGAATAACCCTGAGGATCCACCTTACCGTTTTGGATCGTTAAAATATCAGTTGTGGTACTGCCAATATCCACAAACAATCCTGATCCGATCGAAGTGGCAGCATACTGCGCACTTGCCAGCCAGTTTGCGGAGGCTATCTGAGCGTAAAACTCCGAATTTACCGATTCTAAGCGAACCAGCCCCGATGACCCGGCAAATACGCTAAGGCGATTCAGAGAAATATGCTCTCGAATGGCATTCAGTAGCTGTTCGACTCCCTCATGTCGATTCGGAAACAAATCTACCAATTCGCCGCTCATAGTGATCGCATGGTGCGAGTCTGCATCACCTAGTTGTTGGAGTATTTCGACCGCACACTCGTGTAGGTGTGATAAACCAAGCCACAATGGACAGGGGTACTGTACAACCTGGGTCACATTGCCGCTAGCGTCTATACCGACCGCTTTAATGTGGGCGCCACCTATATCCCAACCGATAACCTTATTAGACAAAAGGCTCCTCCAAATTGATGTCGAAGCGAGTCTGTCGGTGCGGCGGTATTGCGGTATCACTTAGAGGACTATGCAGCATATCCAATATCATACCGGCAACATTGATACCGAGCGAGGGAGCCAAACCTACAAAAGATGTTGTCAATCGAGGGTTTATTTCCAACACCTTGGCTTGCTCTCCACATCCAATAACATCCACGCCTACATAGCCCCATAATGTTGGAAAAGCACACGCTATACTACGACCGAGATTGTGATAAATATTCCAATATTCGTCAACCACATTAACCGAACAGCCCGCCAAGTGGAAACGACCACCAACGCGTTTTATATGTTGCTTATTAAAGCTGAGAAAGCAATATCCGGTTGCGTCAAATAACAAACACAAACTGCCTGATTCCGCGGTTATCAGTGGTTGTACGATCAGTTTGTGAGAATGCCGTTCATTTTTCAAATCATAAAGATGATTTCGATTGGTAACAATCTGTGATCCCTCGCCCCCTACTCCGTCATCGGGTTTGATTACCCAGGGTCCTGGAAAATCGTCTGCAAATAGTTCCAAAAATACGGTCGGAACAGTTTGCACCCCATATTCATGACAGCGTTGTATTGTTTTAATCTTGCTAGCGGTTAATCTTATGGCGCTCGACGGACTGTTTAATAATAGTCGCCTGGCCAACTCCACATCACGGCTAAGCTCCGCCAATACCCCCCCGGTTTCTGGTGCAATTGGCCATACCGCATCACTTTGTTCAATGGCAATTTTCCAGGTTTCATGGAAATTTTGATCCGGTGTCAAAATTTGTACATTGAGGTCTGCGAATTTCACCGAACTCGGCAAAGGCCCCAGACGATAGTCACGAAAAACTGTAAGTTCAACGCCATCCAATTGGCGTAAATCATTTAGCAGCGCGGTCAACATTAAATCACCCTCCCGCGCCAAAGACTCGGGTAGTGATTCATTAATTAACCCGCCCCCGGTAATATACTCCAATATTAATATTTTCACGGCTGTGTTTTGGAACTGATACCTGTCATAGACATAATGGGTGGTAAAGCGGTGCTTGCTAAGCAGGGGCTACGTGATCGATATAAACCACTGCAAACGAAATTTTGTTCGGATAGCGACCCTATCGCCGTTTTGGGCGCGTTCTTATCTTTGCATCCCTTCAAAACAATTTATATTGCGGACCTGGACAGCTTGATGGGCCACGGAAACAATCTGCGAATAATCGCAAATCTGACAGCGAAATTTCCCGCTGTCGAATTTTGGATTGATCAGGGACTAGTTGACATATCGGCGCACGTTAAATATCCAAATCCCCAAATTGTTCGTGTTATTGGCAGTGAGTCGATCGACGATCAATCACTCCTCAGCTTGTATGAGCGCGACAAGCAAGACTTTATCTTGTCTTTGGATTTCTCAGCGGAAGGACTGCTTGGGCCATCTACGCTATCAAATAACACGGACCGTTGGCCCAGAAGATTGATTATCATGAGTCTCGCGCATGTAGGTAGCAATAGGGGACCCGACTGGACCCGCGTCAAATATTATCTGAATAGACGGCCACCCAAGAGCATCTATGCGGCTGGAGGCGTTCGATCCGAAGACGATTTGGATAGATTGGCCGGGTTAGGTATTAGCGGAGTCTTACTGGCCAGTGCATTACATACAGGCGCGCTTGATTCTGACGCGCTAATCAAATACAGCTGAATTACTCTGTATTTGTTTAGATTGCTGGAATGTAACTACTCAGCTTACCCTCAAATTTACCCGATTACGGCGTCGAAAATGCTC
>CAZVFR010000191.1:0-7041 GCA_964626505.1 uncultured Methylococcaceae bacterium
CACGAACCAAACGCGAAAAATGCTTTAAACCCTCTGCGTTTGTTTCGCGAGCGTAGCGCAAATTTTGGTAGGACCGAGTCACTTCATCAATCTTCAGATCTAGATTTGGAAGTGCCGCTGCGGCACGCTTGGCGAAGTCTCCAGCGCCTTCGGTGTTGGTTCGCGTGATACCCCGCTTTGCGAGCTTTTTGCAGAAACGCTGGTATAAGGCGATGGCTTTGTCCTCGCGCATCGATCGGTTGCCCAAAACCATCAGGGCAATCAATAGTAGTAAGATCGCGATCCCACTGACTAAAGCAACCACTCTATTTGCCAAATTCTTAATATTCCATCTCGAAAGGAGATCGTTTTGCAAATTAGCGTTGTAGGCGATAATGCGGCGGTGCCATGCGTGTTCGGCCGCTGCCCAGGCATAGTGTATGTTCTGAATGAGATTGGAGAGCCCGGATCGTTCAAGGCTGCCGAAGCTGATTTCGCCTGTCGCGAGCTGGTCCAGTAGATCGATACCTTTTTCGATTCGCTCGGGTGCCACCGCTGAAGTTGGGTCGAGACGGACCCAGCCCTTGCCGCGTAGCCAAATTTCGGCCCAGGCGTGCGCATCGGCCTGGCGAATCTCGAGAAATTTTCCGACCGTATTGAATTCTCCACCCTGATAACCGGTTACTACTCTTGCGGGTATATTTGCCGCGCGCATCAGGTAAACGAAAGCCGTTGCGTAGTGCTCGCAAAATCCTCTTCGCGATTCGAATAGAAACGACTCTATCGGATCAGTTTCGTACAGTGGTGGAGACAAGGTGTAAAAGAATTCCTGGTCGTGAAAGTAGTTGAATGCTTGTCGAACGATCGCTGCGGGATTCGGATTCTTCTGTCGCCAGGATTCGACCAGGTTCGCGATTTGGTGAGACGCTGGTTTGGGTAGTTGTAGCCCCATGCGCCTATCACGATTACTTAGCATTCCCGTGTTGTATTGGGTATTCGAACTCAAGGTGTACGAACGGCGTTTGGTAATGGGTTTTGCCGTGACCAATAGTAGGTCTGAAGTCTGACTGGCCCCGAATGGTTTTTCGGTGGGAGTATCCAGAGCAAAAAGCCACTTCTGCCGATGTGGTTCTAAGGTGACTGTATAACGATAGGTGTTGCCGGAGACCTGGATCTGGTTTTGCGCTAAGGGTGTTGGTTCTGCCATGGTCCACTGTTGGCCGTCCGTGTGCCAAAATACCGGGCCTCGCCAGTAACGTTCTTTCCTTGGAGGCGCCTTACCTTCAAAGTTGACCCGAAAGGCTACTTCGGCTGACTGACTAAGCTGGCTGATCTGTCCCGGGTTTAATGTATCGCTAAGGCCGGTTATTGCGATCCCGTCTTGTGCGACCAGTCCAAATTTCGGCGTAGCAATTCTTGGGAAGATCAGAAACAGCAAAACCATGATTGGGAATGCCTGACAAATCAACAGCGCGGAAAGTTTGAATTGTGATACCAGGTTTATAGCGTTGGCCGCATTAAGACTTATCAGGCTCACGATCAGCAGTCCGGTAACAACCAATACATAAAGCCCCATGAGCAAAGTTTGCGTATATAGAAATTGCGTTGTTGCGACAAAAAATGACAGAAAAATTACTAAATATAAGTCACGCACCCGTTTAAGTTCCAGAAGCTTTAGACCTAACGCAACGATAAAAAAGCTGGTGCCGGCTTGTAAGCCTATAAGCGTCTTGTGTTCCATAAATATCAGACTCACACTAGCAACGCTGATCAAAAACAATAGACCACGTCCTGGAAGCGATAGCTTGGTGGTGTTGCTGGATAGTCTCCAGCCCAAAGCCAGAATAAAAAAAACGAAGATGGTCCAAGGAACGTGATTGACGTGAGGGAGCGTGACCAGAAAAGTTGTTATAAGCGAAAACGATAAGGTGCTTTTTTCTATTTCCGGATTATTGGGTTTTGAGCGCATAAAGTATTCGGATTCAAAGCAAAGCGAGTGCTCGCAGGCATTTTGAGTGATGGCTGGCGCCCGCATCCGGGCCAATGCTCAGGTGAGGTAAACGCAAACCGTATTGGGCTCCGCTTTGCTCCGCGTCGATTATCCAACGGCAAAGCAAGCTAATTCGTAATTCAAGCGTATCGCCCGGTGTTTGATCCAGATCCAGCCAAATTTCCGGCGATCTGTCGCCACCGTATTGTTTGGTATGTACACCGCGGCCTTTTGCGAAAGCTTGCCAGTGTATTTGCCGTAAAGAATCGCCATTTTGGTAGCTTTGCAGGCCGAAAAAGTCGTCTCCATCGGGATTGCGGGTTACAGCGTTCTGCGCCGACAAAAAGGTCTCGGATAATGCCACCGAATGTGCGGCAGGTTTTGGGTAAACCAGTATTCGTTGAGCAAAATTGATCGGCGACCAGGCTCGAAATAACCCGATCGGAAAATAGCTCGCGATCGTCACGGTGCCGAGTGTTTGCCAGCCGCGTGTATAGGTTTTTATTTTCATCACCGGCGAAGCCGTTGCCCGCGGTGTGATGCTGATTTGAGTGGTGTCTGCATGCTGCGCCGAAATACGCAGATTTATGCGCGGCAGCTCGGACGGATTGGTTATTAATAGCGTCACCTCTGCCAGATCGCCGGCGAACACCGGTGTCGATCGACCGACGTTGATGCTAAGCCCTGCCATAGAACGAAAATTATGTAGGACCGAAACCAGACAAACACTGCCCAACAAAAATGTCAGGATGAAACTCAGGTTATTGTTGTATACGACCGAAGCTGACAGCATGATGCCCAGCAATAGCCCGCAGCAAAGACCAGCTTTTGACGGCAGGATAAATATCCGTCGATGCGACAATACCACAGCTGCAGCGGTCGGTTTTTCGCCAATAAAAAATCGGTTGGGGTGAAATCGTTCTTTTAGGGTAAGTTCCACAACGTGCATAGACTAGAGTTGGTAGTGGATGGTCTTTTAGTATAGGCCAGAGCTCGAACAAGGCTTGGGTCTACCGTTTGCCCTGTGCCGATACCTCTGTGACCTACAATGAGCATAATACAATTTTTCTGCCGTCCGATTTAAAGAGGTAGCTCTTATTTGGCCGGTGGAATGGTTCAACAGTACGTTGTGATCGTTAGCGTTTTTGTAGCATTATGACGCAACAAAGAGCTGTTTCGTTTGTCTATGGGGTGCCTCTATTAAATCTGGGTAAGAAAGATTGAGATTCAGAATTTCCAAGAGCAAGGCGCTAAGGGTTTGGAATAGTTATTCTATTGGGAACCCTTAGCAACGCAGCACTTGGGAATTTTGAACTCAAGATGCTTATTCATGAATTGATAGAGGTGCCCTACATAAAGCGTTCTTAAATTGCGGCTTGTGCATATTGACAGATTCAAATGTACGGTGGGGTATAGAAGACGGATTGATTCGTAGAGTTTATGAGTTGGGGTTGGCGATTTTTCTTGGGTGACTCATTATGGAGCACTTAATCGTGGGGAGATAATTATGAGATGGGTCATAATTCTAGCTATTTTACTATTGGGGGCATGCTCAAATTTGCCCACTGCTATCAAGGATGCGCCCTCGACCGAAGTTCAACTACAAGACGTGCAAAACAATATTGAAGCATACAAAGGTTCATCGGTGCGTTGGGGGGGTACTATCGTCCAAGTCGAAAATGATGAAGACGCAAGTTGGATACATGTGCTTTATTATCCCCTGAAAGGCTATGGTCGACCGAGATTGAACCGGTCTTCGCAGGGACGTTTCCTGATGCATAGCGAGAAGTTTCTGGACCCTGCGGTATACGCTAAAGGTACTCAAATTACTGTTGCCGGTGTATTAACGGGTGACACGGAACGCATGATCGGCAAAAAGACATTAAAGTTGCCGGTAATCAACGTTAGCCACGACTACATTTGGCCCACCTATAGTCGTTCAGGGTATTATGGTTCTTTGGGATTTTATCCGTATTATCGCTATGGCTTTTATAGCAGGCCCTATCTCTTTAACCGCAGTTATTTTGGGTGTTACTAGTACGCCTCCAATCCAGCCAGAAAATCCTTTTTGCTAGGGGATCGGAACTTTTTCCACAAGGGGCTTAAACATAGTTTCGGAGTCAGTATCCGCAGTTCTCAACCGATGGTCGGTGACCGCGGCAAGAACCTGCTGGATATCCTCTGGAATAACAGCATCGCGATTATCCAGATAGGCCCAAGCTCGGGCCGCGTTTAGCAGTGCAAGACCGGCACGCGGTGACAGGCCAAACTGATATTCGGGTGCGCTACGGGTAAAATTCAGTATGGCCTGGAGATAATCCAATAAAGCCTCCGAGGTATACATATTTGACACTTCTGATTGGGCGCTAAGCAAATCTTGCGGAGGCAAACAGTTGGGCAGTGATTCGATCAGCTGGTGTCGATCTTTTCCCGTCAGCAAAGCGCGTTCTGCTTGATTATCCGGATAGCCCAATTCGATGCGCATCAGGAATCGGTCTAACTGCGACTCCGGTAACGGGAAGGTGCCAACTTGGTAGTTGGGGTTTTGCGTTGCGATCACGATGAAGGGTTCTGGAAGAGGGTAAGTTGTGGTGTCAACGGTAACCTGATGTTCTTCCATGGCTTCCAGTAATGCGCTTTGAGCCTTGGGTGTGGAGCGGTTTATCTCGTCGGCCAAAATCATTTGGTTGAAAATAGGCCCGGCATGAAAGCTGAAGCTGTGGTTTTTCGCATCGAATACCGCTGCGCCGAGGATATCCGCGGGAAGAAGGTCGCTGGTAAATTGAATGCGTTGAAATTTTAGCCCCAGGAGCACGGCCAGCGTATGCGCGAGTGTGGTTTTGCCAACACCGGGTATGTCTTCGATTAGCAAATGCCCGCGCGCCAGAATGCAGCACATCGCGAGCCTAAGTTGGTGTTCCTTGCCAAGAATTATTGTGCCGGCAATATTTATCAGTTCGATAATTTTCTGGTGCATGGTCATAGCTTAGCGTATTAGATTTCTTAACTACCCAGCTTAGCCTCAAATTTACCCGATTACGGTGTCACAAAAACGCCGGGAGCGTTTTTGAACAGCCAAAGGCTGGCCCGAAGGGCGGAACGCATGGACGCGTGAAGTAAAAATGCTCGTGTACACACGTACACGGCGCGTTTTCTCCTTGTACTCGTCTAAATTTGAGCGCAATCTGAGCAGTTACTGGCATTTTTAAGTTCGCTGATTAGTTACTATCTTTTATACTGGCCAACGACACAATATAGCTATTGGAAATAATTTAGTATCGGAATTCGATGACCAGACAAGAGTTAGATCAATTTTTCGATGTTCTTTTGTCTCCGGGCGATTTTCAGGACTATGGCCCCAATGGATTACAAATTGAAGGTTGTGAGAACATAACGAAGATAGCGTTCTCGGTTTCAGCTACTGCGGATTCGGTCGCTACTGCGGCGCGTAACGATGCCAACGCGATGGTAGTACACCATGGATTGTTTTGGAAATTTCATGGGCCTAGAACAATTACAGGAAGTTTCAAAAAGCGTATTTTCCCTCTAGTCCGAAATGATATCAGTCTTTACGGGTACCATTTGCCACTCGATGCTCATCTGGAAATAGGCAATGCGGCGAGTCTGGCCAAACGTATAGGTATACGCAATTATCAATCGTTTGGAGATTACAAAGGTTGTCCAACGGGTGTCATGGGGGAGTTAAAAAACCCACTGACTTCGGCGGAATTAACTGAACAGTTATCTGCGACATTGGATCATTCTGTGATGGTGGCCTGCCCGGACCCCGATCAGAGGATAAGGACAGTCGGAATCATCACCGGCGGTGCAAATAACGATTGGGTGCTGGCTGAGCGCCACGGATTGGATGCCTACATCACCGGGGAAATGAGCGAACACGATTGGCACGATAGCCGTGAGGCTGGAGTTCATATGTTCGCCGGTGGACACCACGCCACCGAACGTTTCGGTATACAGGCGTTGATGGACAGAGTATTAACGGAATTCGATGTAGAAGGGTTTTTTATCGACTGTGCTAATCCGGCTTAGGCGATTGATGGGTTGTAGAAAACTTTGGTTCGTTCTCCAAGACTACGAATCGGCGTGGATTACGCGCAAGGCTATGGCATACACAAGCCTTGTGTTTTGGAAAAAAAGTCAGCCAAATTGGGGAACGGAATAGCAGCGAATTAGATTTTTCTGGGAACTCTTCTAAAGTTAAGCTATAGGGTTAAAATTCGTGTTGGGCGCGATGTGTGGGCAAGCGGGGTAGCAAATCATGGCAGTTCGAGAACTTAGAAATTTCCAACATTTAAGCTTCGAGAAGGGTGAGACGGTTTTTCATGCCGGAGACACCGGCAAGCACGCTTATTTGATCAATTCGGGGTCTATAAAATTGTACAAGATGGAGTCCGGCAAACAGGCAGTTTTGGGTTGTATGAAACCGGGTCAGGTATTGGGGGAAATGGCAATTATTACGGGTGCACCGCGGACGGCATCCGCTGAAGCTTTGGAACGTACCGAAGTGCTTGTTGTAGATGAGTCGGTTTTGCGGAATGTTTTAAGCCGGTGCTTACCCTTAGTCAAATCGCTGACCGAGCAGTTTATTCAGCGCATTCAGGATACGGAACTAAAAATCAAACAGGGCCAGTTTGATTTCAGTGCTTCCCGCTGCTGTGAAATGGAGACAACCTTGCGACGCATTTTGGAAACTACCGACCAAGAGCTATCCGAATCGGATAGCGAGCATTCAGTAGATAAGCAGCTGTTGTCGAATATCAACCAGTCCTGTCTTCAGGTTTTGAAAGCATCCTGACAGTCTTCAAGCTAGTAACCTAAAATCCGCAACAAACAATTCAGCTTAGCCTCAAATTACACATACAACTACGGGTTACTATTTTTAAGAGTTGTTTAAACCCGCATTACTCATCAGAGGGCAAGATGATCGCGCAGCGATTTGTTTTCACGAGGGGTTTTCTGACTGAGCGGCATAGCGGCTGTCTTTCCGAAGGAAGAAAATTCCTTGTGGGAACAAAGATCAAGCGAGGGCTTGTCATTCTGGTGAGGAATGC
>CAZVFR010000192.1:0-6996 GCA_964626505.1 uncultured Methylococcaceae bacterium
AAATGACCTCATTCTGGATCGTTTTCGCTGCAATACATTTTAACCAGACAGCCTCCACAAACCTCAAACTTTTTTGCCACGACGAATGGCGCGAAAATCCATAGACGTATCTAGTGCACCCAACGCCGCGAAGCCGGGAATCAAAATCTGCGGAATAAACATCAAGGCGAGATACGGTACCGCAAACCAAGACTTTTTCCAGCGCTTTTTCGCACCCAAGCCATGCAAGGTAGACAAACCCTGAAAAAAATACACCACCACGGCAACTATAAATAAATCCGCCATAAGTCCATCTTTTATCACCCCCGCAACAACCAGGATAGCGACGACCACAGGCAACATCATTTTGGGCAGCATCAGCGAGATGAACTCAGCCTTGTAGCCTTCCGGGTTATACAAAAACGACTGCATCCATCGAGCAAGCAATACCGTCATCATGCCGGCCAGACCGGCCACCAGGGCGACAAATCCGTTGAATATCCGCAGCACACCCTCTTCCTCAAAACTATCGAAAGTAGCCCCTTCCACGTTTGTAATCACGACCTTAAACCAGTCGCTCCACCACGTAACCACGTCCCCTACAATCAAATGCATTGCTATTACAAACAATGCACACAATCCTCCGACCGCGATTAGCGCTATTACTTGTGATTGAGACGCTCGTAATGCTGCTGTGCCCACGAACACAACAACCCACAGCGCAAGCACCAAAGGAAACGGAAAACCTGCGCGAGTCGGTAACAACAGCGAAGCTACAAAGATTAAGACACCCGCTACCAAGCCAACATAAGCAACTTCGGACCCACCTTTACGTAAATGCACCAAACCCATCGCTGCCGCGCTAAAAATGGCCAATGGCAGCAATAAAATCGACATCGCCCCAAAGAAAGCCGCAATGAAAATTGCTTCCCTGCGACCACGCATTATAAATTTTGCTAACCCGCGCACCGTTTGTAACTCCTCTAAAATCTAATTTAAAAAACACCGCCAATGGTAAAAATGTCCAAGTGGTAACTCTTGAATCACCATTTTAGAGGCTGTCTGGTTAAAATGTATGGCAGCGAAAACGATCCAGAATGAGGCCATTTTATCGATTATCTGATGAAATACATCCTTGTATTTCACCCTGTTAGGGTCGCTGCGCGGTCCTAATTAGCTCCAGGCAAATTAGTGAGGCGAATAGTTGACCTATTTAACGAGAATAATCGGAAAAATGGACCATTTTGGGGCATTTGCAGCCAATATCATTTTAACCAGACAACCTCTTACACCGCTGAAAACCATTAAAAATGTGGGAAACACACGCCTATATTCCGGTTTATGTCCTCACGCCCGCAAATACGGTTAACTTGAAGGTAATGTTCCGAAGTCCGACCTTAACAAGGACTTTGTAACAGATGCCAGTTACTTTTTCCACTGTCGTCTCAATGCCCATAGCCGGGCGCTTCAAACAAACTCGAAAAAATTTATAGCGCTGAGCTTCTACCCGGCTTATACCGCCTGGCCTAAGACTGTAGGTTTTACACAACACAGAGAATACCTGTCGCAATATTAGAAAGGCAGCACCCTATAAACCGAATTGTTACCCCGACTGCCACCTTTTTCGATATCATTACCATTTCGGCCACCATGACCGATTCTAATTTGAACCGAGCTAATGTGAATCAAATAAAAGAACTTGAAGTTCAGAATATCGTTCGGACCCGGATACCTACACAACATGGCGCGTTCATGTTGTATTACTACCGCAATAGCATCGATAACAAAGAACATATCGCGCTCGTTAAAGGTAGCGTAGGCGGTGCTTCAGATGTGCCCGTCAGGGTACATTCCGAGTGCTTTACGGGCGACGTTCTGGGTTCCAGACGCTGTGACTGCCGGGATCAATTGCACATGTCCATGAGCTATATCGGATCATCTGATTGCGGAATCTTGATTTATTTGCGTCAGGAGGGCCGCGGTATAGGACTACTGGAAAAGCTCAAGGCATACAACTTACAAGACCAGGGGCTGGATACCGTAGACGCAAATATTCAACTCGGGCATCGGGCCGATGAACGCAGCTATAACGTGGCTGCTCTGATTCTAAAAGATCTCGACGTCAAATCTTTACGCCTGATGACCAATAACCCGGCCAAAATTTCGCAACTTCAAGAGCTGGGTATCCAAGTAGACGGCCGCGTGCCGGTTGAAGTTCCACACCATGACGATAACGCCGACTACCTGAAAACCAAAGTCGAAAAGATGGATCACCTGCTTTCTCTGGGCAAGACCCCGTACTTGCCTGAAGATTTTCAGTTCCTACAACCGTTGATAGGCAAACTTGCCCGTCATGCCGAAGCGCAGTTGGACAAACCGTTTGTAACCATCAGCTACGCGCAAAGCATAGACGGCAGCATCGCCGTCCACCGGAGCGAATCGATCTCGTTAAGCTGCGAAAAATCACTGAAAATGACTCACGCGCTACGATCACATCACGATGCGCTGCTGGTCGGCATTAATACTATTCTAATCGACGATCCGCAACTTAACGTACGCTATTTCAAAGGCAAAAACCCCCAGCCTGTTATTCTGGACAGCCGTCTGCGCTTTCCGATCGACTCGAAACTACTAAGCCCAAACGCCAAACCACCGATTATCATCACCACTGAGCTGGCCTGTCGGAGCAACATAAAACCGCTTGAAGACCAAGGCGCCCGTATTTACACGGTTAAATCGGACGCCGAAAACAAAGTTGATTTGCCCAGCGTTCTGAACTTGCTGGCCAGCTTGGGTCTCAAAACAGTCATGGTCGAGGGCGGCGCATCGGTAATCGGAAAAATCCTGGCTTCGGAAAGCGCGAATTACTGCATTGTCACCATAGCTCCGCGCCTGATTGGTGGGCTCAAAGCCATAGAAGAGCCGTGCCGCCCACAAAACACACCACCGATCACAATCGTCAACTGCGAATACCATCGTTTGGACACAGACATCATCGTTTATGGGTCGCTCGGAAAAAACTGATGCGGGCTCAGGCGATCTTTCACACCGCCCCAAAACACGTGGAGATCGGCGATATTGAACTGCCGTTACTGGCGGATAACCACGTCTTAGTCGCTACGCGGTGTTCCGCAATCAGCCCCGGCACCGAATCGCTAATCTACCAAGGTCGCATGCCACACGGCCTATTCCAAGACAAAACCATCCCCAGCTTGAAGGGCGCATTTGAATACCCGTTTCGTTACGGCTATTCGATCGTGGGCTGTATTGTGGATCGGGGCCGCAACGTGGATCCCGAATGGGACGGCCGCAGAGTATTCGTGTTTCACCCGCACCAAAATCGGATCGTTGTTGCGTTGGACGAATGCCTACCCGTGCCAAATGAACTCTCATCAGAAGCCGCTTTGTTCCTGCCCAATATGGAATCCGCGCTGAACTTCGTTATGGACGCAAACCCAATCATAGGTGACATCGTCGGCGTATTTGGATTGGGCGTGGTCGGACTTTTGTGCACCGCACTGTTAAGTCGGTTGGCGCTGAACCAGCTGATCGCACTGGACACACTAGCCTATAGACGCGAAACCGCCCTAGCCATGGGTGCGACCGAAACACTGGACCCCAGCCACATCGAAGAATGGAGAAATTTAACAGCACGTATTTCCGATAAACCCGAACCGAAGGGCTTGGACATCGCATTCGAGTTGTCTGGCAACATGGACGCGTTGAACCAGGCCATCGAAATCACGGGATTCGCGGGCAAAATCATCATTGGCTCATGGTACGGCAGCGCATCGAAACCGCTGGATCTAGGTGGACATTTTCACCGCAATCGCATCCGCTTGATTTCTAGCCAAGTCAGCACCATCGACCCGCAACTAAGCGGACGCTGGAGCAAAAATCGGCGCATCAATCTGGCTTGGTCGATGATCGAAGCCATAAAACCCAAAACACTGATTTCACACAAGCTGCCATTTACAGAATGCGTAAAAGCTTTTCAGATCAACGATCAGAAAACCGAGCAAGTCTTACAGACAATTTTCGAATACCCACAATAAACAATCGCAGCGCTTCCGGCCCGAATTTCTCAAATCTAATCATCCTCGCCGCTCAACGCTCGGTAAACGAAGCCCGCCAGCACTGCCCCGATAATCGGAGCCACCCAAAACAACCACAGCTGCGCAGTTGCCCAGTCGCCAACAAATACCGCAACACCAGTACTTCGCGCAGGGTTAACCGATGTATTGGTAACCGGAATACTAATTAAATGGATCAAGGTCAGCCCCAATCCGATCGCGAGCGGTGCGAACCCTTGCGGAGCTCGATGGTCGGTCGCGCCGAGAATAATCATCAGAAACATAAACGTCATGACGATTTCCGTGGTCAACGCAGCAACCATGTCATAGCCACCAGGCGAATGCTCACCATATCCATTGGACGCAAACCCGGCGCTGAGCTCAAACCCAGCCTTCCCCGATGCGATCATATACAATACGGCCGCGCCCGTAATCGCACCCAATACCTGAGAAATAATATACGGTAACAGTTCAGAACCAGAAAACCGGCCACCACTCCAAAGACCGATGGACACAGCCGGATTCAAATGACAACCTGATATATGGCCGATCGCGTACGCCATAGTCAAAACTGTCAGGCCAAACGCAAACGATACACCCAACAGCCCGATACCCACATCCGGAAAAGCCGCCGCCAGAACCGCGCTGCCGCAACCACCCAACACCAACCAAAACGTACCTAAAAACTCCGCACCCCATTTATTCATATGAAACTCCCTTTGCAGTGATTTACCCAATCAATGTGACAGCTACACCGATCGCAGGTTCACTGGACCGGCACTAGGCTAGCTCGCATTTCTCCCCATAGGACTTAATGATCGCGTAGAGCTTTGTTCTCACAAGAGGCTTTGTGACCAAACAGAATACGGACTAGAATCCTAAATATTCTAAAAAACTAGATCTTTTTTTCGAAAACTATTTTACCATCTATGACTATTGAAGTCAGACCGTGGTCCATACTGTAGCTACATAAGGCTATTTTAAATTCGTCTTTGTCTTTTTCGCCAGTCCATTTCAAAACCAGAGACGATGTACCTATCCCAGTAGTTTCCGTTGCTGCAAACATTTCCCGCCCGATGGCTTTTTTGAGTTTAGGTTGACACCTTTTAAGTGCCATATTTTTAAGTTGGACGTCCGACATTAATATCTGCTTAGATGCCTGCTCTTGTTTTGATTCACTACAAGCAGTAACAATTATTACAACGCTTACAAAATAGAAAAGTCTCAGTAATTTCATTTTTCGTAGATTCATATTTAAAGCCCTCTGATTGATTTGTCTGAATATCTATTGCTCAATTGATCCTTCAAAATTCTCAGGATCTCGTACTCAAATTCCACTATGGCTCGATTCACAACATAATGTCTAATCGGGAATAAGCTGATAATTACCTATTCGACTACAGTCAGCCCGCCCATGTATTGCTGTAAAACCTCTGGAATCGCAATACGTCCTTGCTCATCCTGATAGTTTTCCATCACAGCAATCAGCGTGCGTCCCGCGGCCAACCCGGAACCATTCAAGGTATGCACCAACTCCGGCTTGCCGGTTTCGGGATTACGCCACCGAGCCTGCAGACGACGTGCTTGAAAATTACGAAAATTACTGCACGAAGAGATTTCCCGGTAAGTTTGTTGTCCGGGCAGCCAAACCTCTAAGTCATAGGTTTTCGCGGATGAAAAACCCGTGTCCCCGGCACACAGCAATACTTTACGATACGGCAGCAGCAATTTCTTCAATATAGTTTCGGCGTGGCCGGTTAATTGTTCGTGCGCCTCGGATGAATCGGCAGGTCGCACGATCTGAACCAATTCAACCTTTTCAAATTGGTGTTGCCTGATCATGCCGCGAACATCCTTGCCGTACGAACCTGCTTCGCTGCGAAAGCAAGGTGTGTGAGCAACAAATCTCAGTGGCATCCGCTCATTGGCTACAATATCGTCACGCACCAGATTCGTGACCGGCACTTCCCCGGTTGGAATCAGATACAGCGGTGGTTCATTTTGAACCGCGAACAAATCTTCTTCGAATTTCGGCAACTGGCCGGTGCCACGTAAGCTTTCCGAATTCGCCAGATACGGCACATAAACCTCGGTATATCCGTGGTCTTGAGTATGCGTATCCAGATTGAATTGTATGATCGCACGCTGCAATCTGGCCAACGGACCACTCAAAGTTACAAAACGAGCGGTGGCGAGCTTGGCGCCTGCTTCGAAATCCATGTTTCCGAGTGCTGCCCCCAAATCCACGTGATCTTTGGGTTCAAAATCAAATTCCGGCGGCGTTCCCCAACGGCTGACCTCCAGATTATCATTCTCATCGCGGCCATCCGGCACATCCGCGTCCAAAATATTCGGAATACCCAGCAGTATATCGTCCAATTTGCGTTGAACTTCGGACAACTCGGATGCGGAATTTTTCAGTTGATCGCCAAGATCCTGGACTTGATCCAGCAAGGGCTGAATATCTTGTCCTTCCGATTTCGCCTTACCGATCGCTTTAGATCGTGTATTCCTTTCGCTTTGCAGCGCCTGGGTATGAATCTGTATTTCTTTGCGGCGGGTTTCCAAATCAATAAAGGCTTGTGTATTCAAAGTGAATGCACGCCGGCTAAGCTGCTGCGCAACCTCATCTAAATTATTTCTAAACAAACGTGGATCAAGCATGGGTGTTTACAAATTTTCCTTTTATTTTTAGCTAGTTTCGTAACGATGAAAGCGAACTTAAACAGCATGTAACTGCTCAGGCTGCCCTCAAGGTTATACGATTAAGAGGATTGCGATTTTAGGCTTAGACTTGTTTTCCAACCAGCGACCCCATCCAGAAGAACAGCAGGCAAACCACCGCATTACCCATAAAAACACTAAGTAGCGTCGCGAGCTCGGATTTGAAGGTATAACCCTCTTCAATCAAATACAGGATTAAATACAAGCTGGAAAACGTCAT
>CAZVFR010000193.1:0-6939 GCA_964626505.1 uncultured Methylococcaceae bacterium
AGACCAGGCTGGATTACTGTCAGCTGAGGGATGGTTAGTTATGTTGTGTTGATTGCCGATGCGGGCTTTGGTAGCAGCTGATTTGAGATATGCATTCGGGTGTTTGGTTTTCCATATGCGCAGGATTCGGTTGGTTTTTGGATCCGTGATTTTGCCATGTGCGCCGGCGCCAACGCCAAGGTAGTCTCCAAACTTCCAATAATTTAGGTTGTGGCGGCATTGGCTTCCGCTTTGTGCGTATGCGGATATTTCATATTGATTATAACCGTGGTCTCGTAGGCCGCTTTGTCCTTCGCACTGAATACGCCAAATCTCATCATCCGGAGGCAGCTTGGGTTTATCATTATAAAATGCGGTGTGCGGTTCGATGGTCAATTGGTAGTAGGATATGTGTTTGGGGTCTAATTGAACTGCGGTCATTACATCTTGCAAAGCAGCTTTTTGCGTTTGGCCTGGAAGGCCGAACATTAAATCCAGGTTGAAGTTCTCCAATCCAGCTTCGTGGGCGGTTTCCGCGGCATTGATTGCTTCACTACTGTCGTGGATACGACCCAGGGCTTCAAGTTGTTGATTGCGAAAACTTTGAACGCCTATCGATAGCCGGTTGATGCCGGCGGCCTTGAATTCAATAAACTTGCTGCGTTCCAGCGTTCCGGGATTCGCTTCCAGTGTTATCTCTATGTCATCGTCAAAATCAAGGCGTTGGTGTATCCGGGTAATCAGTTGTTCAATTGCTTCCGGGCTGAAAAGGCTGGGCGTACCGCCGCCAATAAAGATGCTGTGCAATGACCGGTTAGGTATTAACTGAAGATCTTGGTCAAGATCGCACATCAGTGCCTGGATGTATCCCGATTCGGGAAGGGTGTCTTGCAGGGTGTGGGAGTTAAAATCGCAATAAGGGCACCTTCGGATACACCAGGGTATGTGCACGTACAAACCTAATGGGGGCGTTGTTTGCGTTGTGTTTTGCTTTACGGTCATGCAATAAGAGCCCGCGTGTAATGCCTCAGTATTTGGTTTGAAATCTGGAATATTAGAATCGGAGATTTAACTTTGGTTCAGTAGCACGACCGCCAAGTTGGGTTACAGGAATTCAACCAGCTTTTGTATCGCTTTGTACCGGTGGCTTAGCCGGTTCTTCTCTTCGGGTGGCAGCTCGGCCGAGGAACAACCCCGTTCAGGCAAGTAAAAAATCGGATCGTAGCCAAATCCGTTGGTTCCCCTGGGGTGTCTCAATATGATTCCGTCCCAAGTGCCATGCGCGATTAACGGGCAAGGATCATTTTCATGCCGCATATACGCCATTACGCAGTGGAACCGGCCACTACGCTGTGCATCGCTAATATTGGCTAAATCTGCCAATACTTTCTCTAGGTTTGCGGCGTCGCTCGCATTCTTACCCGCATAGCGAGCAGAATAAACACCCGGAGCTCCGTTAAGCGCATCGACTTCTAAACCTGAATCATCGGCAATTGCGGGAAGACCACTGTGTTTAGCGGCATTGCGCGCTTTAATGATTGCATTTTCGATGAAGGTTGTGCCTGTTTCATCCACTTCTTGAATGTCAAACTCAGATTGCGGAACGATATTAAAGCGGCTAAGGATGCTTTGTATTTCGCGAATTTTACCGCGATTTCCGCTTGCGAGCACGACTCTGTCTTGCATGTTAGTCGAGACCCAATGCCGAACGCTGCAGTGACATCAATTGCGTAATTCCATGTTCCGCCAGACCAAGCATGGCGTTCAGTTCATCCTTTCGAAAAGCGTGTCCTTCAGCAGTGCCTTGAATCTCTACGAATGCACCGGCATCGTTCATTACGACATTCATGTCGGTTTCCGCGGAACTATCTTCGGCGTAGTCCAAGTCTAGAATCGGAATGCCCTCGAATATGCCCACCGAAACGGATGCTATCTGGCCATGAATCGGGTTGGATTTTATCTGCCGGGTTTTGATCAGGTCCGCGACGGCCAGTGACAGTGCCACGAATCCTCCGGTGATCGATGCTGTTCGAGTACCCCCATCAGCTTGGATGACGTCGCAATCGATCGTGAGGGTGCGTTCACCTACCGCCTTCAGGTCAACCGCCGCACGTAAGGATCGACCGATTAACCGCTGAATTTCCAGAGTTCTGCCACCTTGTTTCCCACGCGACGCTTCACGGGCCATACGCTCGTGGGTCGACCGCGGTAGCATACCGTATTCCGCGGTAATCCAGCCGCTTCCTGAACCTTTGAGAAATCGGGGCACGCGATTTTCAACGCTGGCATTACACAATACTTTAGTGTCACCAAATTCAATTAATACCGATCCTTCCGCATGTTTGGTGTAGCCACAGTTTACTTTGATTGGTCGCAAGTCTTCAGGACTTCGTCCGCTTGGTCTCATGCATTTTCCTCGAAGGAGAATAAAAATTGCGCTAGTATACCTTAGCCCAATAGTAATTATTCTCGTATGTTTCGTAGAGTTCTATTTTACCTTGTTCTGGGAAGCGTTGCGGTAGTCGCGGTGGTTGCCACCTTTGTGTATTTCGAGCTCAAGTCATCTTTGCCGCAACGGGAAGGTGAAATTACTTTTGCTCGACTGAAGCATAAGGTTGTTGTGCAATACGACGAATATGCTGTTCCGGAAATCACTGCGCATAATCGTTTGGACGCACTGCGCGTACTCGGTTTTGTTACCGCCCAGGATCGCATGTTTCAGATGGACTTGTTGAGACGCAAGAGCGGCGGGCGCTTGGCGGAAATTTTTGGAATGGCTGCGTTGGTTAATGACCGGATTCAGCACGATCTTGGCTTTGATCGGATAGCTACGCGTATTGCTGAGGTTTTGCCCACAGACCAGCAAGCTGCATTGAGCGCATACGCAGACGGGATAAACCATTACTTGCTCGAGGCTGATTCTTTCCCCCCGGAGTTTAGACTACTTGGATACCAGCCTGAGAAATGGTTGTCTAAAGACAGTATCTTGGTGGCTTTGAACATGTTTCAAATCTTATCGTGGACCGGGCCCGAGGAGCGGATGTTGAGCATTATGGAGCAATGCCTTCCCCAGCAAGTGACTAAATTTCTAACTCCTGACACGGATATTTACGCGACAATATTAATGGGTGGTAGCGGATCGGCTCGACCGATCATGCCAATACCTTACGCTGCGCTGCAAAGACTTGTAGAACAGGGGGCAAACAGCACAGTTGCTGTGCGGATCGTGCCGCAAGCTGCCATTCTTGGGTCTAACAATTGGGTTGTGAGCGGTACAAAAACAAAGGCTGGCCGGGCTATTTTGGCTAATGATATGCACCTTCCGCTTAGCGTGCCGAATATCTGGTATCGGGCAGTTTTGCATTATGCGAAGATAAATTTATCGGGGATTACTTTGCCGGGTCTCCCCACCATGGTTACAGGTTTTAATGATCATGTGGCGTGGGGATATACGAATCTAATGGCCGATGTGGTGGATTTGGTGACACTGCAAATTAACCCTGAGGATACAGAAGAATATAGAACGTCAGACGGGTGGACGAAGTTTGTAACCCATAGATACCAAATTCCGGTTAAAGGGCGCGATTCTGTTGAACATATTGTGAAGATGACGCGCTGGGGTCCGGTTGCACCAACCCCGCTTTTGGGAAATACAGTGGCAATAAAATGGTCTGCGCTGGATGAGACCGGGGTCGATTTTGGGCTGCTGCACATGGATAAAGTTAGCAATATCGAACAGGCGATTGCGGTAATGAACCATGCCGGGAGCCCCCCAATGAATGTTGTTTTGGCTGATGATAGTGGCCATATCGGCTGGACACTTACGGGTCGGTTTCCGCGGCGAATGGGGGGGGATGGTTCGGTTAGTCGACACTGGCATGAGGGTCATATTGGATGGAGCGGTTATTTGTCCGCCTCCGAATTACCCCATTTGGTTGATCCTCCGAACGGATTTGTTGTGACCGCGAACAATAGAACATTGGGCAAGGGTTATCCTCATAATATTGGGCACAATTTCGCCCATAGCTATCGGGCGTATCGGATTAGTCAACGACTGCAGGCGATAAATAACATTACTGAAAAAGATCTGCTTGCTTTGCAGTTGGATACACGCAGCGAGTTTTACGACTTTTATAGAGCTCTAGCGATTGAGCTTATCGGTAAGTCGGCGATGAAGAATCAACCTGAATGGACAAATATTCGTGAGCAATTGCTGGCTTGGAATGGCAGGGCTGATATTGATAGCCAAGGTTTCTTCATTCTTGTTGCTTTCAGAGGTGCTTTAATCAAACGGGTTTTTGAGCCTTATCTGCGATCCTGCAGTACGTTAGATCACAGTTTTGTGTACCGATGGTTCGAAATGGATACGCCTATGCGGCAATTGCTGACTGAAAAACCCCCCCAAACCTTGCCGGAGCCAACACGATACGCAGATTGGGATGCGTTTTTATTTGCGGTGTTGCAGCAAGCCGTGGCGGATCTGAAACAAGACTATGGGCTTGGCAGTTTACAAAATTTCACCTGGGGTCAGGCTAATCGAACCGAATTGGCGCATCCACTGGCACGAGCGGCTACTGTTCTGGGGCCGTTACTGAATATGCCTGCTAAAGAGTTGCCCGGATGTAGTTATTGCGTGCGAGTCGCACGCAAGCTACACGGTGCCAGCGAACGGATTGTGATTTCCCCGGGCAGGCCGGATTTGGGGATATTTCAAATGCCTGGAGGCCAAGCTGGGCATCCGCTGTCGCCGCATTATTCGGATCACCAAAAATTTTGGGTTAATGGTATTGCCATGCCCTTTGTTCCAAGCGGTGCCAAAACGCAGTTGAATTTCAGTCCTGTTCCCTAAACTGTAATTTTGGTACATCGCCCGTTTTTGAACCGTGGTGCCTGAGAAATTCGGGCTAAATCTCCTGCATCATGCCAAGTATTTCATCGATAGACTGGGGTCTATTCTGCGGGTTTAGTTCCAATGCCGCATCGATTACTTCGAGTAACTGGTAATTATGCTTCCTTTTGAACGCTTTGATTGCCGGCGTGAGGCTGTCGTCGATGGCTCTGTCCGGCGATGGAGGAGGTGGCCGCCGTTCTATACATGTACGCATCGTTGCGCCTATAGCATAAATATCACTCCACGGACCAACGTCCCCGTCAGCCGGGTATTGCTCCGGGGGTGAGAAGCCTTTTGTTAATACTTTACCCCCCTTCCACTGTTCAGTTTTCGGGTAGGGATGAACGGCGCCGAAATCCAATAATAACGGGTCGGGGCCGGGTCTTATTAATATATTTTCCGGCTTGATGTCCAGGTGCAGAAAATTTGCATCATGGATGGTTTTAATTCCGGCCATCAGTGTTGGGAACACCGCGAGTAGAAATTCATCGCTGAGCTTTCTTTTTTTATCCTTGATGTAATAGCCTAAGTTTTTTCCATAGTCATAGGTCATTACCAGGTAAACAGTAGAATTATCGGAGAAAAAATTTAATACCTCGACGATATTGGTGTGTTTTAATTTACTTAGCGCTTTGGCTTCTTCAATAAATAAGGTTTTGCCTCGGAGAAATAAAGACTTGGTTTTTTCGCTATTGGGGACGATATGATTTTGCCACGTCCGGTGTGCGAGGCGCCTGGGCAAATATTCCTTTATCGCAACTTGATGCTGGTCAGAAAGCTGCCTGGCCAGATATACTGAACTGAAACCACCTCCCGCCAAGGGTTTCTCGATCATGTACTGATCAAGAATGGTCCCGGGTTGAAGAAAATTCCATTCACTGGGATAAGTTTCTGGGTCGTAGTATTCGGCCATTATCTGAAACCAGCGTAGTTGCGCTTTGGATGGTGCAAATTATTAGTCACGTCGTCCCTGTGCTCGGAAATTCTGGTATTAACCAGAGGTAGGTGGCAGTTTAACAAATCCAGATTCTATTTCAGTATAGGAAAGATTTCATGATTCGTAGTATGACAGCATTCGGAAGCAGCGAGTCTACATCGGAACGGTTCGCTATTCGTTGGGAGATGCGCTCCGTGAACCATCGCTATTTGGATATCAATTTGCGGCTACCCGATTATCTTAGAGCACTGGAGCCCGATATACGTTCGGCGATATCGAAAAAATTTAAACGCGGTAAGCTGGATTGTGTTTTGACTTGTTACCAGCAACTGTGTGATGACGCGTCGATCGGCGTTGATCTGCCGAAGATCAAGCGTCTACTGGCAGCAACCGAGCAGGTAGAGTCTCTCATGACTGCGCCGCTGGGTTATTCGGCGTTAGAAATAATGAAATGGCCAGGGGTACAAGTTGAGCCGGATATCGATACCGAGCAGCTAAGTACGGAGGCCTTATCGGTATTGACGATGGCGTTGAATACATTGTTGGAAGCGCGGGAACGTGAAGGTGCGCAGCTGGCTTTATTGATCGAAGACCGGTGCGTGCTGCTGCGCGAACAAGTCGGTAATATTCGTGCGCGACTACCACAATTGGCTGACAATGTTCGTAAAAAGCTCGAGTCCAGACTGGGAGAGCTTCGCACTACGGTAGAACCGGTGCGTTTTGAACAAGAGGTGGTCATGTTGCTGCATAAAATGGATATTGATGAGGAAGTTGACCGTCTGGCAACGCATATTGACGAGGTACTGCGGGTAATCAAACAAAACGAACCCATCGGGAGACGGCTGGATTTTTTACTTCAAGAGATGAATCGTGAAGCTAATACATTGGGGTCAAAGTCGACTGAGATAACAACCACCCAAGCAGCTGTTGAAATTAAAGTTTTGATAGAACAAATGCGTGAGCAAGTACAAAATATCGAGTAGCTCATCTAGGATGCTGTCCGAGAATATTAAGTGCAGTGAGTATTCCATGAATACAAAAAAGTCGGAGTACTGGCTTGAACGCTAATGTGGCGTTTCCTGCTTTAGATAAGGAACTGTTTTCTGTAAAATTTATGTAACTACTAATTCAA
>CAZVFR010000194.1:0-3960 GCA_964626505.1 uncultured Methylococcaceae bacterium
AATAGTTTTTTCTCGTCCCACATAAACTGTTCCACCGCTTGTGAAACATCAAATAATATTTTTTCCTGCGAATTTTCGGCCAGCCGCGCGGACCAATATTTGATTAAATTGCTGCGCGGGTCGCTGCTTGTGTACACAGCGTGCCCGAAGCCCATGATCTTGGTCTTGTTGCTTAATAATTTTTTGACCCCTGTGATTGCCTGCTCAGTCGAATCGAACTGCTGAATCAATTCCATAGCCGCTTCATTTGCACCGCCGTGCAACGGACCGCGCAAAGTGCCTATCGCACCGGTAACGGCAGAATAAAAATCAGAAAGCGTAGCCGCACAAACCCTGGCGTTAAACGTTGAAGCATTGAATTCATGCTCGGCGTACAAGATCAGTGATACATCCATCGCTCGGCGATGGTCGTCATTGGGTTGTTCGCGAGTCAACAGATGCAGTAAATGACCCGCAACCGTGTCATCATCCGTTTGAGTTTCAATACGTAGGCCTTGGGTTGAAAACGCTACCCAATAGCCGAGCACGGACGGAAGTATCGCCACCAACCGATCGGCAATATCTCGCGCTTTATCCTGATCCTCGAATGACGCTTCGGGTTCAAGAGTCCCGAGCATGGACACCACAGTCCTAAGCATATCCATTGGGTGGGCATCAGCCGGGATCCGCTCGATAACCTCTTTTAAACCCGCAGGCATTTCCCTCAGTGTCTTAAGCCTGGCCCTATATCGGGATAACTGTTCAACCGTAGGCAGTACGCCGTGTATTAGCAGGTACGCGACCTCTTCGAAATTCGCGTGCTCGGCTAGATCAGTAATATCGTATCCACGATAAGTTAGCCCATGACCTTGCTGGCCAACACTGGAAAGTGCGGTGGTCCCAACCGAAACCCCATGTAATCCGGTGCGATTCTTTGCGTCCATACCTTGCCTTTAAGTCGTTGGTAATAGTGATATCGCCCGTAAAGCTCTGTTGGTATAGACTCGACAATCCGTTTGCGGTTTCACATACAAACGACATATCTATACTTGGGCTATCTAGATATCATGTTTTAAAGTCCCTGTCGAAAACATAAACAACTCGGAGATTAGTTTCAAGAAGCTAAAATTCCCCTACCCTACTACTGCTTCCCATTTTGGCCATATCCCCGAAAAGCGAAGGTTTCGTCTCTTAATATCCCTGTTTACGGAGATCTTGACAATGTACGGCAATATGCCGTATTGTTAATCAAGAAAGAAATTTTTATGGGAAATGACACCATGAGCAAAAATGCCCGGCTTGAAGCACGAATCACACCCGATATTCATGCCATTATAAAACGTGCCGCTGAAATACAGGGCCGGACTCTATCGGACTTTGTTGTATCCGCAGCCCGTGATGCAGCCATACAGACCATTGAGCAAACGGAGATTATTCACCTTTCCCAGGCGGATCAAAAACGTTTCGCCGCGGAACTCATAGACCCCAATCCGTTGTCTCCAGCAATGGAACGAGCCATCGAGAAACACGAGAAACTGGTGGGGCCTTTTGAATGATTCTCCATTTAGGATAGAACCCCTCGGTAAACGCGATCGATCCGGTTTTTCTTCAGGAAGCGTGCCACTAGACCGGTATTTCCGAACCCAGGTTTCTCAGGATATTCGTCGTCGTGTGACTGCATGCTACGTTGCTATTTGCAACGACTCAGATTACATTGCTGGATTTTATACGCTTTCCGCCGCTCAAGTCTGCGTAACCCAACTACCGGACGATGTTAAAAAGAAACTGCCTCGCTACCCGTCTGTTCCAACCGCCAGAATTGGTCGTTTGGCCATTGACACGCAACTTCAAGGAAAAGGACTAGGCGGCACGCTGCTCATCAATGCCGTTTTTCGTATCCTACATTCCGATATTGCTGCTTTTGCCGTCATTGTTGATGCCAAAGACGACAATGCCATCGCGTTCTACCGTCACCATGGTTTTTTAGACTTAAATACCAAAGAACGTACTCTGTTCGTTCCTTTGTCTAAGTTCGCCAAAGCTTTCGCCATGTTCGACGTTTGATATCACGTCTTTGGGAAAATCTAGTTTCGATGTTCTCCCAAGAACTCAAACTGGTCGTTCAGAATGGATAGCGTAGAAACCGGACTCTCGCAACTGGGATGCCAGTTATCGGGGAAACTACCAAGTCATTTGAGATGGTCTGAGATTAACAGATCCCCGGCTACTTGATCATACTTTATTGTACAAGTGGATTCGATTCCTAAATATAACTCTGACCTTTCAATCATTATCTCTCAACGCATACAAAGCTTTGCGAGCCGATAACCAGATGAGAGAATTTCATGCCTTTTTAGTTTGGTTTTGGCGGATCGCGCCAGCACTAGAGCACCTACGAGCACCGTGAGCAAACCAATCGCTTTACCCTGTTTTTCGTCTGGCTCACCTTCAAACCCCTGAGCGATCAAGCTGACAAATTGTTCAATACCCTGAGTAATTGCCTCCTGGTGTACTTTGGATTTCCGCCCAATCTCAGTACCAAGTGATGCAATCGGGCAACCCTCACCTGGTTTGGCAACATGTTGTTCGGACAAGTATCGGCGAACAAAGTTTGCTACCGCCTGTTTCGCACCCTGCTGCGCAATATCGTTCTCTAAAATATTTACATTTTCTTTAAATGCTTTTTGAAGCGCGGCGATAACCAGCTCATCCTTAGATTGAAAGTGGCGATAGAATCCGCCATGGGTAAGCCCAGCTGCGCCCATCACATCAGCAACGCTGGTGTCCTCAATACCTTTCTCTCGGAACAGACGTGCAGCTTCTCCAATGATTTTTGAATTGTTCTTCGCCATTACTCGTTTCGACACGCGCATATAAATTAACTCCAAAAAACAGTTTAGCTACTTGACATTAATGATGATAAGTATAATCTATAATATAGATGTTTATTATAATCTATAAACGAGTGTAACTGATTTTGAGCTTAAATCACCCACAATGAAAGATAAATAAGTAAGTAATATGAAAATTACAAATACACCAGCAATACGAGAGAATATCCGACTCTACTACTCTCCTGATACACGTGCGGTCAGAGTAAGATGGATGCTTGAAGAACTCGGTCTCGCCTATGAAATTAGTTTGGTAAACCTACACCAAGGCGCTCAGACAAAAGATGAGTATCTGGCTATCCACCCCTTAGGCAAGGTTCCAGCATTGAAGATTGGGACAGTGGTTATATTCGAGTCGTTAGCGATATGCCTTTACCTCGCTGATTACTATATTCAGTTGGCTTTCGCACCCAAAATCACCTCACCAGACCGAGCCGAGTATTACCAATGGATGGCATTTTCAACAGGCACGCTTGAACCGGCAATTATCGAACAAAGTAGATACCGAAAAGCGCAAGAATCCGGTGTCGATCCTATTCATATGGGGCCAATACTCACCCCTTTCAAACGTGTGGCAGTTTATATCGACAACACATTGGCAAGTCGGAAATTTCTTCTTGGAGAAAATTTCACCACAGCTGATCTCATGATCGGCTCGCTGTTGATGTGGGCAGATAAAATGGAGCTTCTTATCGATTTTAAATACGCAAAAATTTGGCTCGAGGGGCTAAAGCATCGGCGCGGTTATCAGCGTGCAATAGCCAACTAAACATATTCTTCAAGTTTAATAGAGGATAATATTTACCATGAACCCTACTGAAACTAAAACTAGATACAGTGGAATAATATTAGCTATGAGCCTTTGTGTGCTGTGGATGGTAGCAACAGGGGCGGTTGGAACGCTTGGATTTTATGAATACCCACGCGATGGATCACACCTTTCAGTTATTATTACCGTTCTGATACCAACAGTTTTTTTTGCGGTACTATTCATACTTTTCCCGACCGTCCGGAACTGGACATCTCACCTCAATCTTGGAATGTTCACGCTGCCACAGAATTTTCGTTAAAAGAACTGACAGCCCAGTTT
>CAZVFR010000194.1:3970-6881 GCA_964626505.1 uncultured Methylococcaceae bacterium
CGGACTTCTACCGGCTGGTTTCGCAGCTCCAGCCGGAATTGGCGATTTTGCAATTGCCATAGCCGCACCTTTTGTCACTGTCGCTCTCTGGCTTCATTGGGCAAATGCCATGCGTGCTGCTACTTGGTTTCATGTCTTGGGAATTGTCGATTTCTTTTTTGCCCTGTTAACCGGTATGACTGGATTTGGTGCGCCAGCAGAGGAAATGATCATGACCGATCCTATGACGGCATTTCCTCTAGTGATTATTCCTACGGTTTTCGTGCCGCTGCTCCTGTTGGCTCATGTTATGGCATTAACCAAAATTACGATGAACAGAAAGTTGTGAATAACCGAATGCCCGCCCCTCGCCCGCAAATGACTTCTGATAACCGTCGTTTTGCGCAAGCCTTGCGTTTGTTAGCAAACCTGAGAAACCTTCCATTGAGTTACTCCGCAATCTGAAGCAATCGCGATAAAATCGCTGTCGTTTATTTCGCTACCGCTATCAGAAACTTGAATAAGCCAGCATATTATTGTGCGCTGCAATATGGTATCTTAGGCAACAAGATACACTGCAGCACAACAAGCAATGTAAGCAATAACATCATCGGGATAATTTAACACTGAACTAACGATTATTGCTGCAGAAAATATTGGGTACAAATAGGGTAATACATAAATGAAGGTATTTATTGCGGATGAGATTGCATCCGAAGGCGTAGAGTTTTTACAACAAATTGACGGCATCGAAGTAGATTTTTCACCCGGCTTGAACGAAGCCGAAGTCTGCGAGCATATTAGCGATTGCGATGCGGTGATTGTCCGCAGCGCAACGAGTATTCGCGGGGCCGTTTTGGACGCCGCAACACAGCTCAAGGTGATTGGCCGCGCAGGTATCGGGGTCGACAATATCGATGTGGAGTGTGCAACCGAAAAAGGCATCGTGGTACTCAATACGCCAGATGCGAACGCCACCACCACCGCCGAGTTGGCAATCGCGCACATGATGTCGCTTTGCCGACATTTGCCGGTCGCGGATAAATCTGTACGCGGTGGCGGCTGGGAGCGCTCAAAGTTTATGGGCGCTGAATTATCCGGAAAAACTCTGGGCATCATCGGTTTTGGCACCATCGGCCGTATTGTCGCTTCGCGTGGCTTAGGATTGAAAATGGATGTCATCGCTCATGACCCATTCGTAGCGCCTGAAGTATTCGAAGAATGCTGCGTTCGTCCCAAAGAAATTGAAGATCTGTTGCGCGAAGCGGATATCATTTCACTGCATTGCCCGTTGATCGAAAAAACGCGTGGTTTGATCAACGCCGAACGTATCGCTTTGATGAAACCCGGTAGCCGCTTATTGAACTGTGCGCGGGGTGGCCTGATCGACGAAACCGCTCTTTACGACGCATTGCAAAGCGGGCATCTAGCGGGTGCGGCCCTGGATGTATTTAGCAGCGAACCACCCAAGGATTCGCCGTTGTTGAATCTTGACAACGTGGTCTTTACGCCACATTTGGGCGCCTCGACCGAGGAAGCGCAGATCGCGGTAGGTGTGGAAATCGCTAAACAAATCGCAATATTTCTGCAACGCGGTGAAGCCATTAACGCGGTAAACCTTCCCAGCATCCCGACCGAAAGTGCTTTGAAACTGCGTCCCTACCAGGACTTAGCTGAAAAGTTGAGCCGCGTGCTTGCAAAAATGCTCTCGGAACCGGTATCAAAACTAGAGGTGGCCTTGCAAGGCAATATTGCCAGCTATGATTCCCATCCGGTTGCAATCGCAGCACTGGCGGGATTGTTGAACCAGTACCTTTCGGTTCCGGTTAATCAAGTCAACGCACTGAAACTAGCGCACCGTCAAGGAATCTGCCTGGTTGAAACGCGCTCCGACGAAACTCACGGCTATCTCTCGGTATTGTCGATCAAAGCGCATTTGGCCAACACGACGGTTACCGTCGCCGGCACCTTGTTCGACGAACGCCATCCCAGACTCATCAGGATAAATCGATACGAACTCGAAGCACCATTGAAAGGTACATTCTTGTGTACCCGCCACACTGATGAACCCGGCGTAGTTGGCGCGATCGGCGCGGCATTGAGCAACGCCCATATTAACATTTCAAATATGCAGGTAGGCACTGCTAACGGCTTGGATATGGCAATTGCGGTGATAGGCATCTCCGAATTACTCAACGAAAAAGTTATGCAATCCATTCGCGATATTCCCGCGATCAATAAGGTTATGCAGCTCACTATATGAGCACCTATTCCACTTGCAAATATGACACCATTTTACTCCGTTGACACGGTAATATTTGACTGCGACAGCACGCTATCGACTCTGTAGGGAATCGACGAACTGGCCAATCGATTCGGTGTTTACGATCAACTCGCACCACTTACTCAAGCAGCCATGGACGGTGAATTAAGGCTTGATGAAGTTTACCTGCGCCGTATGCAACTGATTAAACCCGGCCTGCATGACATCGAATGGTTGGGTGAACGTTATGTAGAAACTCTGGTAAGCGGTGCACTGCAGACTATCGAAGCATTGCAAAAGTCCGGTAAAAACATTCACATCGTAAGCGGAGGTATCCGGCAGGCAGTTTATAAGCTAGCGGATGCCCTCAATATCGACCAAACTAATGTACACGCGGTGGATATTTACTTTGATGATAGCGGGGCCTACGCCGGATTCGACGAAGCTTCTCCACTGGCCATGTCCGGAGGTAAAAAAACCGTATGTAGCACGATCGCCGGAACCAACAGTCGGGCGGTTATAGTCGGCGATGGGATCACCGACATGGAGGCCAAGCAAGAACGCGTCGAAGTAATCGGTTTTGGTGGTGTAGTCAACCGACCGCGCGTAAAACAATCGATCTCAGACTACATCGAGGAGCCGTCTTTATTGCCAGTACTCAAACGACTG
>CAZVFR010000195.1:0-1344 GCA_964626505.1 uncultured Methylococcaceae bacterium
TGGCCACTAACTTAAGCTGCTTGAGATCCAGAACCGAGTATTCCCGATATAAGCGATCGACCACATCGATATAGTGAACCAAAGTTCTAAGTTTGGCGGTACTCCCGAGATCGAGTTTCATATCCTTGTTCACGTCGAAGGGCTGGTCGTGGCTGTCAACGTGTACACGCAATTCATTGCCGTACGGAGTCGCCTCATACAGAACAAAACTATAAATAACCTTAGTTGGGTTACTGAAAGACAACAATCGCCGGCCAATCAGCCCGTTTTGTCTCAGAAAATCGGGATCCTTCATACGGATTAGAAAGTTGCTGACTTCGTCTTGAAGTTCCGCATCAATCGTACTGTCGACCTTGAGGCTAAGTCTATCCAAATCGTAGAAACTGGGTACACCCAAGACCGTGGCTAACTTCGAGCGGATCATATCGACTGCCTTGCGGGTACCCGTTTCGCGCTCAACAGGCTCATACTCAAGTGACGACAAGCTGATCGAGGTATCCAACACCTTTTCGGCAAAATCAGCATCGAGTACGCCCTGCCGTGCCATCAAACGAACAAATCCGTCGACTCGGCGTTGTAAGGCATCAAAATCCTGGATTAAATAAAAGCTGGGCGCTTTTACGGCTGCAAGCAATGACAGCGCTTTCTTATATACAGCCGCCGTATGATAATCCCGCTGTGCGGATTTCAGAACCGATGAAATCTCCCAAAGATTTAAACCGAACCATACTTTCAGGCCGCTGGCCAAACCGTATATTTCTCCATGACCCGGTGCGCCAGCCAAGGGCACCGTGTTGATATAATCAAGCACAATCCGCTGTCTTGCGACTCGTGTATCCATCCCACCGCTGTATACCTTCAAACTTGCCGAGGTAATCTGTTTAAGTTTATCTTGAACGGACGACGTCCTACCCGACGCAGAATAGCGATATTTCTCCAACTGTGTCGCCAGCGTGCTACCGCCTTCTTTTTTGACCGGCAGGCCCAGTTTAGAGGCACCGTACAACATTACGGCCTTGTTGAACCGAAGCCAGTTCACGACTGGGTTACTCCGCAATGCCATGGGATTGCCCAAACTCCGGTCTTCCATAAAAAACAACGAATCAACCAATAGCGGGGGTATTTGCTCGAAATTTTGGTAAATTTGTTGGTTGGCCAATGTATCGTAAATCGGGAAACCCAACACATCTTGAATCTGAAGACCGGCTACCGGTGCTTCTTTGTAAGGCGGGGTTATATCAAACTGAGCGAGTTCTAGAAGTTGCGCCGAAAACCGTGACTGTTGTTTGACGATGTAACCGTCAGTCAGCAACATGACCGGAGTCATATACCGTACGGCCAAGC
>CAZVFR010000195.1:1354-5736 GCA_964626505.1 uncultured Methylococcaceae bacterium
GTCAGTCAGCAGCTTATTCCGAAATTCGGGTATGCGGGTGTATCCGCGGCGCACATTAAACGGCCCCTTGGTCGGAAAAATGATCGCCGCGCTGGGCCCTTCATCCAATCGATACGAAAGGCCTTGCGCATAGCGGCTCAAAAACCACGACTGAAATGGCGAGACACGCGCTTCGCACCAAAGCAACAATCCGAGTAGTCCGATGACAGCAATAACTAACCATAGGCGTCTGCGCTTGCGCGCGGGCACATGAGGGTCTTTAATGTCACGAAAATGACCGAAAATATCTGTACTTGTACTGACCAATGTGGCCTCCTAACCTGCCGCGAAGACTACCCTTAGTCTTCACTAACCAGGCAGATCCTTTTGCACAAGAACCATAATGCTCTTATTCAAAAAAAAACGCTACAGTGAAAACGTTAATTATGATAAGAACCTATGCAATAAGTACGCGAGCTCGTATTTTTCTTTTATTTTCATTGATATAAAAAATATTTCGCCGACCCAATTAGAACGCACAAGGTAATTTGTAAAATATCCTGACACTATTAGCGGCCACACCCCATGTAACACAATTACACTTTAATCCTGTCCGACTGGCGAATTCGATCGCGGAACCGTAATAGCATCGAAAACACTTGCGTGTCACAATTCAACCGTCTTATCAATTCTTCTCAAGCAATGAAATATCTACCTATATTCGCCAATATCACGCAAACCAAATGTCTAGTCGTTGGGGGCGGTGAAATTGCAACGCGCAAGGTAGCGCTATTATTGAAGGCCGAAGGTGACGTAACCGTTATCGCGCCCGAATTGAACGATTCGCTGAAGCGACTGAATTTGGATAAGCAAATCAAGCATATTCGAAAAACCTTTTCGATTGACGATGTAAAGCCCTATGGCTTGGTAATTTCCGCTACCGATAACCCCTTGGTTAACGAATCAGTCGCAGCCGCTGCACGTCAGCATGGAATCGCGGTTAATGTAGTCGATTCCCCCAAGCTGAGCAGTTTTATTTTTCCCTCAGTGATAGACCGTTCCCCGGTAATCGTGGCAATTTCCACGGGTGGCGCATCACCGGTATTAGCTCGCTTGCTTAGAGCTCGCCTGGAAAGTCTGATCCCGTCTTCATACGGAAAACTCGCGGCACTGGCTGAACGCTTCCGGTCCAGGGTCAAAACCGAAATACAAGACAGTCGCCTGCGACGCAAATTCTGGGAAGACAATCTGCAGGGTTGGGTCTCAGAACTTGTTTTTTCAGGACGCGAAGAACAAGCAGCTAAAGAGATACAAAAGAACATCACGCTATATAAACGCAAAGAAACCGGTATGGGCCAGGTCTATCTGGTCGGCGCAGGCCCGGGCGACCCGGATTTGCTTACATTTCGCGCGCTGAGATTAATGCAAATAGCGGACGTCGTGGTATACGACAGACTGGTTTCACCCGAGATACGCGAGTTAGTCAGACGCGACGCAGAACTGATTTACGCGGGTAAAGAACGCAATAAACACACTATCTCGCAGGGAAAAATCAACCATTTGCTGGCACGGCTTGCAAAACAAGGAAAACGCGTAGTTCGGCTCAAAGGCGGTGACCCCTTCATATTCGGACGCGGTGGTGAAGAAATCGAGACTTTGATGGCGCAAGGCATTCCATTCCAAATAGTCCCGGGGATCACCGCTGCTTCCGGTTGTGCATCCTACGCAGGCATTCCGTTAACCCATCGCGACCACGCACAATCTTGCGCCTTCGTTGCAGGTTTTCTAAAAGATGGAACGATTGATCTGAATTGGGAACAGCTGGTGGTGCCCAAACAGACATTGGTAGTCTACATGGGTCTACTAGGACTTCCTCAACTGTGTGAGAAACTTATTCAACACGGTGCATCACCCGATCTCCCCGCCGCATTGATCGAACGCGGCACAACTCAATATCAACGGGTTCTTGTCGGCAACCTAAAAACGCTGCCCTCAATCGTCAATGCAAATGACATTACTCCGCCAACATTAGTCATTATAGGAAGCGTCGTAAGCCTGCATAAACAACTGGCGTGGTTCAACCCAATCTCTACAGAGATATAACGATGAATAATTCGGTTATTCCGATCATTCCGATGCCGAAAAAGCCCAGATTGATCTAAGCTCATAGAAGTGACTCGAATTTAATCGACCGAAGCTTTGGATTAATGAAACGCTACACGAATTGCAACACTGCGCTAACAACCTTGTTGATTTTGAGCATACTGCTTGTAGCATCCGCTTGCACGAAATCTTCTAAAGCAAAGAAAACCTGGAATCTCGCCTCAGAAGGCATTTTCTCAGCCGCGTTTTCAAACCATTACGCATTGCTGGGATCGACCGGCGGCAAAGCCGGTTTGTGGGACCTGGGGAAAAAATCCCTATTGTTCACCTGGCAGCACGGAAAAGATCAGAATAATGGCATCATTGCGGCAGCCTTAGCGGGCAATGAAAAATACGCCATCACCGCAGAACGCGATTCACTCGCCTGGTGGCGAGTCAAAGACGGAAAATTAATGGGCTCCTGGGGTTTCCCATTTATTAAATCGCTTAGCTTGTCTAAGGATGGTGAATTCGCATTAATTGGTATGCACGACCGGGCACTGTATTTCGCTCTGCAATACGGAAAAACGATTTACAGTTTCGACCACACGAGTCCGGTCGGCGCGACGGCATTATCCGAAGACGGCAAATTCGCCTTAACCGGTTCTGACGATACCACAGCCAAACTATGGTTTCTGGATTCGGGGACACTCCGTCATACTTGGAAACACCGCTCAAAAATAGCGTCAGTTGCGATATCCGCAAAAAGCCACTACGCAGTAACCTGCGAAGCGCTGGGTAAAACACAAATCTGGTCGCCCAAAACCGGAAAACTTAAACGCAGCATCGGCCCCAAGGTCATGACCGTAACGTCCGCGAAATTCTCTCCAAATGAAAAATATCTGGCTACGGGGCGTTCCTCCCAACGCATCGACTTGTGGCAGGTGAAATCAGGTAAATCCCTCAAATATTGGACACCGAAAAAAACAACCATTTGGCGGCCTTCGGCAGCGACTATCCTTGCTTTGGAATTCACCGGACGAGGAAAATCTCTGCTTAGTGCTGCGTCCAATGGTTATGCACAATTGTGGAAGGTTCGCTAAAGGTAACTGCTCAGCTTACCCTTGATTAGCTCCATAACTGCGTTAAAAGTGCTCATTTACCCGTGTAAACTGTGTCCTTTCGCCTTGTTCTGAAGCTAATTAGGGGCAATCTGAACCGTTACATGGTGTGTGCTGAACAGTTACGATGATTGTCGTTCTGGTGAGAAATCCGGGCTAACCCTGCTTCAAACCAAACCACAGTCGTAAATCAAGTATTCCTCGACCGTTTCACCGCCGACCAAATGACGTTGAATGATTAATTCCAAGACTTCCGGCGTACACGAATGGTACCAAGTACCTTCCGGGTAAACCACTGCGATTGGACCGTTGCGACAAATCCTCAGGCAGTTTGCCTTGCTTCGATATATTCCACCTCCGTTAGTTAATCCTAGTTCTTTCAGTCGGCGTTTAAGGTAGGCCCAGGAAAGCAAACTTTTTTCCTTGCCACAACACTTAGGTACAGTCTGATCACAACACAAAAATATATGCCGTTGAATTTTATCCACACCCAACGAAACAGCTGCTTCGCGGACCTTCTCATTCATTGTAAATATATCCTATATTTCAGGTAACTACTCAGCGAACTTAAAATCCCCTGTAACTGTTCAGATTGCCCTCAAATTTAGTCGAGTACAAGGAGAAAACGCGCAGTGTACACGGGTACATGAGCATTTTCGACGCCGTAATCGGGTAAATTTGAGGGTAAGCTGAGTAGTTACTATTTCAGAATGTTTAGTTAAGACGCTTTAGCCGGGAAAATCATTGATCCGTGGAAATTGAATCCGCATTCCAAAGCCAAGCGGCCCCGCGAACGCCGCTGGAATCACCATATTTAGGCGATACTAAGCGAGTATCGACCCGATCCGACAAAACATACCTCGCCCACTTTTTCGGCACACTGTCGTAAAGCGTGGGACAATTCGATAAACCACCGCCCAGCACGATTACGTCAGGGTCTAGAATATTAATCACGTGCGCGAGCGAGCGCGCCAACTGGTCCGAATAGTCGTCGAGACTACGCACACAATCTATTTCTCCGTCCTCAGCCATCCGGATTATTTCTTTGGCCTGCATTGATACACCGTAGCGCAATTTATGTCTTGCGCTAAGTCCTGAACCGGATAAATAAGTCTCGATGCAGTCGGAATTGCCACAATAACACGCCCGAAAATCTCGTTCGGATTCCTTAAGCCAAGGTAGCGGATTGTGTCCCCATTC
>CAZVFR010000195.1:5746-6869 GCA_964626505.1 uncultured Methylococcaceae bacterium
GGGTCCATTCAGTAGTTGGCCATTAACCACCACGCCACCTCCCACACCGGTTCCCAAGATGACCCCAAATACCACTGCCGCATTTTCAGCGGAACCGTCAGTAGCTTCAGACAAAGTAAAGCAATTCGCATCGTTGGCAATCCTTACCTCACGGCCCAATGCGTTTTGCAGGTCGGTAATTAAAGGCTGCCCATTCAGACAGGTGGAATTCGAATTTTTCAAATATCCGGTCGTTTTAGATATTGCACCCGGTGTGCCTATACCGACGCTAACCTCAACCGATAACGTACATTCAACTTCATCGATTAGTTCCACAATAGCGGCCAATGTCTTTGGGTAATCCCCCACAGGCGTTGGCCTACGACGCCGCAAGAGCTCGGCACCCTTTCGATCTAGAGCGATGACTTCCATCTTGGTCCCGCCCAGATCGACACCTACCCTAATTTTCGCATTAACCGACTTACTCATCGATTCTCCACAACAGTTCTATCGCGCTATGCTCGCATTCATTCGAGATTCAGCTTGCACCCTTAAGATTGTACATACTATGAAATTAATCCTAGAAAAAAGCCAGTTGATCAAAAAATCATTAAGATTTTGATTAAATCATTTGAAAATTGACAATGAATTCCCTATCCTTTGTTAACTTCAAAATTTGGTCCTTTTTTAAATCGAAGCTGTTAGGGCTCTTCGACAATCGGGTCTCCGTGCTTGATTTTCATAGATTCCGAGCAGTTTTTTATACTTTTATCGAGAGGGTAATGATGAAAAAAACAAGCAACAAATTTAACGGCAGTAAAGTATTGTTTAGCGCCATTTTAACCGCGGGACTGACTTTGGGCGGAGGTTTCGGAAACGCGTTCGCGGGCGATGTTTGTACCTCCGAAGGCGCTGAAGTCGACGAAGTAACCTGGATTGGCGCGAAAATTTATGATCGCACCTTCGGCCGTGGTTGTGCTACCTGCCATGATGTTTCTCCTAATCCCAATTTATTGGAAAGCGTCAAAAAGCTAAGCAAAGACGAATTCGCCACCGTCTTGAAAGAAGGCCGCAACGGTATGCCCAAAGCAATTGATCAAATGTTGAAGGTTGGCCCGGTTAAAAAAGCCGGCATGTCCGAAGA
>CAZVFR010000196.1:0-6866 GCA_964626505.1 uncultured Methylococcaceae bacterium
ACAGTGCTCTGTATAAGGGTACCGGGCAGACTAATTTTGATGTTCCGGTTGCAAACAATGCGACAGCCATGAACGGAATAGCCATTTCATGGGTATCTGTAATTTCCATGACGATTACAAACGACGTGATCGGGGATTGCAGCATGCCTGAGAAATAGGCCGTCATCGTTAGCAGTATCATCGCGGTTGGTGGTGCAATGGGGAACCAATTCGCCAAGTCAACGCCAAGCGATGCGCCGGTGGCTAAGGATGGAACAAAAATACCGCTAGGTACCCCGCTTAGGAACGTGGCGAAAGTAGCCAGCATTTTCAAAAACGGAAATGATGGGTCCGTTTCGGCGCTGCCTTGAAGTATCATTTTTGTTTCTAGATAGCCGGTGCCAAAGGTTGCGCCGTCGCTTAGGTAGCCGGTTATGGCGATTGCTATGCCAGCGATGAATGCGATCGCAGGGATTGAGAAACGGGTAGCATTGAGCCTCTTTTTGCACCTGATGACCAGTGTGCTGAAAACGCCACCGAGAAAACCGCCAACAATACCGCACAACGGGATAGCCGTCCAACTAGCGTTTCGTGGTAGAACCATCGATCGGTCGTCAAAAAAAATGTATACGTTGAGTACTGCATACGCCGTGATTCCTGAGAATATAATCGCTGTGAGGACCAGACTGCTAATTTTTTCTTCGAGTGCTCTGCCCATCTCCTCGATCGCAAAGACTATTCCGGCTAACGGCGCACTGAACATCGCTGCGAATCCAGCCGCGCTACCGGCGAGTATAAGGCCTTTTTCAAGGTAGTAAGGCGGAAAGCGCACGGCTTTGCCAAGCGAGGCCATGATTGATGCACCGATTTGTACCGATGGCCCGCCTAGACCTATTGAGCCACCTGATAATAAACCCATGATTGGCAGCAAAGCTTTGCCTATCGCTATCCTTATAGAAACTAGCTTTGAGCGCTCGGCCACCGTAGCGGTTGTTTCCAACGCGGTTTTTACCTGTGGAATCCCGCTGCCTTCCGCACCCGGAAAAAACCGAAGGGTGATCCATGCGGTTAGTGCGAGTCCAACAGGTGGCGCAATAAACCCTATCCACTGATATTTAGCGTAGAGTTCTCGGAACAAGTCGCTGGCCCATTCGCTTAATAACGTTAGCCATACGATTAGGAAACCGATGAGAATCGCGCCGGCCCAGAAAACCAAGCGTTGCTTCCAGGCTGTGACCGAGAACAATAGGCTTCCGGTAGTTTGCTGTTGTTGCGTCAAAATAATTTCGGGTTTTGGGTTAGACGAGTGGCCTTTAATAGGCTAAGCAGACCGGCTGAGTGGGTGTGTGCGTTAGAGGTCTCCAATTAGGGTGCGGGTGCCAATGCTAATTAATTGAAAATCGAAATCAGTATTTGAGTGCGTAAAGCGGTAATCGAGCAATCAAAATCCTTTAATGTCACCAGATACGATTTTACTCAGTGTTTCAGGCAGCAATGTGTGTTCTATAGCGAGTACTTTTTGTGCCAGCGATTCCACTGTATCATCGTCCTCGATCGCGAGCGACCGTTGCGCTAATATTGGCCCTTTGTCGTATTCTTCCTCGACGACATGAACCGTAGCTCCCGTTTCGGTTTCTTTTCCCGCGAGTACGGCTTGATGGACATTGATACCATACATGCCTTTACCGCCGTATTTTGGCAGCAACGAAGGATGGATGTTGATGATTCTACCCGGATATGCAGACAGAATATTAGTGCCAAGTTTTTTCATATAGCCTGCCAGGACGACCAGGTCCGTCTTGTGGTTTTGTAAGATCTTGAGCATGCTTTCGTCCGGGGTGTAATCCGGATAGGGATTGTTTTGTGAGTTTACGATATAGTTCGGAATGTGTGCGCGTTTTGCGCGTATCAGTGCTTGGCTGGTTGCATTGTTGGTGATTACAACCGACGGTTCGGCGTTTAAACTGCCGTCATTACATGCGTCGATAACGGCTTGCATGTTACTGCCGCGGTGGGAAACTAAGAATCCTAGTTGGGTTTTCAAGGTTAAACCAGTGAATAATATCGTTGGGTCGCGGCGGATGGCTCGCTTGTGGAACGGATTATTTTTGAGCGGCTCGGAATCGACGGAACACCATATTTATGGTGCTTAGCGAACCCACTTGGTTTTATGATAACAGTAATTTAAAAGATTCTACTAGTTTTCGAATCAGGGGAACTGCGTAGTTTTGTGGTGTGTTAAATTGCAAGATAAATTGGCTCGAATAAAAATCGATTGGTCTAAAAAAATATGATTCAGGCAGGTATTGTAGGCGGAACGGGTTATACGGGAGTCGAGTTGTTGCGTATTTTGGCGCAGCATCCTGATGTTACTATTCGGGCGGTTACGTCGCGTACCGATGTTGGTACTAGGGTGAGCGATCATTATCCGAACTTGCGAGGGTATGTTGACTTGACGTTTGTGGAGCCGGATATTGAATCCCTTGCTGAATGTGATATCGTTTTTTTCGCGACACCCAATGGTACAGCGATGCATATGGCTGAGACATTGTTGGCAAAGGGCGTCAAATTGATCGATCTGGCCGCGGATTTCAGGCTAAAAGATCCTGATATTTGGGAGCGGTGGTATGGTGAGCCCCATGCGTGTCCTGCATTGCTGAAAGAGGCGGTCTATGGATTGCCGGAAATGAACAGATCTAAAATATCCTCTGCTCGTTTGATAGCGTGTCCGGGATGCTATCCAACCGCGGTGCAACTGGGGTTTCTGCCTTTGGTGGAGGCGGGTTTAGTAAGCGTTACTGATCTTATCGCCGATGTTAAATCGGGTGTGAGTGGTGCTGGCCGTAAAGCACAGATTAGTTCATTGATGGCAGAGTCTGGAGAAAGTATCAAAGCTTATGGGGTTCAGGGGCATCGGCATCTTCCTGAAATTTCTCAAGGTTTGAGTGAAATGGCCAATGCCACGGTTAACCTAACCTTTGTACCGCATCTAACGCCGATGATAAGGGGAATTCACGCGACACTCTATGCTTCATTGAAGAATTCGGAGATTGATCTTCAGGGTATTTTTGAGTCACGCTATGCTAACGAGGTGTTTGTTGACATATTGCCGTGGGGGAGTCACCCGGATACGCGCAATGTTCGAGGCGTAAACAAATGTCAGATTGCCGTGCATAGGCCGCAGGAAAGTGGAATTGTAGTGATCCTGGTGGTTATTGATAATTTGGTTAAAGGGGCCGCTGGCCAAGCAGTACAGAATATGAACATAATGTTTGGGTTAAAAGAATCGAGCGGTTTGGATAATGCGGCGGTTTATCCCTAGTCATTTTGTTAGGCTCTGTTCGCGTTTGTTGTTGGTACCCAATAAATACGCCTTGTGTAGATATTCCTTAAAACGGCTTATTTACTGGCCTTGTAGGAAAAACCAACAGCAAACGCGAACAGAGCCTTTTGTTAATTTCAGTTCACCGTTGATTGGTTCCAACTCCGCGGTCAAAAATGCCTGGAGTATTTTTTGAATTGCCAGAAGCAGAGCTCCATAGGGCGGAACGTATGGGTGTGTGAAGTAAGCATGCGGGATTATGAGGCAGTAAATCCGTTAAACTGCGCGTGTTTTTCTCATTCTGAATCCAACTAGCGGTAATCTGAACGGTTACGTTAAACTCAGCTTTGTTTAAAATTGCAAAATTATCTTAGAAACCGTCTGGCTGGAATAATCGGAATTATTCTTGCTGCTTTTGTATTGGGTATACTTTGCGACCACTTTTTTTTAAAGGGTGTCGGGGGCTCTACGGTTGCTAAGTCTGAGCAGTTATCAGGGGACGTTGACCAGCTACAAGAAGAAGTTCTCCAACTACGACGACAAATCGCGATTTCTGAAAATGTCAGTCGCGTCGACCGATTAGCCGAACGGAGAACCACGGCGGATCTGTTGAAATTGCAAGAGCAATTAGCCGCTTCGAATAAAGAATTGGAGTTTTTTCGGCGAATTATTTCGCCGGACAAGAGTAACAATGAGCTTCAAATACAGAGTTTTAGATTGTTTGATGATGTTAAGCCCAGATATGTTTTAAATCTAACACAGGGAATTAGCAAAAATAGAGTTGTGAAGGGTGTTGTGCATATGCAAGCGACGGGTTATTTGTACGGAGAGAGGCATGTTTTGAGCCTTATGGAATTTGATGCAAAACGTCGTTTTAAATTACCGTTTTCGTTTAGATATTTCCAATCGATCGAAGGTGAGATTAAGTGGCCGGATGGGTTTAAACTTGAATCGGTGCTGGTTTGGCTGAAACCAGAAACTAAAGGGTTGAGTGAGATTACTAAATCTTGGACTTCAGGTGAATTGAAGAACATGTCGTCGGTTTCAAAGCAGGTACCGGGCTCGGGGTAGCGTAATAGAAAGACAGTTTAAATGCATAGATCGAAAGACTAATTTCCGTGTATAAAAGTGGTGGCGGTTCGATCAGATTGGACTACACTGCAACAATGCGTAATGTAAAAAAATAGGCCGTTTTAATTGGCAACATAGCGCCAAAAAAATAGCTATTTTGAAGTAAAACTGGTTTTAATTTAATGAATTGAATGGTGTAGCAAATGTTTGGGAAAAAGAAAGAAAATAAGATTAGATCTACTCATGTTTCGACTGTGATTGGTCAGGGCACGCAGGTTAACGGGGATGTGATCTTTAGCGGTGGCTTGCATGTTGACGGGGCGGTAAAAGGCAATGTCAGGGCAGACGATGGAACTGATGCGATCTTGTCGCTTAGCGAACTGGGAACAATTGAAGGTGAAGTGCATGTTCCAATGATTATCTTAAACGGTGCGGTTCAGGGTAATGTATTTTCTTCCGAGCAAATCGAGCTGGCGGCTAAATCCAAGGTGACGGGAGATGTAACCTATAGATTGATAGAAATGGCTGTAGGCGCCGAAGTAAATGGAAGACTATTACATCAAGAAGGCACTGCAAACAAGTTGCTTTCAGCGGTGACGGATATGCCGAAAAAGAGCTCTAATTCTAAGGTCAAAGGTGTCAAGGAGTCATTTGCGGTCGAGTCTTGACTATTGTTGACCGTAAGGACATACTCAATTCAATTCTAACGAAATAGTAGGTTATCGCTGATAATGAGTGAATTGCATGCCCGAGTAGAGTTTACCGATAATGCTGCAGTCAAAGTGGGCCAATTAATTGCTGATGAAGGGAACGATAATTTGAAGTTGCGGGTTTATATTACCGGTGGTGGATGTTCTGGATTTCAGTATGGTTTTACCTTTGATGAGGCGGTGAACGATGATGATACAAAAGTCGAGAAGCAAGGCGTAACCGTGCTCATCGATTCCATGAGTATTCAGTATTTAACCGGGGCGGAAATCGATTACACTGAAGGTTTATCGGGTGCGCAGTTTGTGATTCGCAACCCGAATGCAGCGACCACTTGCGGCTGTGGTTCGTCTTTCTCAGTTTAGCCTGAATATATCTAAACTTCTTTTGCTAGAACTCTTCTAGCGCCTCTTTACTCAATCGGTTTATCGCCCCAGAGCGGTGGTTGTTCGCATGTCCAAGGAGAAGCGTGTATGACGATCAGTAAATCGCTGTGTTCTTGGCAGTGCCCGTATCGGCTTGCGCCAATAAATTGGATTTTAATGATGCTAGTTGACTAAGAATGGGTGTGGTTTTTGTCTTGAATAAGGCGTAGTCTGCTTTATCGATTGGAGTTGCTTTCGGTAGTTGCACCGTTAATGGATTTGTGTGGCGGCCGTTTACTCGGAATTCATAATGTAAATGAGGGCCTGTTGCCAAGCCTGATTTTCCGACATAGCCAATGGTTTGACCCTGGGTAACTTTCGTTCCATTTTTAATAGCTTTATTAAATCTGGATAAATGCGCGTAAAGCGTACTGTACTTTTTGCCGTGTTGCACGATAACGACTCGGCCATAGCCGCCTTTTCGGCCTCTAAAGACCACTTTCCCATTGCCAGTCGTGTGAATCGGAGTCCCTGTACGAGCAGCATAGTCAACGCCTTTGTGAGCGCGTATTTTGTTCAAAACCGGGTGCCGCCTCTTCAGGTTAAAATGAGAGCTAATGCGGGCAAACTTTACCGGCGTACGTAAAAACGCTTTTCTTAAACTTTTCCCATCCGGCGTAAAATAACCCGTGCTGCCATCGGGCCTCTGGTGGCGTACTGCAACATGGGATTTGCTCTTGTTAATAAATTCTGCCGCGAGTATTGCTCCAGAGCCTATTTTCTCGCCATCGACGTATAGCTGTTCGTAGATCACGGTAAATTCGTCGCCGCGCTTCAAATCGAGTGCAAAGTCGATGTCCCAAGCAAAGATTTGTGCGATTTCCATTACCAGCTTGTCGGACAATCCTGCGGCTTTAGCGTCGCTAAATAGAGACGAATTTATAGTAGTGTGTGCATGGGTTATTTGTTTTTCAACGTTTTTGGCGGCCTTAAACGTTTCGAAACCGTTTAGTGTGCTTTGAATTTCAAGGGTATTCAGGCGATCTTGATGATATTTTAATTTTTGTAACCTACCGGCGTCATCGAGCAAAATTTCTAGGGTTTTTCCAGGGTGTACCGTGGCTAATTCCTTTGCATACTGGCCGGTGCTGATGATTTTATGCAGTGTTTGTTTGTTGATATTGTAATTCGAAAAGATCGACGATAGGGTCTCCCCTCGTCTAATGGTATGTGTGAGCCAGGGCTCATGGGATGTTGTGAGTAATGGTCGGACTGTTTCTTGATTGACCGGTGGTAGCGACAAAGACTTTATAATCCTGTGTTCGGCTGGTTTGTTTTCAGGCTTTCCGCCGATAAAAGCGCAGCTGCTTATCGCCACAATTGTAACGCAGACTAGAGCTGTCAAACTGTAGTGGTTAGTT
>CAZVFR010000197.1:0-6853 GCA_964626505.1 uncultured Methylococcaceae bacterium
TTTAGCACCCGACTAACATGCGAGAGAATAGATCGGATATCTTCATCCGGGATATGTTCTATCGTTGAAATACTCACCACACAATCTTGTGACTCGTCCTTGATCCCCGCGTCTTCAATAAAGCAATTCATTAGTTCAACACCTGTGTCGAAGCGCTTATTAAGTGTGGCAATAGCAGCAGGCGTGACAGACCACCCTTTGCCTCGTGCAGCTAAACCCGGGTCTACGTTTGCGACGTGGCATCCGATACGGTTGAGCACGAACTGCAATCCCGAGACACCTCCACCAATCTCGAGAATATCCATGCCTGGCTTTGCCTGAAGCATGCTACAAGCCCATGGATACTCGAATGTCCGTGTGTCATTGTTCGTTTGGAACGCGAAGAAACCGCAGAGATTTGCAATACCCGGCAGGGAACGACAGGGCCTCGGAATCAACTTGCTCCAGCCTGTACCAAACGGTGCGGCCCACTGTTGATTCCATTTAAGGTATTCTTCTGGGATCTGAGACAATGCGAGCATAGAGCATAGTGTATAGCAAAAGCTGTTTTACCCACCAAAATGTACTGTGGACCCAAGTAGTTGTCAACGAGTGCCGATTTTATGGTTCTGGAAAAAGACTCTATAATTTGGAATCGACAATTTTATAGTTTTAATATTCGTAATTCGCAGCTGTATTCAAAATAAGTAAAACTAGTATCATGCCACCAGATAACCGCTATTCTATTGTTTTGCCTTTAAAACTATCCAGTCATTATCATCACAATGAGCTAACCCGATTCATTAGTATATTACTCCCTAGCTTAAATAAATATTTAGATGCTACTTCAGTTTATGAATTTATTATTATTTGTAAAGCGGAAGAATTAAATCTAGTCAAGAACGAACTGGGAAAGCAACAATCTAACTTGCCTATCAATATTATATCCGAAAATTTAATATTAAAAGGCGAAGTCATATCAAAATCAAAAGGATGGTATATCCAACAATTACTTAAACTTGGCATCGCCAGACGAATAAAAACCAACTACTACCTTGTGTTAGATAGTGATTGCTTTTTAACCAGATCATTCGATTATGAAAATTTATTTTTCGATGAAAAGCTTATTATGAATACGAACTCCTGGAAAGTTCATAAAATTTGGTGGGTTAATAGTGCGGATATTATAGACATTCCGTTAGAACCGGTAAAAGAAAACCCTGTCATGGCAGTCACACCTGAGATACTCATCACAAGCTCTGTTTGTGAGCTTCTAGATTTCTTAAAAAATAAAAATGAATATTTGGATTGGGATGAATTTTTATGTACCAAAAAATTCACAGAGTTTACCCTTTATTGGCTCTTTTTAGTAAAATCAGGATTAACAAATAGATATCAAACAAGCGGTGGGCCCATTTTACTCGGTAATGGTCTTTGGCGAAGCACTTATACAAACAATTTTTCATTAATATTTCATCTTTCACCTAACAATGAAATCAAAGAAGGTAAACGAAAATACTTCATTGAAAAACATATTAGTAAAACATTTGAAAATAACAATAATTATTATTTTTCACTTGTCCAATCCAACATCAGACACCTATCAGTTGAATGTATCGCAGACTGTATTAACAAACATCTCGACGAACAATAAAATTGCTTCAGGGCTCGGCTGGTGCTTCAAGCCACGAGCTTATAGCATTGACTAAACGACAGGCGTTCTGCTCTGGCGAATAAGCTTCGAAAATAAGACGGCTCTGTTGTCCATGCAGTACAGCTAATGTCGGATTATCCACATACGATGTCATTGCGGCGCCCAGTGCCTGCGGATCGTTAGAGCGGATTCGATACCCATTCATATTCGGCTGTATCAGATGATGTGCCGCACCACAGGCAGTAGTGCTGATGAGGGCCTTACCTAATGATGCCGCCTCGTTTAGCACCACACCCCAGCCATCAAACCGCGACGGCAGTATGAAAACATTGGCTTGGATCATGGCGCTGGCAATATGCTCGGCTGACAACGCACCTCGGAAAAGGGTTTTGGGCTCAATCCGCAACTTTCTGGCAAGAGACTGGTAACTCCCGCCAAACCGATCCGGCCCCACCAAAACCAGCACCCATTCGTCACCACATCCAAGAGCAAACGCTTTCAGGAGCACGTCAACACCCTTATGTGGTGACAATTCTCCACAATACAAAAAGATATTTCTTCCGGCGGCAAAACGCTCGATTCCTTCATCCGGCTCAGCATGCGCACTTAATGGCGCCACCGCATAAGGCAGAAATGCAATCTTGTGATCAGGTATACCCCACCGACGAAAATCGTTGGCCGCTAAGCTTCCTATCGCGAGCGCTCCCAGCGCATGCTTGGAGACCTTTCGACCATACCAGTACCAAAACGGATATCTGAAGACTGTGGTCCAGCGGCGAGCTCCTCGCTCACCCCAATGTATCCAACGCACTTTAGTCGCAGAAAACCGTCTGGTAAGTTGGCGCCGGAACGAATCACGCCCTTCAATAATATGCACCCGCTGTTGCCAATTGGGGATGGTCTGCAGTGATTGCAACTCAGGCTTAACCGTCATTTCTCCTGCGGGAAGAGTCTTCGGCTGGTGCCAACCTAGCTGCACCCGCTCAGGGGTGACCGAACCGTAATACCGTACTAGTAAATCTACTTCTTTATGGTCTCGTAACGCTTGAAAGAAAGCCGACTGATGATGGGATGGCATATTCATCCATATCACAAGCTTCATACAGAGCCCCTCAAAATAACACCATTAAGTTCCTGAAACTGGAACAAACATGCTATAGGTCGAAAATCCACCTTCTATGCATTAAATAACCTTTTTTAATAGCCTCTCTACTTTCTTGAAATTTCCCGCACCGATCAAACTGACGATAACCTCCCTTAGTTTGACTATCAGTCTAAATTTTACAGTCGACCATGAAGAGCCAAAATGATGGATTGCTAATGTAGTTGAATCCGTGTGATATGTATTACTATTGTAATCGAACGGAGATAAATATTTTCGCTCTAAAACCAGTACTTGCTCTTTATCTTTATAAACTAAACGTTGCTGCTTGTTATTTCTGTTCAGTCCAATCGAAGTAAGAATTTTGGTTAACACTTGAACATTTGTCGTTAAATCCAATGAGTCATCAATATTAACAAACCTTCTATTATTATAGGAATCCATAAAATCCTTAATAAAAATGGAGTTCTTTCTTGCCAGCAATGTACTTGTAGCCACAAAACATTTCTGTTCAAAACCTAATACCACCTCGTTTCCAAGTAGGTCATCAAAGGGCTTTAGAACTTCAACATCGGTATCTAAATATATTCCACCATGATGATATATTGCGTAGAGTCTGGCGTAATCACTTACAAATGCGTATTTCTTAGCTTTATACGCCTGTCTGACATATTGATTAATATCAACATTAAAATTACTTTCAGTCCATTCAATGACTTCATACTCCGGCAAAACTTTTTTCCAACCAGCAATGTATGTATTTACATCGTTTGGTTTTGGTTGCTTACCAAACCAACAATAATGAATTATTTTAGGTATATTTGTCACGCAGCCTTTTTCGTATAAGCCTGCAATTTATCAGAAATATGCTTTATCAATGCATCGAAGCCATCTTCTTGAATCAAAGTCCGGTATTCCGCGCGTTTCAAGGCCAGATCGCTCACCCCTTGCACGACAATATTAATAATCTTCCAAGCGCCTTCCTGTTCCCGCAGTACGTAATTGAAGTCGATTTCGGCCGAATCAAACTGGAGATCATTCCCAGACGCACCATTTTGTGAGAGGGAATTCAAATAAGATAACACCTGAATCCGACCACGCTTCATGGGTTTCTCGGAGTCAATGCGGAATGTCTCCCCGGCATATCCGTTGAATCGATAAGCATAGGTCGCAACGCTAAACTCAGTGAACACATTAACGTAACGTGTCTGTTGATCAATATCGAGCCGATCCCAATATTTTTTACCTATCGCAAATCGGGCAATGTACGGCAAGTCATGCGTATCTTTGATTACGCCTGCCAACTTGTCGTAACGTCCCTGGTAGCCTAAAGATTGTGAATTCTTCATGACGTCCAGCAACGCAGTATTCAATCGCTCTATTACGTCCTTCGTAGGACTGTTTTGTTCGGCTATCGCCGGGCTTAGAAACAAAAACAACAAAGCAATACAACGCCAGAATTTCGATAAACGCATCATCTTTTGACTTCGAGTCACGAGGGTCCGAAATATAACACACTAGTACTTCGACGAGTTTGTATTGATGGATAGAGGTCATTGTTACGCGCCGTAGAACCTGTAAGAGTCGGTCTATTCAAGAGTGATTCCATCATCTAATAGTGTACCAATGAATCGATTGCGCCCCGGCCTTTCTCAAACCTTCGAAAAAGGGCACAATAGAGTGCATGACTTCACAGACGAATTACCACATCCAAGCATCCTTAAAAGAGACTAACCATGAAAATCGTAATAGCCCCAGATTCGTTCAAGGAAAATATGACCTCCCTCGAAGTCGCCACCGCGATTGAAAAAGGCATATTGCAAGTTTTTCCAGAGGCCAACTGCGTCAAAGTACCCATGGCCGATGGCGGCGAGGGCACGGTTCAATCACTGGTTGATGCAACCAACGGCCGTATCGTATATAAAACCGTTGTCGGGCCATTAGGGGATCCGGTCGATGCGCACTATGGCTTTCTCGGTGATGGTGAAACCGCGGTAATTGAAATGGCGGAAGCCTCGGGTCTTCCGCTGGTGCCCAAAGATAAACGTAACCCGCTTCTAACAACCACTTATGGAACCGGCGAATTAATCACGGCGGCACTGGATGGAGGCGTAAAACACATCATCATCGGTATTGGTGGATCGAGCACCAATGACGGAGGCGCTGGAATGGCACAGGCCCTGGGTGTACGATTTATTGACGATCAAGGCAATGAAATGACTGATTATGCGGGTGGTGGAATCCTCGACAAAATCGCCAAGATTGAGTGTACAGGATTAGATCCCCGCCTCGAACAAACAGAAATATTAGTCGCATGCGACGTTGATAACCCGCTGTGCGGCGAACGCGGTGCATCCAATGTCTTTGGCCCACAGAAGGGCGCCACCGCGGATATGGTCAAGACGTTAGACGCCAACCTCGAACACTTCGCCAATCAGATTAAAGCACATCTTGGCAAAGACGTTAAGGATATCTCCGGGGCTGGCGCAGCTGGTGGCTTGGGGGCCGGGTTGGTCGCGTTCTGCGATGCTGAAATGAAAAGAGGTGTTGATATTGTTATCGAAGCGACAAAACTAGAGCAGGCTCTGGAAGGTGCTATTCTCGCCATTACCGGGGAAGGCAAAGTAGATTTTCAAACCGCTTTTGGCAAAACACCCTCAGGCGTGGCGAAAGCGGCGAAAAAGTCTGATATACCTGTCGTTGCGATAGGTGGTGCATTGGCCGACGACGCGCGCGGAGTCTATGAACATGGCATCGATGGCTTAGAAAGTGCAGCCGCCAGAGACATGAGCCTGGAGGAAGCAATCAGCAATTCCAAAGCACATCTTCAACTCGCAGGTGAACGACTCGCTCGTCTTCTGATCATCGGACAACGCATCGAGCGAAAGTTATCGAAGCAGTAATTTTCGAGAGCAAATCTCTGCACGATTATTTTGCCCTCTGATAAGAATTCTGTGCTAACTGCCGTGTAGTCCGTCGAGTGGATATTATTAATGAAAATTCAGGCATTTATTCTGGTTATTGTCGCAGGCTTAGTCTCCTGCTCAGAACCTAAAGTTTCATACACGCAATATAACCAGGGACGGGTACGCGCAGAGATGGAGGGATGCCACTGCAATGTGGCTCTAAGCAGAGGTGACGATAGCGATAAAAACCAGCCCGGTCTAAGCTGGGCTGATGGTTATGTGGATGCATGCATCGCATTTCGAAAAGACTTGAATTGTTAGCCTGAACATCGCGCCAGGATTACAATCCCTTGCTTAATGATTATGATAAGCTTAAACAAACGCAGCCGTGATTGAGGGATAAATTATGCGTCAAGTACTATTGTTTTTATTGTTTTTTTCTTCGTTCGTGTGGGGCGCCGATCAATTGCTTCAACCATCAAACGATATAGCACTAAATGAACCCGCCGCGGTTCCCGAGCCTCCCGACTTACCTATGCCGGTCGAAAGCGGAGAAGTTCTCGAATCTGAAGCACCCGAGATTACCATTAGACGGCGCGGACAAAAGACCATTCAGGAATACCGTGTCAATGGCGTTTTATATATGGTCAAAATCGTACCCGATGCCGGCCCGTCCTACTATCTCGTCGATTCCGATGGTGACGGCAACATGGACGTTCGCAAAACCGACTTGAATAAAACCATCAAAATCCCGCAGTGGGTATTGTTCCGTTGGTAGTCATTTAGAGGTGTGTAAGTCTGCAAATTCGGCACCCTACATTGACTTCATTTTCTCCACGTTGACTCACAAAACTCTCGGCTTAGCACCTAACAGTTCATTTTCTGATCACTCCCGCCCCTTCCATGAATCTGTTTGGTACACTGCGGCGTTATGGCATTGCGAACATTGACTAGAACCCAGCGAACTTTTAGGGTTTGCGCCAGGATAGCAACTTTTCTGATTGGCTTTGCTTTGACGCTTGCGCCAATTTCTGACTCTTTTGCCGCGGACATACCAAATATGACTTCAAAGCGACTTGCAACGTGCCCGGACAGCCCAAACTGTGTTTCCAGAAGGGGTATCCCCTTAGCACCACAACCGGTATGATGCTGGAATAGACTCCCCTAACACGATGCCCGTGGGTGGCACCGACTATCCAAAGACATGGAGCC
>CAZVFR010000198.1:0-6831 GCA_964626505.1 uncultured Methylococcaceae bacterium
TTGGAAGTGTTATTCTATTGGAAACACTTAGCAACGCAGCACTTGGGAATTTTGAACTCAAGATGCTTATTCATGAATTAATAGAGGTGCCCTAAAGTGCATTTTCCCCGAATGTTGGAGAGTGTCGCAACAGGCATCGCGGTCGTGACCGTTGGCTACATCGTGATATTGGCAGCGGTGTTTTTGTTTCAGGCGCGATTGCTTTTTTTCCCGACGCGCGACATTACCGCCAACCCAAGTCATATCGGGCTGGATTACGAGGTGGTCAATTTTGTCACTGATGATGGGGTCTCGTTGCACGGTTGGTACGTTCCGGCCGAAGATTCGGAAATTGTCGTGTTGTTTTTTCACGGCAACGCGGGAAATATTTCACACCGTCTTGAGACCTTAAGCTTGTTTCGAAGGCTTGGTTTTAACACACTGATTTTTGACTATCGAGGCTTTGGTCTTAGTCAGGGAGAAATAACCGAACTGGGAAGTTATAGCGACGCGGCTGCGGCACGGAATTACTTGGTATCAACACGCAAAATCCCGGCGACCGAAATCATCTATTTTGGGCGTTCGCTGGGAGGCGCCATCGCCGCGCAACTTGCGAGTCGTTACCCCCCCAAAGCGCTTATCTTAGAATCCAGTTTTACCTCCGTACCGGATATGGCCGCGGAAATTTATCCCTTTCTTCCGGTGCGTCTGCTAAGCCGTTTCGCATACGACACCAAACGAATCATGCCGTCAGTCACTTGTCCGGTCTTGATCGCGCATAGCAGGGACGATGAGATTATTCCGTTCGAGCACGGCCGTGTTCTGTTCGCCGCAGCCGGCGACCCAAAAGTATTCCTTGAAATGCGCGGTGGCCACAATGATGGCTTTTTGACTAGTGGAGAGGATTATAATCGGGGGATAAAGCGGTTTGTTGAGGCGTCGGTGTTGGATGGTAATAGCAGGGATTAAGGGACGGTTTGTGGGTAGGGTGGATAAGCTCGCGCCAACCGCCAAATCAAGCGCAAAACCTCCACGCCACATAAAAAACCCTCGACTCTTCAAAATCTGGCATTCATTTCTGTATACCGTTTATAGTAATAGGTCTTGGGGCTTGTTTAATTTTTATTTCAGGTGATCGGTCTATCCTGAATCTCTCGCCAGAGCGTAGGGCATGGTGACAAAGCCTGCAAGTTACTGACTTCGAACCCCTTGACCCACAATCTGTCCCTGCCATTCTTCGGTAAGCTTTGTATAGCCGCCTTTCCCGTCGGGCAACAGCGTGTAAAATCGATAGTCAGCAACCAATTCATTTTGCTTGTTGCGACTAAAACGTAGCGTCAAAAAGCCGTATTTGGAGACAGCGAAACGCAAATTTTCAGAAGGTTGTTTTAATTTATATTTGTGGGCGCCCGCGGCACCGGAGATTAGCAGTCGTGTTGCTTTTACCGTGCCTTCGTCGGATAAATGGTGATCGTGTCCCGACAGGTACAAATCGACTTTTCCTATCAGTTCTTCTTCGAAAAGAAGGTTTAATTGCCATGAGGCGTTGCCGTGCGAGCCGCTGCTGCGGTAAGGGTGGTGACCGGTAGCGATAGAAAATTCGCAGCTATTGGTTGCTGCGCTCATCGCATTGCGTAACCACAGGGTTTGGGTGTAGCGTTTCTGTGCAAAATAAATTTTCTGGTAAAACGAAGTGTCCAAATTAAAAAAACAAATTGCCCCCCAATCTTCGGAGTAATAAAAGTTTGGGAATTTGAGAGCGGGGTGTTGTTCGGCCACCTTCAGCCAAGCTGCTCCATTTTGCTTATGGTCGTGATTACCTAGAACCAGGTATATTGGAATATTTCGATCTATAAAATATTGGAAGGGTGCGAGGAGTTTTTGCTTTAGCAGTACATCGTCCGGTGTTTGGATGCCAGCTGGGTACACAATGTCGCCAAGTATGCGTAACTGGCTGCAATCCATTGTTTCCAATGCATGTGCTACGGCGATTGCATTATTATCACCGGATCCGGAATCGCCTATGACGCAGATCGTAGTGTCTTTGTCGACCAACGAAGTAGAATGAATTAGATGGTAATTATCGTCTGGTGGTTTTGAGATGTTGTAGGCTAGAACGACCAATGTTGCAGTAACGGCCAGCAGATATTTAGCGGACTTTTCCATTATGGGTAACCGGTGTCGAAGACGAAATAAAGTCCAGAATTCTAAATTTATGCAGAAATGAAATACGTAACTGGCCAGCGAACTGAAAAATTACCCGTAAATGCTCAGATTGCCCTCAAATTTACCCGAGTACAAGGAGAAAACGCGCAGTGTACACGGGTACATGAGCATTTTCGACACCGTAATCGAGTAAATTTGAGGGTAAGCTGAGTAGTTGCTGAAATACTTTTTTGGGTGAGTATGGTCTTCTGCATTAGTATACGCGCTGAGTTGGTCTTTCCATAGATCCGGGAACGGTGATGAAAACAAGGATTTTTCGCATTACATTGAGCATTTTTGTGCTAACAAACCTTTGGGTTATTGAGGTTTGCGCTCAGTCTTCCGTTGACCGAGACAAGCGTGTCGAACATCTTCTAGGAAAAATGACCCTCAAGGAGAAAGTGGGTCAGATGACCCAGGTCACACTAAAGGCGGTTTCTAATACCCAAGAAGGGAGTGGATCCGTGCATACGCTGGACGACGCCAAACTTAAACACGCACTGGTCAAATACCATGCTGGGTCCATATTGAACGTTTGGGATGCGTCGTTTCAATTGGAACACTGGCAACAGGTCATTACGCGAATCCAAGATGTTGCAACCCAAGAGACTCGGCTGGGAATTCCGATAATATACGGTATCGACGCGGTACACGGGCACCATTTTTTGCGCAATGCCACGGTATTTCCGCATAACCTTGCTATCGCTGCGACTTGGGATCTCAAGCACGCCAAAATCAGTAATCAGATTACAGCATTTGAAGCCAGGGCGTGTGGCTTGACTTGGAATTTCTCACCGGTATTGGATGTGGCACGGAATCCGCTTTGGTCACGCTTTTTTGAGACTTTTGGTGAAGACCCCTATTTGGTAACAGAAATGGGACGTGCGGCAATATTGGGATTGCAAGGTCATGAAGCAAATTTACCGCCGGAATCTGTTGCGGCCACGGCAAAGCATTTTGTAGGCTACAGCGCGCCATTGACTGGAAAAGATCGTACACCGGCGTGGATTCCTGAACGTATGCTACGCGAGTATTTCCTACCCTCGTTTAAAGCCGCATTCGATGCAGGGGTAAAAACAGTCATGGTCAATTCGGGCGAGATCAACGGTGTGCCCGTCCATTCCAGTCACGCGCTGTTGACGGACTTGCTTCGTGACGAACTGGGATTCGAAGGTGTGGTTGTTACTGACTGGGAGGATGTGCTGAAACTCCACTCGATACACCGCGTCGCGGTTAGTGAAAAGGATGCCGTGAAAATGGCCGTATTGGCAGGTATCGATATGAGCATGACGCCTTACACCTTTACGTTCCACGATCACTTGGTGAAACTGGTTCGCGATGGTGAAATATCCGAGGACCGGATTAACGACTCTGTACGCCGTATTCTCAAGCTGAAGTTCGATCTGGGATTGTTCGATAATCCGTACCCGGATACTAAGCTTGCGATCGGAGTGGGGCAGGCGGATTTCCACAAAGCCAGTCTAGAAGCTGCACAAGACGCGATGACTCTGCTCAAAAACGATAATAATTTGCTGCCGCTCTCCAAGCAATCAAATGTCCTGCTTACGGGGCCGGGAGCTGCGTCGTTACCGGCGCTGCACGGCAGTTGGAGTTACACCTGGCAAGGTATGGACGAATCGTTTTACCCGAAAGATACGCGCAACTTGTTGCAGGCGATGCGCGTTGAACTGGGTGACGATCAAGTCAGGTACGTAGCTGGTGCGTCTTATTCGGAGTTAATCGATATTGAAGTGGCAGTCGCCGCGGCAAAGAACGTAGACGTGATCGTTGTGGCGGTTGCTGAGAAACCAGCGGTAGAGCAACCCGGTATTATTGAGAAACTGGAATTGCCCGCGGCTCAAGTTAAATTGGTGCAAGCCTTGCAATCGACCGGTAAGCCCATTGTATTAGTATTGCTGGAAAACCGGCCGCGTATCATAAGAGAGATTGAAACAAGTTCCCAGTCCATATTGATGGCGTACTATCCAGGGATGTTCGGTGCGGATGCGATCGTGGACGTGTTATTTGGCGATGTTAATCCAAGTGGAAAATTACCCTTCACTTATCCGCGTTATTCGGGATCTCTGGAGCACTACGACCACAAGGGCTCCGAAAGGCAGGCTTCGGCATACGCGTGGACGGCATACAATCCTCAATGGGCGTTCGGCCATGGACTGAGTTTTACGACTTTCGAATACAGTAATCTTAAGCTAGATAAATCTGAGATGTATCCGGATGATGCGCTGAACGTTTCCGTGACAATCACCAATACCGGCAAACGTGCGGGCAAAGAATCGGTGCAACTTTATGTGAGCGATCTTTTTGCTTCCGTGACACCATCCGTCAAAAAGCTCAGACGTTTTACCAAAGTAGCTCTGCAACCCGGCGAGTCGAAAACTGTTGAATTTGAATTGCACAAAGCAGATCTTTCTTTTATCGGCAAAGATAATAAACTGGTCCTTGAACCCGGTGAATTTGAAATTAGGGCCAGTCAATTAACATCGCGTCTTGTGGTTAAAGCAACATCCTCTATGGGTTTCAAAGACTTATTTTAGGGCAATCTAAGCAGTTAACGGTGTTTTAAGGTTCGCTAAGTAGTTACGTTTAGGAGGGAGAAAATTGTCGCTATTAGAAGATATTGATTGGATCGTTATTGGCTTGTATTTTGTTTTGGTTTTTGGTGTTGCGTTTTGGGCCACGCAATGCGAAAAATCAACGCGACAGACCTCGGCCGGTTATTTCCTGGCCGGTCGCAATGTAGGTTGGTTTGTTATTGGGGCTTCACTTTTCGCCTCGAACATCGGTTCCGAGCATCTCGTGGGCCTAGCTGGAACCGCGGCTGCTAGCGGGGTTGCGGTTGCGCAATTTGAGATACTGGCATCGATTATTTTATTGTTATTGGGCTGGGTATTTGTGCCTTTTTATATCCGCAGCGGTGTGTTTACGATGCCGGAATTTCTGGAAAAACGCTATTCACCCGCAGCGCGTTGGTACCTCGCGATTATTTCCATTATCGGCTACGTCCTGACAAAAATTTCTGTAACGATCGCCGCCGGCGGAATCGTATTTGAATCGTTGATGGGCATCGATTTTTGGACCGGCGCCTTGGTTACGGTGGTTGCGACAGGTATCTATACGGTTTTCGGCGGACTGCGCGCGGTGTTGTACACGGACGTGGTGCAGATGTTTGTGCTGATCGGTGGCTCCATTGCGGTAACCGTGATTGGATTGGCGGAACTCGGCGGCTGGGAGGTGTTGTATAAGACTGCCGGTAGCGGCTTTTTCGATATGTGGAAGCCTGCGACAGACCCGGATTTCCCCTGGACCGGCATCATCTTCGGCGCTCCAATTTTGGGCGTGTGGTACTGGTGTACGGATCAGTTTATCGTGCAACGCGTTTTATCCGCCAGCAATGTTGATCAGGCGCGGCGCGGGACGATTTTCGCGGGTTACCTGAAATTGCTGCCACTGTTTATATTCGTCATACCGGGGGTAATCGCGTATTCACTGGCGCAACAGAATATTTTGCAACTGAGCCAGCCCGATCAAGCTTTGCCTACCCTAATCGGCGTGTTATTACCGGTTGGGCTTAAAGGCTTGGTGGTGGCCAGTTTGCTGGCTGCGCTGATGAGTTCGCTGTCGTCAGTGTTTAATTCGTGTTCGACTCTAGTGACTTGGGATATTTATAAAAAATTACAGCCGCAAGCATCAGAGCGGCGATTGGTTTTGGTCGGGCAGATTTCGACAGTTGTTCTGGTGGGCTTTGGTTTGGCGTGGATACCGATGATGAAATTTGTATCCGGCCAGCTTTATCACTATCTACAGAGCGTTCAAGCGTATATTTCTCCACCCATTGCCGCGGTGTTTCTTATCGGCATTGCGTGGAAACGAGTTAACGCTCAAGGCGCAATCGCTTCGCTGATTGCGGGTTTCGTACTGGGTATGGGGCGTTTGGCCGCGGAGTTGACTAAAGATTCGCTAAGCGGCTGGATGTATTGGTACGCGGATATTAATTTCCTGCATTTCGCCTTGTTTCTGTTTGTGATCTGCTCAGTGATTCTTGTGGTCGTGAGCCTGCTCAGTCCAGAACAGGATGAGCCGAGATTGGCGGGCCTTACGTTTTCCACGGCCGATGCGGTACCGGGTTCTCAGGTTGAGACCGATCACATTTGGCGGCAAAAGGATTTGAGGTTATCGGTGGGTTTGTTGATTTGCGTGGGCTTGATTTGGGTTTATTTTACTGGGTGATCTATGCAGTTGATGCTTAATGCGTTTTTATAGGTCGATTAGATGTTCGGATTAGTTTAACCATGCCAAATAAATCTGTTCCTTATTTTAAGTCTGAATCCGATCCTAGACGGGTATATTACAAAGCAAAAACCGAAAAGTGCTGCAAGCGAATGGATCTAGAAATTTGATATTAAAGGCTTTATGATTTATTGGTGAGGTTAAGGCAAAACGAAAACAAATTTCATATGCCGCAACTTGCGTTGGTTAACTATCGCAAGTTGCGGCCGACTCAATGTTATGTTCTAGATACAATCTGGTTAAGGACGTTTAATAATTAACAAATAGTAAGGAGAGAATTATGACTAAAGGTCGAGATTCAAAAAAAGCAGTTAAAAAGAAATCTGAAAAAACTTTGAA
>CAZVFR010000199.1:0-1998 GCA_964626505.1 uncultured Methylococcaceae bacterium
GCCAAGTGTTTTTGCGGTTTTCCTGAGTTGTTCGATTATCTGTTTGGGATCGGAGTCTTTAAATTGTTGTGACATCGTCACATAACGCGAGCAATAAGCAATGTCCTCCTTAAAAGAGGCAAATAAATATACCGGGATAGAGCGCCTACCAAGGCTTCGAGCAATCCACAGCCCGTTAACTCCACCGCCCAAGACAAATGCTGGGTTGATCAAAGTTCTTTTATCCTAATAGTTATTGAAAATTTGAAAATCCTTACTACCTGAATAATAATATTTTTAATAACTATGAACAAACTCAGGCACGCGGTATAAAGTCGCCAAGTGGATACCAAAATGTGGCGCTATCTCCCGATAACTGCAAGCACCAATTTCGAAGGTTGCCACAATAGCGGTATTCCGTTCCTCGAGACTCGCGGCAATGATTTTATAGCGATGGGTTTGCCTGGTGTGGCTTTACAGACCGGCTAAACAGCGTTTTCTTCGGAACGAGTATGTACATTTCGTTGAGAAATCAGGCGGTTAATATCGCGAAGAATTCTGGGTGTTTTTATGCCACCCGGAGAAACAAGATATTTCGGTCGCCACACGGGTTTATAATGTTCTTCTTGCGATGCGTCATTATTCGCGTAACTCTGCCCGTACATCAGCACGCTGCTTCTATGCCAAAGCGGTGCGAGTGGATGGTGCTTTAATTCGGGAAGTGGAGCAATACCGAGGTCAAACCAATGATATCCTTGTTCTTTTGCCCATAACATGGTCTCTATGATGAGGTAATCCATTATATTTTTGGGCGCGTCCGAGCGGTAGCGCATTAAATCCAGTCCAATTTCCTTATTGTCAGGTGTTGTCCACATGACCGCGAAAGCCATGATCTGAGATTCAATGCGAACGATAGAACAGGAAAAATTGCGCACATAATAAGTATCAAAAAAACCTCTTGAAAAACCCATTTCTTCGGTTCGCGTCAAGGACAACCAATCGTCTGATACCTTTTGTAATTCCGGCATCACCTGGCTCAATTCTTCGCCGCTTAGGATTTCATGCCTAGCATTCTGTTTTTCCAGCCGTTTGTGTACATCGATCAATTCGGCTTGCATGGCACCTGTAAGCATAAATTTTTCCAATGGCATGACGACTTCATCAGCCATGCGTTCGATCGAAAGATCGAGTTCACCATAGATCGGAAGTTTGCTTTCATCAGCCATGTAGAATACCGGCCAGGCACCATAGCGATCACAAAGTGCCCTGAACGACCATATCAACTCCGCATGTTCCCCGTCCGGGCCAACCGGGTCACCCAACGCAACCCAACTCTTACCCTGAATCTGATACATTAGAAACGAGTCTCCGGAATCACTGAATAGAAGGCGTTTGTCGCCGAGCAAGACGAGATTTGCATAATTGGAATTAGTCGATTGCAATATGCGCCGAACGCGTTCCAGAATCGCGGCTTCAGGGAGCCCAGGCACGGGATCCGGACGCATAAGATTGTAGTATGTAACCGCGCCACTGATGCCAAATACCACCAGCAAGGAACGCAGGAAGCGTGAGTAATCCGAGTCGAACTCGAAAGTCCACCAAAGCGAACCCGAATAAGGAATGCCTTTGAAAGAGAACAGTCCCAACCATATGGTAACCGCCAATAGAACAGAAATGAGCGAGACCCATTCCACCGTAAACCCTTCGTCAAACAAAGATGCTGAACGACGAAATTCAGAACGCGTATACCAAAGCACCCCGAGAATCGCACTAAGAACGATGGCCTCCTTAATACCGAAGCCTTTCAGTAACGAAGTTACGATACCGAGGGCAAGCAGTTTTAGCGCCAAATAAAACGCCGCGGTCAACCGCCGGGTAATCCCACGCGCGACAATGATCAAGCCAATTCCGGCTGCGGCTCCCAGCAAATGAGCAAATTCAACCGTCAGCAAGGGCACGGAAGTAACCTCCTTTTAATGTGTTACCCTTGCCCTTTTCATATGAGTCGAGTACCATCTC
>CAZVFR010000199.1:2008-6782 GCA_964626505.1 uncultured Methylococcaceae bacterium
CAACCGTCAGCAAGGGCACAGAAGTAAGCGATTCGGCCCGATCGAATCCGGCCGGTATCGACCCTGAAAACAGCAGAATCACACCCGCCAACAGTATCAGCATGGCCATAATCTGCGGACCGACTTCGTCCAGCACGTCCAATGTCGATTCATGCAGTTCTTCCATGCGGCCCTGTTGTTTGCTGACTTCATGGTAAACCAGCAGAACCGCGGCGATAGCCAGCGGGCTCAGATAATAAATACAGCGAAACAAAATAATCGAACCCAGTAAAGCAGCCGGTGGAATTTGCGGAAGACCGACCAGTATGACCGACTCGAAAACACCAATCCCACCCGGAACATTACTCGCGCTTCCAGCAATTAGAGCGAGCGCAAATACACTGAGGAAAGCGATGTAGCTGGTATCGACGCCATCGGGCAACAACACGTATATCAAGGTGCCCACCAGAGTCAGGTTTGTTGTTGCCAGAGCGATCTGTATCAGCGTTGTTTTGGTCGAAGGAAGCTTAAAGGACAAACTCGCGGTTCGCAAAGTCACGGGTTTGTAGTTGGCATAGACCAGGTACGACGCAATCGCAGTGAGAATAATAACAGCGACAAATTGCATATAGCCGACGCCCAATCGAAAGCCGGTTTCGGCCGCTTCCTCGCTTTGCAGAATCATGGTCAGTGAAAAAATGACCGCCATGCCGAGCATTGTTGTCAGCGCGCACATCATGCTTACGCCGGCAATGTCCATCGCCGACAATCCCATTGGCGCATAGATTCGATAGCGTATGGAGGTTCCGGTCAGAACCGCAAAACCGATATTATTACCAAAGGTTGACGCCAAGAACGCCGACAAAGCTGCTCGAGGATAAGGTATTTGACGGCCAATGTGATTCAGCGCCACGACATCGTAGCCCGTGATAGCGAAGTAGCTCAGCGCCGTGATTATAATGCCGAGCAAAATCGAGAAGAATGACAAGGATTCCAAACTTTGTAAGACGTCTGAAAAACTAATTTTCTGCAGTGTATGATACATGACCGTCAGCGCGATAACGACGATCACTACACTCAACAATGCTCCGATATAAGCAAAAAGTTTCTTATTAAGTTGGTCCGACATAGCGGTATTTTCTTTTGGGCGTGAAGGATTCCGCTTCACGCGGTTTCCATCTCGACTTCATTAGTAGAGGATAAAATTACGATCACAACACCCAACACAATGGTCACGGTACCGGCAATCTTTTGCAGTCCCATCTGTTCTCCGAACACAAAATATCCGATGATTAAGGTCACAACACTTTGGATTACTGCGAACAACGGAACCGAGACCGAAACATCCCCATGTGAGTAGGTGATTTGTGTACAAATCCAACCGACGATGCTGAACAGCATCAACATTAAAAACGGCCAAAGCGTAAAGAAATATATTACGCTGTCCATGGAAAAGATGGAAAAATGGCCTAATTCAGCTGTAACGAGATTAGTATTCGCCTTGATAAAGATTTGCACCATGCCGAGCGATAACCCCGTACATATCGCATAGGCAATCTCGTAGTTTTCCGACTTCCGCCTGTAAACCATATAAACGAGGCATGTGATGGTTAAGATCGAAATAACACTGACTAATGCCAAGTTCCAAACATCAGCTTCTTGACCGGTGGTGGGACTCTCAATGAACAAAATCAAAGCCGTTCCGATGATTACCGTAACCACACCTAGGCACTGTTTTGAGTTCAGTATCTCGTTCAAAAAATAGTAGCCCAACAACAAAACGAAAATATAGGAAAAATTCAAAATAGGATACACAACAGAAACATCGAGTACCGTTTGCAGCTCTATGACGGCAATATTCGTCACAAAGCTCAGCACTACCCCGGCCAACCACATTTTGTTTTTGACCAAAAACAGCAAAATTGATTTGAATGACTGGCGCCGCAAGTCAACATTGTGTTGCAAACCATATTTGCAAAGTACCGCGCTCAGCCCATATAAGAAACTGCAGAAAAATACCAGTAGAGTAAAAAGATACACGCCTGCCACCTATGAGTTCGGCTCAATACTATGTCCCTGGCCGAAGCTTTGTTATTAATTTAAGGCTCTGTTCGCGTTCGTTGTTGGTACGCAGTAAATACGCCTTGTGTAGATATTCCTTAAATGGCTTATTTACTGGCCTTATACGAAAAACCGACATTAAACGCGAACAGAGCCTAATTTAAACTGTAATTATAAAGTTTATCGGGCTCCATCATACCAAAATACTTCGACTTTATATTGGTTTAGATAAGGTGGATTGCTCTGTTTAGGCTTCGATCAAATTCCCAAAAATCCATCAAAGCTTAGCTAAACAAGGGTATCACTTGGCCAGACCGATTATTTTAGGTAAGGTTGGCGGATGATTTTAGAACGCTTTCATCCTGCGATATCAACTTGGTTTCAAAGCCAATTCGAAGCACCTACCCCGTGCCAGGACGCCGCTTGGCCGGCTATTTTGGAGGGCCGTCATACGCTGATCGCCGCGCCTACCGGCTCTGGAAAAACTCTGGCTGCATTTCTCGCGGCAATCGATCAATTGGTTAGAAACGCCTTAGACTCGGGCCTTTCAGACGAAACCCATATTCTCTATGTCTCTCCACTCAAAGCACTAAGCAACGACATACACCGCAACCTGGAACAACCTCTCGAAGGCATATCAACCGGATTATTGGAACTGGGCCACCCCGACGTGTTGATACAGGCGAAGGTGCGTACCGGTGATACACCGGCGTCGGCCCGCACCGCAATGGCCAAACGTCCACCGCATATTCTGGTTACCACACCGGAATCATTGTATATTTTACTCACCAGTGATAGCGGTCGGCGTATGCTCAAAACCGTGCGTACCGTGATCGTCGACGAGATACACGCCGTAGTGGGTAGCAAGCGCGGATCGCATCTTGCATTGTCTCTGGAACGTTTGGAACACCTCACTCAACACAAATTGACCCGTGTAGGCTTGTCCGCAACTCAGCGCCCTATCAAGGCTATCGCACGGTTTCTAATCGGCAACAAAACCAACTTATCTGAATGCACCATCACCGATTCGGGGCATGCCCGACCACTGGATCTGGCAATAGAAATCCCGGACTCACCGCTAGAAGCCTTATTATCCGGCCAGGCCGCCACGGAAATTTACGCTAAACTTGTACAGCTGATCAATAGCCATAAAACAACCCTGATATTCGTTAATACGCGGCGCATGGCCGAACGAATCGCGCATGCATTGAGCGATCTCCTGGACTCAGACCAGATCACCTCGCATCACGGCAGCCTAGCCAAAGATCAAAGACTAAACGCGGAATCCCGGCTCAAATCAGGCAAGCTAAAAGCACTGGTCGCAACCGCATCGCTGGAACTTGGTATCGATATTGGCGATATCGACCTGGTTTGCCAAATCGGATCAACCCGCTCAATCGCAACCTTTCTGCAACGCGTGGGTCGCTCCGGCCATAGTCTACGTGGACTTCCAAAGGGGCGTTTATTTCCAACAACGCGCGACGAACTGCTCGAATGCATGGCTCTTCTGGACGCGGTTAGCCTCGGTGAATTGGATCGCTGTGTAATACCGCTCAAACCCCTGGATGTACTGGCTCAGCAAATAACCGCGATGGTCGCATGCCAAGAGTGGAACGAGGATGATTTATTTCGGTGTTTAAGCCGTGCAGCGCCCTACGCGTCGCTGCAGCGTTGCGAATTTGATCATATTATACAACTACTAAGCGAAGGCTACAGCACCCAACAGGGGCGCCGTAGCGCGTATCTGCACCGTGATACAAGCAATAAAAGTGTCGCTCCGCGCCGGGGTTCCCGACTCACAGCCATCACCTGTGGGGGCGCTATCCCAGACAACGCTGACTATCGGGTTATTCTTGAACCCAGCGGCGAATTTATCGGAACCGTTGATGAAGATTTCGCGATTGAATGTCTCGCCGGCGATATATTTCAGCTAGGCAACACCAGTTGGCGAGTACTGCGCATCGAAGCTAGCAACCTGCGCGTCGCGGACGCTCAAAACCAACCCCCCAGTATCCCATTTTGGTTCGGTGAAGCGCCTGGACGAAGCACGGAACTCTCGTTTGCATTCGCAAGGCTTCGCGAAGATATTGCTCAACGCTGCAGCAACGAATCCAGCGATAATCAAGATGTTGTTAATTGGTTGGTAAATAAACTGAGTGTTGGACACAACGCGGCCCAGCAAGCAGTCAACTATATCGCGGCTGGCAAAGTTTCGCTTACCGCGGTCGCAACTTTCGACACCTTGGTACTGGAACGATTTTTTGATGAATCCGGCGGTATGCAGTTAATCCTGCATACACCCTTTGGCAGCCGTATTAACCGCGCCTGGGGCCTTGCCTTGCGTAAGCGGTTCTGTCGCACATTCAACTTCGAATTGCAAGCCGCGGCAACTGAAAACGCAATTATCTTGTCTTTGGGCACATCGCAAAGCTTTGACTTGGCTGAAGTCTCGCGCTATCTGCACTCGGCATCAATTCGCGATATTTTGGTGCAGGCCTTGCTCGATGCGCCAATGTTTGCAATACGCTGGCGGTGGAATTGTACCTGTGCATTGGCCATCAAGCGTTTCCAAGGGGGCAAGAAAACACCGCCGTACTTGATTCGGATGCGATCCGACGATTTGATAAGCAGTATATTCCCGGAACAATTTGCCTGTCAGGAAAATCTTAGCGGTGATCGAGAAGTCCCGGATCATCCGCTGGTCGCTCAGACCATCCATGACTGTCTCACGGAC
>CAZVFR010000200.1:0-6743 GCA_964626505.1 uncultured Methylococcaceae bacterium
CCAATTTGCGCAGATGATCGAATTCGCCTGTCGCTACGAAAAGCCCGTACGTATAGGCGTTAACTGGGGTAGCTTGGATCAGAGTGTGTTAGCCCGGTTATTGGATGAAAACGCCAAACAGAAAGAACCCGATGAACTCCCTGCAGTCATGCGGGAAGCGGTAATAACTTCAGCTCTGGAAAGCGCCAGCCAGGCCGAATCCTTGGGCCTGCCTAGCAACAGGATTATCCTATCCTGCAAAATGAGCGGCGTCCAGGAACTGATTTCCGTCTACCAAAGCCTGGCACAGCGCTGCCGCTACGCACTGCACTTGGGTCTGACAGAAGCGGGCATGGGCTCTAAGGGCATCGTTGGTTCGACCGCTGCCCTGGCAATACTACTCCAACAAGGGATAGGCAATACCATACGCATTTCGCTAACACCTGAACCGGGCGGCGATCGTAGCCAGGAAGTTATTGTCGCACAGGAGATCCTGCAAACCATGGGTCTTCGATCGTTTACCCCGATGGTCATTTCGTGCCCGGGCTGCGGCCGCACGACCAGCGACTATTTCCAAAAACTGGCCCAGGACATTCAAAGCTATCTTCGTCATAAAATGCCCGAATGGCGCAATCAATACAGCGGTGTGGAAGATATGAATGTAGCGGTAATGGGCTGTGTGGTAAATGGACCCGGCGAAAGCAAAAACGCAAACATCGGAATCAGCTTGCCCGGCACGGGTGAAACACCGGTTGCCCCAGTTTATGAAGATGGCCAGAAAACGGTCACCTTAAAAGGCGACCACATTGCTGAAGAATTTCAGGTTATTGTTGAACGGTATATTGATACGCATTATCAGCAAGAGGTAAGTTAGTCTCGATTTCTCACTAGAGGGTAAGCAGCGGCTTAGCCACGACATTATGTGCTGTAGTGGTAGCGAAGTTGTGCGATCAGAATAGCATCCGTTTGGTGTTTGTAAACGATTCTATGTTCATCGTTAATGCGTCGAGACCAGTAACCGGAGAGCCCATGTTTTAATGGTTCAGGCTTACCTATGCCTGCATACGGTGAGCGCTGAATATCTTTGATAAGAGTGTTAATTCGTTTCGCTATTTTCTTATCCGTGGCTTGCCAATACAGGTAGTGCTCCCAAGCTATGGAGGAGAAAATTAATTTCATTCAATGAGTTCTTTTTCGATACCATTACCTGCGTCAAGTTCAGCGATGGATTCTAATAGCTGCTTAGCATTTGCGGGAGAACGAAGTAAATAGGTTGTTTCTTCCATCGCTTGATAATCTTCGAGGGACATCATAACCACGGGTGATTCACTTTTACGGGTTATGATTACGGGAGCGTGATCATTGCAAACCTTCTCCATTGTGCGGGCAAGGTTAGCGCGGGCAGCGGTATAGCTAATAGCATCCATAATAACTCCAAAGCGTACAGGTACTGAATAATGTACAGTATATTATAGGTACACATACCAAGTGCGTCAACGCTGGCCGTTTTAACCGCCGCTTCGCGCCGGGTAGCATGATGGGTTACGCAAGTCGATAGCGGTCAGATAGAAAAATGATGAATCCTCAAGCAGACGGCCCAGTGCCCACGAAGCTGTGCAAAACGGCAAGATTTTGTTTGAGAGACTTGTTTTGACCTAACATTACAAGTTAGACTCGTTCCGCATATATGTTCCGTTATATTTTCTGCGGGGAGTTGCAAGATGAAACAGGTCTGGACAGAAGCTGATCTTAGTGAACATTGGCTATTGAGTGATAATGACCGATCTCTTCTCAAGGGTAAGGCGGCGCTGGGTCGTTTAGCTCTTGCTATCCAGTTAAAACATTATCAACTTTACGCTCGCTTTCCAAAATGTATGCAGGAAATCGCGAGTACGATCCTAGAGTTCTTAAGTTTTCAAGTTGATGCGCCAACAGACGGTCTTGAGGACTACGATTGTAATGGCAGATCAGGTCGCCAGCATCGACGAGAAATAATTTTATATCTCGATATTGAACCGTTTGGTAAACGCGCCGAAGTCGTTTTCCGAAAATGGCTGATTGAAAAGATATTACCAGAGGTACCGAATAGGGCTTATCTGGACGAGCTGGTTACGGCATGGCTTCTTGAAAATCAATATGATCGGCCTGGAGGTTATCGGTTAGAACGAATCATTAAATCCACTGAGCGTGAGTTCGAGGAACAGCTATTTCAAACCATTTACAATCGTTTAAATAAAACCACCCGCGCAAAACTTGACGGTATTCTTGAAGACAAGGAAGGTGTAGTCGAATTTTCCCAGCTTTCCGCTGATATGGGCGCAGTGAGTCTGAAAAGCGTATTGCAAACCATAGATCGACTTGAGGTCCTCCGCGCCATTGGTATTCCAAATGGCGTTTTGCGTAGCATCAACTCAAAGCTGATCAAACGTTATCGGCAACGAGCGGTGACGGAAAATGCTTGGGAACTTCGCCGTCATCCCCAAAAGATACGTTATCCACTGCTCGTTTTTTATTGCGTCCCACGTGAAGGCGAGATCATCGATAGTCTTATCGATCTGCTTATCCAGGTCATCCATAAAATTTCAGCTCGGTCAGAACGCAGAATAGTCAAAGAGCTGGTTAACAGCATCACCAAAGTACACAGTAAGACCAACATTTTATTCCGCATAGCCGAGGCTGTATTGGATGATCCAGATGGCACTGTTCGAGATGTAGTATTCCCCGTAGCAAGTGAGCAAACGATCGAACAGCTGGTGAAGGAATTTCGCTCAAGCGGGCCAGCCTATGTGGAGAAGATCTATAAAAAGATCCGGTCTTCCTATGCGCATCATTATCGGCGGATGCTGCCACGCATACTCGATGTATTAGAATTTCGTTCAAACAATGCGGCTTGGCGAACGACCCTGGATGCCATTGAAGTAATCAAGGCATGCCAGGATTCTCGAGAACAATATTTTACTGTTGATGCGGTTCCTATCGAGGGTGTTGTGCGCAACAAATGGCGTGAGATCGTCATCGAAAAAGCGCCAGACGGAACAGAGCGGATCAATCGCATCAATTATGAAATTTGTGTGTTGCATGCGCTTCGAGAAAAGTTGCGCTGCAAAGAAATTTGGGTAATAGGTGCGGATCGTTTCCGCAACCCAGACGAGGATGTACCCGGCGATTTCGAGACAAACCGAGACGGTTACTATGCTGCGTTAAATTGGCCAACCGATCCAGAAGCCTTTATCGCGCAAACCAAAGATAAAATGGCCGAGGCGTTGTGTCGTTTTAACGAGAATCTCCCACGTAACCGTAACGTAAGGATCAAATACAGAGGGAATAAACCGACTATTTCTGTTGCGCGACTGGAGGCGCAGTCCGACCCGCCTAATCTGGAAGTCTTGAAACACGAGTTGAGTAACCGGTGGCCAGCAACAAGCTTGCTCGATGTGCTCAAGGAAACTGATTTCAGGGTTGGCTTCACTAAAGCGTTCTCCTCCGCCGCCTCGCGAGAGGCCACTGAACCCAACGAGGTCTTGAGGCGTTTGTTGCTCACACTGTATGGGCTTGGCACGAATGCAGGATTAAAGCGCCTCGCATCCGGGCGACAGGGAATAAGCTACAAAGAACTCCTGCATACACGTCGCCGCTATATAAATAAGGACAGTTTACGTGACGCGATAAGGCGAGTTGTGAACGGAACATTTCAGGCACGATTACCGGAAATATGGGGCGAAGCTACGACAGCTTGTGCGTCTGACTCCACACAATTTGAAGCTTGGGATCAAAACCTCATGACTGAATGGCATGTACGTTATGGCGGGCGAGGTGTCATGATCTACTGGCATGTCGACGAAAACGCAGCGTGTATCTACTCCCAACTGAAACGTTGCTCATCATCAGAAGTCGCCTCGATGATAGAAGGCGTACTGCATCACTGCACCGAGATGGAAGTCAATCGGCAATATGTCGATAGTCATGGTCAGAGTGTCGTTGCCTTCGCCTTTTGCCATCTTTTAGGTTTTTCTCTGATGCCTCGTTTTAAGGGGATCGACAAACTAAAACTGGCGCCGATTAATACGGGTTCACGAGAGGTTTATCCAAATCTTGAGCCAATCTTCGCCACTAAGGCCATCAACTGGGAACTCATCGCTCAGCAATATGATGAATTGATTAAATTTGCAACGGCCTTAGGGAAGCGCACGGCAGAACCCGAAGCCATCCTGCGGCGTTTCACACGTAGCAACATACAACATCCAACTTATGCCGCGCTCATCGAGCTCGGGAAAGCAGTGAAAACTATCTTTCTGTGCAATTACCTGTCGTCAGAAGTGCTACGCCGGGAAATTAACACAGGTCTGAATGTTATCGAACGCTGGAACGGCGTAAACGGCTTTATCTATTTTGGCAAGGGCGGCGAAATGGCGACCAATAGACTAGAGGATCAGGAAATCTCTGTCCTCGCGCTGCATTTACTGCAAGGCAGCCTTGTTTATATCAATACGTTGATGATCCAACAAATCTTGAACGAATCGGACTGGCGAAAACGCATGACCGAACGTGACATGGCTGCGCTCTCACCACTTCCGCATAGCCACTTCAATCCTTATGGAACTTTCGAACTCGATATGGAACACCGATTGCCGCTGGATGAAATACCTTTGGCAGCATGATATTCCGGATAACACAAATGATCGAGTATCTTTATAGCGCCCGCCCCGCTAGCGACATCGGATGTTCCGGATTTTATAAATTTCGGAACGAATTTTTAAACAAGGGAAATCAGATGGTTGCAGTTTCCGTTATTCCGTTCCGTAACTGGGAAGTAAAAATGAAGGTTTTGATATGATAATGGGTTATGCGCGTGTCTCGACGACTGGGCAAAATTTGTCAGTCCAACGCGATCAGCTGCTGAAAGCGAATTGCGAAAAGATATACGAGGAAAAATTGACCGGTGCTGACCGAAAACGGCCACAGCTCTCCCGCATGTTGCGGGTGATCGGCAAAGGAGACACGCTCATCATTACCAGTCTTGACCGATTGGCGCGTTCAACACATGATCTATTTGAAATTACAAAGACGTTGGAGGAATATGGCGCTGAGTTCCAGTCACTGCGAGAACCTTGGGCAGATACAACAAGCTCCATGGGAAAGTTTTTGCTGACAGTGTTTGCAGGGCTTTCCGAGTTAGAACGTAGCCTCATCCGCGATCGTACTGAAGAAGGTCGCATTGCTGCGAAAACTCGAGGTGTCAAATTCGGCCGCAAACCTAAGCTCACTACCCATCAGCAAAGCGAAGTTATGCGAATGTTGGATGAAGGGGTGAGTATCCGAGCTATCGCACGCCATTTTAATGTCGGCGTCGCGACTGTTGACCGATTAAAAAACGGTGATATTTCGGTTCGTGGTTAAAATCTTGCCGTTTTGCACAGCTTCGTGGGCACTGGGCCTACAAATAACGTCAAGTACCAGCATATCGACGAACTGTTTACAGATGTCGTGGACTGGGAATTCATGGAGCGTCATATTCGAGACATGCTGCAGGTGGTTCTTTCAATTCAGGCTGGAAAGGTTCTGCCATCAATGTTGCTACGCAGGCTTGGCACGCGAAGCCGAAAGAATAAACTTTATCGCGCTTTTCGAGAGTTAGGGCGCGTAGAACGCACATTATTTTTACTGCGGTATATTTCCGAACCTGACTTTCGTTTCGGCATTCGTGCTGAGACGACGAAGATCGAGTCTTTTCATGATTTTATGGACTGGATTGCCTTCGGCGGCACTGTCATCAAGAGTGGTGATCCCGTAGAACAGTTAAAACGAATGAAATATTTGGATGTAATCGCCAATGCGGTCATGTTACAAAATGTGGTCGATTTGACTGATGTATTAAATGCCATGGCACAGGACGGTTTTACAATTACCCCGGGACTTGTGGCCAGTTTAAGTCCTTACAAGCGTGTCGCTACCTCGTGATAGATTTTGGGACATCCCAGTCAACCAAAATCGACTCGCCAACGCGACAACCATTATGCCCCGACCGCCCTGCGTCCGTGCCGCTTCGCCACACCATCGCAGGCTCGGCGCTGGCTACGCAGCACTCCCTCAAATGGCTGGACGCGATTGTTCGGATGCCTACTTTGTTTTTCCTCTGGCGCTCGTACCTCCCACGACGGAAAAACAGTGCGGCCTGATCGCTACCGGGGACTATCCGCCTTCGCTTCGCTTTCCATGGCGGTCAGCGGTTGTCGCATAAATTAAAAAAGTTAATGGACCGATTGGCCAGGTGAATGAATCGGTTTTTGATACGTTTTATCAGGATTAAGACAGACCTGTGAGCACCAGTCCCAATTACGAATAGCTTGACTCCATCGACTCGGATGAGCGGCTTTAGCTGCAAGATAAGTCGCTTTTCTCCGGATTAAAATGGGGAGCATAAAAAAGTGGGGTGTAGTTTTTGGGGTTCTAAGCCCAAACCCTCGGAATTTTCCCATTCCATATAAAATCAATGTGTTACTGCAATTTTATGTTGGGTAAAATCGTTTCAATGTGGATTATATTGAAGTTGTACTGAAAATATTAATGATGTTATATTCAATGACTTATCATTAGTACCAAGAAATATTTTTCCAATGCCCGCTCTGTATTCACTGGTATTTGAAAAATTCCGAGGGTTTGGGCGTACAACCCCAATTTGGGTTTTTGGGATGATGGCATCAGTACTGAAGGCACTATGGGGGAAATGGTAATCACTATTCCGTCTGTCGTAGCCCAGGCGGAAT
>CAZVFR010000201.1:0-6699 GCA_964626505.1 uncultured Methylococcaceae bacterium
GGCCTGATGTTGATGGCTATTTTTCGAGAGAGGTGCTGGATATGAGACCATTCGTAGTGAAGGCGATTAAGCTTTTTTCCGGTCAGGTAATTGACCATTTGCTTGATGTGCTCTTCGTCGATAATGTCAAAGGCGCGCTGTTTTACTTCCCCAAATGGAAGCGTCTCATCGATCGATTCATCAACAAATAGACCAACGATCATACCGGTTTGTTGTAACTGTTGCCGATGCTCCAGATTGTAGTCGCTGAACTGCTGCTGACTGATCTGATACGCTTCTTGCGCGGTGGTCATGACCTGATGAATGAAGCTGGTAATCAAGTTATCGCTAATTTGTTCAAAACAGTGCGCGAGAAAATTCATACAATTGACCGGTCGATGAGTGTTTCTGGATCTCCTGGCGGATTTGATTGAGTTTAAAATCCTTGGCGCGTTTCTTCAGTGCTGTCAAATGATAAAAGGAGCCATCAACGGTCAGTAGCTCGTTAAGCGCATTTTTGATCGATTGAGGAACCTGATGCTGGATACACGCGTTTAGCCGCCGCTGTTCATCGGTCGTGGCCAGACTGATGATCTTCTGGAAGGTGCTGTAACTCGGTACTGTTATTCGTTCTGTCTCCAATATTCGAAAGAGCTCCGTTAACAAGAAGCGTGGCTGAGCATGAATTCTGCTAAGATGCCTGGCTTTATCAGATAAGAAATGGTGTTCGGCTTGGCCAAAGCCACGGTATCGTTGGCAGCGCAGGATCATTTTTTGTTGTGATAAGCGCGTATTCTTACTCGGTAACACCTCGGGTAGTGTTTCCTGCGGGAAGTAGCGAGCCACCAAATAATTCCGCTCAACCGAAATTTCCTGCCAGGAGAACACAAAGAATTGATGGCTGACTTTGAAATAACCCAGCTGCAGTAAAAAGAGCAGCTTGGTGTTGGGAGAGCGCAACGATTCAAATAGTCGGGTTTCAGCAGGATCAAGTGAGAAATAAATATCGTATTCTTCAGGTGATAAGCAGGGAATGCCAAACAGTCCTCGAATTTCATCGGACGTTAAAATTGACAGCCGTCGTGTAGTTCGTGGCATCGTTTTAAGTTTATTGAAAACGGAGGTTTTTGATAAGCCTCCGCATACGGTTCTGGCAGCACGCAGAACCAAGGCTTTAGCCTTCTCAAAAACATGTCTTGAAATAATATTCTCAATATATTATCGTTTCAATGAGTTTTGAGAACGGAGATAGCCATGAAACCTTCTGATGCATTGCGTATCAATCGCGCTGCTATCCGGCGCGTGGTCGAAGCACACCGGGCCAGCAATGTGCGGGTGTTTGGCTCGGTCGCACACGAAGACGATACTGATGCCAGTGATCTGGATCTCTTAATTGACCCCTCGCCCGAGACGACACTGCTCGATATTGGGGCAATCCGTCATGAGTTACGTGCGTTGCTCGGCGTGCCGGTGGATGTACTCACGCCGATGGCGTTGCCTGACACGTTCCGTGAGGCCGTGCTCGCGGAAGCCATCCCCGTATGAAGGATGAAGCTCGTCTGTTGGGCTATCTCGAGCATATCCTGCAAGCGATCGATATACCGAGGATATCGATGAAGCGACTTTCCTCCAGAACGAGATGACGCAGGATGCGGTGATCCGCAATCTCGAAGTGATCGGCGAGGCAAGCCGCAATATTGAGCGCTACTATCCAGAATTCGCGACGACCCACCCTGAACTGCCGCTGTCTGCCGCCTACGAGATGCGCAACGCCTTGTCCCATGGTTACTTCAAGGTCGATTTAACGATCGTCTGGAAGACCCTCGAGAATGATCTACCCATGTTGCAGGCGCAAACAGAGATGCTCCTGCAGGCAAATAACGATCCAGGGAAAAACTAGCCATGTTAATCGGCTATGCGCGGGTCTCGACGCAAGATCAGAATGTTAGCCTTCAGGTCGAAGCCCTGACTCATGCCGGATGCCAGAGGATTTTCGACGACAAGCTCAGTGGTAACCGTGCTGAACGTCCCGGCTTAACCAAGGCATTGGATATGTTACGTGAAGGCGATACCCTGGTTGTTTGGAAGCTGGACCGGCTCGGCCGTAGCGTCAAAAACCTGGTTGATCTGATTACCAATTTCCACCAGCAAGGTATTCAATTCAAAAGTCTGACCGATTCTATCGATACCGGAACATCCTCAGGGCGGTTTTTCTTCCACGTCATGGCAAGCCTTGCTGAGATGGAGCGGGAACTCACGGTAGAGCGCACACGGGCAGGATTGGAAGTGGCACGCCGACTTGGCCGTCGGGGAGGTCGCAAGCGAACGATGACCGACAGTAAAATCGAATCAGCCAAGCAACTATTAGCCAACGGCGTTCCTCCCAAAGAGGTGGCTCATAATTTGGGTGTATCCGTACCGACCTTATATCGCTGGCTTCCTGCGTCAGAACGCGCCTAGTCGATCTGGGGTAGCATGCCGATGAATTTTTCATTACCTCCTGAAGTGACTGTTAAGAAACAACGATTGGAAGGCCACTGGGCATATACTTTTCGGCACAATACCTTGGGTGAATTAGGCAGAATCATCTGACAGAATTTACCCGGTGGCCAGTGCCATGTCGCCAGTGAAGTGGCTGGTGATCCATCGGATCCCATGACAGAGACGCGTCTGACCATTTTTCGACCTGTCAGTGAACAAGTCACGGAAGCCCTGTAATCAGTGTTAGGTTCAGATCACCAAGAGGAATTTGTGATTCCAAAACCGGTAAGCCCGAAAACACCCAGTGAGGTTGTGGAAAGCAAGCTGATGCCGTGCGACCGGTGTGGCGCAACCGCCGCGATGTTGATTTTTGCCTATGATGCGACAACAACGGGCGATTTTGAGAACTACGCGCGCAAAATGTACCTGAAATACAGAGATCTAAATGTGCCTACCTGGATCATTGGTGAACCCATGGGGGTTGCCGGATTTGATACAGTATCCAGAATAGTCAAGGCGTGGCCTAATCGTGAGCCCATTCAGCAAAAGACGCCGAATGATTTTAATGTTGAGCTTGATGAGATCCTGGATCATCACTGTTTATAGCATGACTACTGGTACTTTTGGAGGGGTTTCACGCAAACCCCCTATTCGAAAGCGCATCAAGATTGCCCGTGTTGCCGGAAGAAACGTAGAGTCAAAGGCTATCACACCCTTCAGTTCCGGACCCTATTTGGCATTATTGCAATCCCAAGCCTGCGTCTCTATCACTGCGCATGTGATAATTCATTGACAAGATCATTTAGTCTGTTAAACGAATGGCTGCCTGAGCATACCAGCCCTGAATTACAATACATCGAGACAAAATGGGCATCGCTGTGATGTCGTATGGTTTAACAGCAGACTTGTTGCGCGATGTATTGCCAGTGAATCAATCATTAAACGCCGCGACCGTACGAAATCACTTGCACAATGTCGCGAAACGTCTGGAGACAGAACTCGAAGGCAAACCGGATCATTTATCGGATTGCCCGAGAGACTGGGGAAATTTGCCAAAACCCGATAAACCAATGACCGTCGGCATCGATGGCGGTTACGTCCGAAATTGGAATGAAAAGAGCACCCATCTCGAAGTCATTGCCGGGAAATCATTTTCAAAAACCCAACCGTCGAAGCGCTTTGGTTTCGTCCAGAAAATAGATAAAAATCCCCAGCGCCGCTTAATGAACACCCTCGAAAAACAAGGGATGCAAGCCAATCAACAAATCATCTTTTTATCCGACGGTACCGATAACGTGAGGGATTTACAATACTTCATGTACCCCGAATCTGAGCATATCCTGGATTGGTTTCAGTCTCTCCTGTATCCCTTACTATCAGCGGCCTACAGCTGAAAAAACGATTTCAACATCGTTAGCAAGAAGTACCAATGAGTTTTTTTCCGCAAACACTGAAAAAATTCCTGACGTACACCGTGCGAAATGATGAAAATCATACGCTCAAAAAAGTTGATGGTGACCGCTATGAATGCATGATTTATAACCAGCTCAAAAAGGCCATAGCGGACGGCACGGGCTTCATCAAAGATAGTCATTGCTATCGTGCACTGGAAGATGAACTGATTGACGTTGAACACTGGGCTCAGCACAAACAGGAAATTTTGAAGGCGCTTAATATGCCCTTGCTATCGATGGACATTGTTGGGTTACTCAATCAGCTCCAATCAAATTTGGACGATAAGTACGACCGGGTGAATCAACACATTCGTCGTGGTGAAAATACCAGTCTAAAACCCAAATACAACAAGCAAGGCGAGTTGGTTAAGTGGACCTTGCCGTATACACGCCTGGATGACGGGGTTAACAACCCGTTTTATGAAAAGCTCCGGGTCTCAAGTATTGGCGATATTCTTAAATTTGCCACGGATGCAACAGGATTTATGAAATCATTTGTTCATCTTCAACCGAAATATGCGAAATCAACCCCTGATCTTGAGGCCATTCACGCTTGCATAATCGCGAATGCCACGGGTATCGAAACCAAAAAAATGAAAGCAATTAGCGATGTTAAGGAGCACGATCTCGATAGAGTCAGCAAAAACTATGTTCGTTATCAGACACTTTGTGCGGCCAATGATGTGCTTATGAATCACACGGCGAAACTGCCTATTTTTTCCGAATATAATTTGTCCGATTACGGCGTACACGCCAGTGTTGACGGACAAAAATTCGTCACGAAATACCACACGATTAAATCACGGTATTCGAAAAAGTATTTTGGGATGACGAAAGGGGTCGTCTTATACTCACTCAATGCCAATCATCTCCCGATTTGTCTTAAAGTGATTGGCGCAAATCAGCACGAAAGTCATTACTTGTTAGACATCGTGGAAAGCAACACTTCGGATGTTGAAATCACGGCTGTCTCTGGCGATATGCACAGCATTAATCGCGTTAACTTCGCATTAATGTATATGTTCGGTTATCGCTTTATGCCACGGTTTACCCAGTTGTGGGAAAAATCAGACAATCATCTGGTGTGTTTTGATTCGGTTGAAAATTATGACCATCAGATGATTAGGCCCAGCAAAAAGGCCAAGAAAGCACTCATCATCAAGGAGTGGGATAATGTCTTGAGAATATTGGCATCATTGGCACTCAAAAAGACAACACAAAGCCAAATTGTTCGCAAATTATCTTCTTACAAAAAAACCAATCCGACCCTAAAAGCACTGATTGCCTTCGACGAGATCATTAGGACAGATTATTTACTCGATTATATTGATAGCAAGGAAGTCCGCGGAGTTGTTCAAGGCTCATTGAATCGTAGTGAATCTTACCACCAATTAAGCTCGACCATTGCAAAAGTCTGCGGTGGCAGAATGCTGAGTGGAAAGAATGAAATTGAACTCGACATTAATGCCGAATCAATCCGGTTAATCGCAAGTGCGGTGATCTTTTATAACGCGACATTGCTGTCAACGCTTTATCAGTACTATTGTTCGGTTGATCCGGAAAAGACAAAAGAAATCGTACGTTTTTCCCCGGTCGCATGGCAGCATATTAACTTCATTGGAAGATATGAATTTTACAACAGAGGAGATATCATTAACATTCAAGAAGTTATCGAAAATATCATTGACGATTTCGAAATCGTTTTTTCAGCTGTAAGCCGCTGATAGTAAGGGATACAGAAGAAGTGGAAGACAAACCGTTCTTTTGGTTAATTAACCCCATCTCCCTGGGTCGAATTGCAAGACACTGGGATGACCTGTTACGTCTGGCCGGTTCCCTTAAATTGAGTCGGGTGCCGGCTACAGGCATCATGCACACCTTGCAGGTCGGGGATCGTCCGACACAATTGGCCCTAGCGCTAGCAGAGTTTGGGCGAATCGAGAAAACGCTCCACTCCCTGAACTACATCGATGACGAAAATCGGCGCAGGGCTATTTTGTTACAACTGAATCGCACCGAAGGGCGCCACGGCCTCGCTCGTAATGTATTTCACGGCAAACGCGGTGAGCTACGCCAACGCTACCGGGAAGGACAGGAGGATCAGTTAGGCGCACTCGGCTTGGTGGTCAACATCATTGTGTTATGGAACACGATCTACATCGACGCAGTACTTACCCAGCTACGACAAGAAGGCTATCCGGTGCGGGATGAGGATGTCGCACGATTGTCGCCGTTCATTCATGAGCGGCACATAAATCTGTTGGGGCGCTACTCCTTCGCAGTTCATGAGGCGGTTACTCGTGGCGAGTTGCAGCCATTACGCAACCCCAACGGCGAAGATGCTTAACCGGGTTTTACGTTCCATTGCTCCCTAAACCCCGTTCGAGGGGCTGTGGAACAACAATTGAACGACCTTATGGCCATTTCATACAGCTATGAGGTCACTGGGCCATCCCGCAAGGCTTGAGCACAAACAGCAGCAGACATACCAAGGTCGGCGCAGTCGCGCAGGAACAGTTCTGGTCAACGAGCGATGATCTATAGGCTCAGATTAGGTTCGCAGCCGCTTTCCGATGGTGACAATCTTTATACCAGCAATTGGACCTACGGAGGTTCAAATCGTGATCAATATCCCCAGGGTGAACAGCGGCAGACTGTCGAAGGCGATAAATTGCCCCGTCTGAGCCACCCGGATACCCAACTTGCCTTGCTGCCACCTCAACTGGAGGCCCAGTTGAAGCTAGTCGAGCCGCACCCCACCGCTGAGGGGCGCCTCGCCCATGCC
>CAZVFR010000202.1:0-6632 GCA_964626505.1 uncultured Methylococcaceae bacterium
CACCGGAAGTTGATGGTGGCGCGGCCGACCAAGGTGGTATTGCATCCCAGCCACAGGTGAAGCCGTCGGGGCGTGTCAATCAGCCGCAAAATCGTCCGGACGAAGGTTTGTTGTGGCGACTGTACAAGCGCCACCAATATTCGGCGCTGGAATCCAAAATCAAGTTATTTCGAGCCCGCTATCCGGGGTGGCAAGCACCAAAGAAATTGCTTGGATGGATGACGGTTTCCCAAAACAAACGATTCCTGAAGCAAGCCTATGTGAGTGAGAGCTGGAATGCGCTGATCGCATTTGCGGGTAGAAACCCCGAACATTTCAGTTGTGATCATATCGATGCGATTTGGATGCTTGCCGAAGCCTACGCCCGCACAAACCAAGTTAAGTCGGCTGTAAACCAATACCAAACTATTTTGAGCCACTGTCAAAACGACGCGGAAAAAATAGCAACGCTGCAGAAAGCTGCTCAACACTTACCTGTTGGGACAATGGACGCACTGTGGTTATCCGCGGCGCAAGGTGTCGAATCTCCACAACAGCTAAGCCGGTTGCGACAGATCCGCTACGACTATGACAAACAGCAATTTTTGAAAGCCTACCGGCGCGACAGCCGGGCGATTAGCCAGTGGCAACTGGATCGGTATATAGCTGGCGTAGACGCAAGTCAAGACGCGGCTGCGGCAGTTCATTTGGGCTGGTATTTTCTGAATAACCAACATGATCAAGCTGCAATAACGTGGTTCACCAAATCCGACTTATGGATGCCCGGCGTTGAAGAAGCGGTCTACGGGTTGGCGCTGGCTTTGCGCCGCAGCGGTGACCTGGCCGGCGCAGAGCAAACCCTAAGGAATTTTTCAGCGAGTTCCGAGCGTGGGAAGGCCTTGCTTGGACAAATTCTTGTGCAACGCGCATGGAGTGCGGTCGAGGCGCAGCACTATGATCAGGCTGGGGTCTTAGCGTCTGAAGCATTGGACTATTTGGATTCCCGTAGACAGGCGAAAACTGTATTGGCCTGGGTTGATTATCACCAGAACAATTTCCAACAAGCCGCTGCTTCATTCGAGAGACTTTATCAAGACAGCCCCGACCAGGACTTGGCCAGAGGTTGGGCCTTAAGCCTGGCAGAGGCCGAGCGTGGACGTCTTCCCGACCTTGCCGAACAATATACAGTCGGGCCGATAGGGCAGCAGATAAATAAACGTTTCGGGCAGGAATTGTATTGGCGCAAACATTTTCTGGCAGCCCATGATCGAGTACCTGATGAATTTCCAGGCTTGGATAATATCGATAGTCCCTGGTTATCGGCAGGCGCCTTGTATCGATACAAATCCGGTGACAAGGGCCTGAATCGTTTGGATACGGCTATTATCCCGATCATTGATGGGGTAACTATTCATAACCGGGTACATAGATTTGGACTGCGCTTTGACTCTATGTATTTGGATAGCAAAACTCCACCGGCTTGTGCGCCTATCGGATCTTTGCCGCTGCAATTGTCGTGCAGTACACGCAATGTTTCAGTTGTGCATAGTCCCGGTACGATAACAGTAAATTCTGGACGGCCACTGCGACAAGAACTTACGACTCAGCTGCACAGCGGCCAAAGTTTCGAACTTTCTTATGCTCGGGATGGTTGGACTACGCCATACATTCGTTTGGGGATTACACCGATTGGCGGAGTTGTTAGTCCGCGTCCTACACTCCAAGTCGGGTTCTCCAAGGAATTTGCCCAGGGGCGGTGGGGTACGGAAATCTATTCCCTGCCGGTACGCGAGTCGATATTGTCGTATACCGGACTGCGCGATCCGTATAGCGACCGAAAGTGGGGTCGGGTGCTTCGAAGTGGTGCTAAATTGCCGTTGCTGCTGAATCTGGATAATCGGTGGACCTTAACGGGGCTAATCGATTTTGCCGCTTTGTACGGGGAAGCCGTTAAAACCAATTGGACGGCTGTAGCTTCAGTTGGTGCAGGCTATGATTTCCGGTTGTCCGGTTTCGATTACTTTAGTGTTGGACCTGAAGTGTCGTTTCAGCATTTCGATCAAAACCAAAATCATTTTACGTTGGGTCACGGTGGCTATTTCAGTCCGGAGCATTTATTGACCACGGGCGTAGGCGTGCATTTTTTAACCGACGAAGGCCGCTCATTCGTGTTGCAAGGGCGGATAGCGGTGGGCTATCAAAATTTTCGTGAAGCCGCGGCACCGTGGTTTCCTCAGGACGCCGCTGTTCAAAATAGTGCTGCAGTGCAGGCAACGTTGGATGGCCGCCCGGTATTCAGTGGTGCGCCGTTCTACCGAAGCAACTCACAGGATGGTTTTGCGCATGATTTTGAATTCAAGGGTGTATGGTTGGCGCACCCTCATATTCAAATTGGCGGCGGCATCGCCGCACGCAGAACCAGCGGCTACGACGATTATTCAAGCGGATTATTTGTTCGATTTCTATTCGAATCCCGAAAAGCATCGTTCAGTAGTGACATACCGGATTATTTGTTTCAAAAGTTTTATTGAATTGGTGTAATCCCCGGAGGGATCAAGGCGAGAGAATTTTTAGATAAATTCATTCTTGGTGGGGTGATACCAGCTTCTATCAAGGCGCCATAGTCCCCTGTACTACTTTGTTGTAATCGATCCGATTTCCTCGATCGGTTTTGGGTGGTCTATACCGTAGCCCTGAGCGAAATCGACGCCTAGATCACTCAAGCGTTCTAGGATTTCATTATTTTCAGCGCATTCCGCAATCGTTTGCTTACCCATTGTGTGGCCAATTTCGTTGATCGATTTCACGATGGCAAGATCATTGGGATCTTCTACGATGTTCTTGACAAAGCTACCGTCAATTTTCAAAAAATCGACGGGTAGATTCTTCAGATAAGCGAAGGAAGATAATCCGATTCCAAAATCATCTAATGCAAAACGACAGCCCAATGTTTGCAGTGTTTCGATGAACTTTAAGGCGACTGGCAAATTTGCTATTGCCGCGGTTTCGGTAATTTCGAGGCATATTTTGTCGGGTGGAATTCCGCTTGTTTCGAATAGTGAGTTAAGAAATCTCAAAAATGCTTCATCCCCGAGTGAATGTCCGGATAGGTTGATGGCGCAATGATCCATTATTTCAAGGTGCTTAGGGTGAGCATTCAGCCAATGAAATGCAGTTTTAAAGACCCAGCGGTCTATCTTGCTCGTTATTGCGTAGCGTTCCGCCACGGGCATGAAGGTAGCCGGAAAGATTAATTTTTCTTCGTCGCCTTTCATGCGGATCAATAATTCATAACGGATACCTTTGGACGCATTCAAACTCTGGATAGGTTGAAAATAAAGACAGAATTGGTCACATTCCAAGGCTTGATGAATGCATGAAAGCCACTTTATTTCGTTGCGCTGTTTGGCTACCTCGCCGTCATCATCTTGGTAGATGTGTATCCGGTCGCGTCCTGAGCGTTTCGCGGCATAACAGGCTGCATCGGCATCGCTCAACAGCTCGGAACTGCTTTTGTCATTGTTAACGATGGAAACCACGCCTATACAGACGCCGATATTAAAAGGCTTACCGTGCCAGGTAAAGCCAAAATTATTGATCGCTTGGCGGACTTCTTCGGCTATAGGCCAGGTTTGTTCAAGCGTACAATGTTCCATGAGGATGCCGAATTCATCGCCACCCAGTCGAGCAACTGTATCCCGGCTTCTAACTAATTCGTTTAGCAGGAGCGCAATCTGGCGCAACAACTCGTCGCCGGCAACATGCCCGCAAGTATCGTTTACAATCTTGAAACGATCCAGGTCCAAATAGCATAGAGTGTGCTCATAGTCTTGCTCCCGAGAGGTCTGTACCGAGCGGCGTAAGCGCGTTTCAAATTCGCGACGGTTAACCAATTCGGTGAGTGGGTCATGACTGGCATGGAAAGCCAATTGCCGCGTTAATCGGCGCGATTCGGTGATATCGGCGAACACCAAGACCACGCCCAATACTTTGTCGTCTCGATCGCGTATGGGTGCCGCTGAATCTTGTATCGAATATTCTTTTCCGGAACGGCTGATGAGCGCCGTGTGGTTGCCAAGATTAACCACTTTGCCTTCTTCCAGACATCGGGTCAGCGGATTTGCGCAGGGTTGGTGATCGTTTTCACTTATTATGGTGAACACATGAGCTAACGGTTCGCCTAAAGCTTCAGCTAGCGTCCATTCCGTTAATGTTTCGGCAACCGGATTTATATAATCGATAATCCCGCTAGCATCTGTTGTGATTACCGCGTCTCCAATCGAATGCAATGTTATTTGGAGGCGTTCTTTTTCTTCATAAACTCGTGCTTGAGCTTGTTTGATCTCAAGGACATCATCATTGATATCGCGGCCTTCGACAATCAAATGAGTGATATTGCCTTTATCATTACGAACAGGATGTGCGCTGAACGAGATCCACCTCAGGCCTCTGGGCTCCATCATGGTTTCTACTCTACGAGAAACGGAATCGCCCGCTGCGCACTTTTCTATATCACGCTTAATCGTATTGCTGACTTCTTTTGAGTAGGTCCACCAGGGACCGTCATAGAAATAGGTTCCTTGAACATCGGGCAGAGCCGCACCGCTTATTACTAACGGTGTATTGTTGATGAAAATGACCTTACCGTCAGGCTCCAGGATGCCCACATAGGAGATTAGGTCGTTCAAAACACTTGCCAGGAACTTGTCTTTCTCGCGTAGGTCTTTTTTAGCCTGTTTGCGTTCGGTAATGTCGCGGCACAAGGCCAGTATTTGTTTTTCTTGATCGATTTCGATTATCGCGGCGTTAATGTCAACGGATACGATCCGGCCGTCCGCATGCTGATAATCGACTTCGAAACCTTTGAACTGGTCGCCCGAAGCTAGAAATCTACCAAATGCATCGCTATTTTCAAGCATATGGTTTTCGGCAGTCCACTCCACTGGCGTGTGGCCAATAATTTCGTCCTTTGTCCGGTGTCCGGAAAGTCGTACATATTCCGCATTGGTATCGACAACACATCCGTGTGCATCAAGCACCACATAACCAGTATCGGTTGTTTCAATCAGGCTTCGATAACGATACTCGCTTGCTTTTAATGCGGTTTTGGCCTCTTTTTGAGCGGTGATATCCTGAAAGTAGCATAGAACCCCAATGGGTTCTGCAGTTGCATCGAGTAGGGGTACTTTGCTAGTTTTAAACCAAGTCTTCGTTCCATCGCTGCAAATCTGAGACTCTTCATAACCGATTTCCGCTTCTCTAGAATCTAGTATCCGTCTATCGCTTTGCCTATATTGCTCCGCATAAGCCCTCCAAGGCATTTGATCATTGTCTTTATTGACGACTTCGGCCATGGAACCAAATCCGTAGTAGTCTAAGAAAAGTTTGTTACAACCTCGGTAGCGAGAATGAATATCCTTCCAGAAAACCGGAATCGGTAGACTGTCGATTACTAGCCGTAGTAATTCTATGTCTGTTATGGGTGGGAATTCCAGTTTCTTTTCCATGAATATTTAACGAGTCAGCCTGGGGAGATTGGAATTCGAAGACGTTGTTTTTAGCCAGGAATTGAAGCAATCGCCGATAGTAATACTACTCGAATTTTATGGCGTCGTATAGCTGTATAGTTTGTCGTGAAACTGAAAAGTTATGCGACGTTAGTAGCGCAAATTGTCTCGGCCTTAGAGACATTTATGTATACCTTTATTCAAAACGACCCAACCGCAAAAAAGTTAATATTTGTTTGATTACAGTTCTAGACCGCATGATCATGGTATGTCCGCAGTCAACTACTCGAAAGTCGGTCATTTCCGGCAATTTGGCGCTTTCTACGCATACTTTGCCGTCGTTTGGGCCCGGCATTAGCCACGCAAACCAGGGATCAGAACTTTTGTTTCCGGTTAGGATGCCAAGCTCATAGGCGATTGGATTAAGTGTGTTAGGAACGCTATCGATATGGTTGCCAAGTTGCTGCGCCGCGGGGCCTAATAGCCAACGAAAGACCCAAAACCGCTTTAAATATTCAGCGACTTCACTACCGTGGTTAGGTGGGCTTAGCATAACGATACGGCTTCCCTGTGGTAGTGCACTGCGTTGCAGGTAGTCCCGGATCAAAATTCCGCCCATGGAATGGCTGACAATGTGTATTTTCGGCGCACCTTGCTGCAGGCAATACGCTACAGCGGGATTCACGAAATCTTTGACCAAACTGCGTATCTTTTGCCGGGTCGACGGATAATCAATGTTTATCGCCCGATAACCGGCTCGGCTTAATGCAGCAGCGATTTTATTCATTGAACGACTGGTGCGGCCCAGCCCGTGCAGCAGAATAACAAAATTCCGGCTATCGCTGTGGGTATGCTCGGAGTTCAGGGTTGTTTCGTCTGTTTGTTTCATTATGGATAATATACTACTTGCCTTGGTATATTGAACGGTGTTTAATTATACTTAACATGCTTTTACCCGATAGCGGGGACTTTGGTCCTGTGTTTTTGTCCTCATTGTCGAATTATTGCTGCGATGCTTGGGTTTCGATTTTAAGATTTTAAATTTGGATTGCCTGTTAAACCGGCCGAAGAGTAAATAGTATTCAATTGCTTCACCAATTTGGCCTATGGTTAGTTCTACTTTGTCACATTTAACGGAGACTATCA
>CAZVFR010000203.1:0-6534 GCA_964626505.1 uncultured Methylococcaceae bacterium
GGTAATTAAAACCTTCATAGTGTGTTTGGAAGTGGTCTACAAATAGGCATCTACAACGCTTTTGCTTAGTGAGTATTTTACATCAAATACGACGCATTCGGTTTTTCCCAATGCGCGAATTGCGTTTCCACCCATTGCCTGGAATTGATGATGCGCTACGGCATGTATGATTGCATCGTATCGATTGTTTTCGAGCTTGTCTACCAAGTCGATGTCCAACTCGCGCTTTGCCTCTTCGGCATCGACCCAAGGGTCGTATACCTCGACGGTTGCATTGTATCCGCTTAGTTCGTCGACAATGTCGGTTACACGAGTATTGCGGATATCAGGGCAGTTTTCTTTGAATGTTAACCCCAATACTAAGACTTTGGCTTGAGCGACATGGATTCCATGTTGGGCCATTAATTTAACCACGCGTTCAACCACATAGGCACCCATATTATCGTTGATACGCCGACCCGCGAGAATCATCTCAGGATGGTGACCGACTTCTTGAGCTTTGTGAGTCAAATAGTAGGGATCGACGCCAATACAATGTCCGCCGACCAAACCCGGTCTGAAAGGTAGAAAGTTCCATTTGCTGCCGGCGGCTTCCAATACTTCCAGCGTATTCAAGCCGAGGCTGTTAAAGAGTATCGCGAGCTCGTTGATTAGCGCGATGTTTACATCACGCTGGGTGTTTTCTATAACTTTTGCGGCTTCGGCGACCTTAATACTGCTCGCTTTGTGGGTACCGGCTTTAATAATGCGTTTATAGAGTTCATCAACAAAATCGGCGATCTCCGGCGTCGAACCGGAGGTGACTTTTTTAATGGTTGTAACGCCGTGTTCTTTGTCACCTGGATTTATACGTTCCGGGCTGTAGCCTGCATGGAAATCTTGGTTAAAAACCAAACCCGATCCGGCTTCCAATAATGGGATACACACTTCTTCGGTGGCGCCCGGGTAAACCGTTGATTCATAGATGACGACGTCATCTTTGGATAAGACCTTGCCGATTGCGGTGCTGGCACCAACTAGTGGGCTGAGGTCGGGGCGTTTGTTTTTGTCAATCGGCGTTGGAACCGTGACGATATACACGTTACACGCTGCCAGGTCTTCGATGTTTGACGTATAGCGCAGATATTTGTTGGCTTTAAGTCGCTCGGGTTCGACCTCCAATGACCTATCTTCTCCAGCGATCAATTCAGCGATCCTTAGTGTATTGGTATCCATACCAATGGTGTCAAAAATTTCCCCGAATTCCACCGCGAGCGGCAAGCCGACATAACCTAATCCGATGATACCGATCTTAACCTCATTGAGTGAACGCATAACTACCCCTTGTTGCATATAAATAAATGTTTCTTGACTGTTTCAGTGCTAGCAAAAGCTTAGACTATTCACTACTATTTTGGCCATGGATTGGAGAATTGGTTATTATTGCTGGGCCAAAACAGAGATTGAGCTTGGTGAACACATGGGTTGGCTTTAATTTGAATCGAAGTGACTTTTCAGTGGCATCGGGTGGCTTGGCAACGATGATGCGCACAGTCAAAATAAGGAAATCGGAACGGGTAGGATTTGAGAACGTTCTATACGATAATTCATCCTGAATTTTAAGATTCTGTTTAGTCTACGCGTTTAAGTATAACTTAAGAACACTAAAGGCTAAAAGCAGACAAATATTTTGCAAGCTGGATGGGCATTATTGTAGACCGAAATACCCACGTAAATTCTTTATCGATAGCATTTTATTTTTACTGATCTTGATTTGATTTTCGAATGTTGATCTGTGTTACATAAAAAGTCTGGTCGGTTGAGCTGCTTTCTTTAGGGAGCCTCTATTAATTTTGAACTTTAGATGCCTATTAGAATTAATAGAAGTGCTCTTTAGGATTGAACCGAAGAATCAATCGATCACAGGCTATGCTTGAAGTGAAGTTGAAATACTCTGTTGCTTTAGGTTGCGGAATGTTTGGCGGGCGTTTGTGCAGTCCCCCGGTTATTCAATTGCATAGTGGCAAATGAATATAAAACGCTGCGTTGAATGTTGCTGTCTTACCACGAATTGAGAATATTTTAGGATTTAATTAACACATGATTCGGATTTTTCGACATTATATTTCGGGAATCTTTTTGGGATTGGTTCTACTGGAATTTGGCGTATTCTTTTCCGCTATGCATTTCGGGTATTTGCTGCGTTACCAGGAGATCGTTTCATTTAGTACCGATCAGCTTGTACCGTCCGCTATTTTCGCGGTTATCATGCTGATTTCCCATACCGGTATGGGTTTGTATCAGCGCACCCAGACCTGGGGAGATGCGGGCTTATTGTTACGCATAATTGGAAGCTTTATGCTCGGAACCCTGGCGATGAGTTTGGTGTTTTATAGTTCTCCAGTTTACGCGGTTGGTCGCGGTGTTTTTGCCGCTGCGCTGCTTTTCTCATTGATTGGTGTTACGTTTTTGCGCGTAATATTTTATCGAGTGGTTGACCAAAAGGGTTTGAAGCGGCGCGTCGTTGTATTCGGAGCCGGAACGAACGCAGAAAAGGTAATCGAGCTTGAGGAGTCTAAGTCGACCCAAAACATTCTAGTTGTGGGTTGCATTCCTCTCCAGGGACAACCAACAGCGGTAGCGGAAAACCGTATTATTAATTTAAAAGTCCCGTTAAACCAGTTCGCTATGGAAACTGATATAGACGAAATAGTTGTGGCGCCGGATGATCGCAGGAAAGGTCTGCCGGTCGATGAGATTCTTGACTGTAAGATGAATGGTTTCGAAGTCGTGGACATGTTGACTTTTTTTGAGCGCGAAGGTGGTTTTATTCGTGTTGACTGCCTGTATCCAAGCTGGTTGGTGTTCTCAGATGGGTTCAGGGTTGGATTTCTACGCATGTTTAGCAAAAGGCTGTTTGATATCATAGCCAGCCTTTTATTGCTTGGTGTGACATGGCCGGTGATGCTGTTAACAATGCTGATTATTAAAATCGAAGGCCGCTTCAAGGCGCCTGTATTGTATAAGCAGGTCCGCGTGGGTGTTAGTTGGCGGTTGTTCAAGGTGATCAAATTTCGCAGTATGCGTATCGATGCTGAACAGGCTGGAAATCCACGCATGGCGCAAAAGAATGATAGTCGCGTCACGCGAATTGGCGCGTTTATCAGAAAGACACGTATCGACGAATTACCGCAACTGTTTAATGTTCTAAAAGGGGATATGAGTTTTGTCGGGCCGAGGCCGGAACGGCCGGAGTTTGTTGAGCGTTTTGCTGAAACGATTCCGTATTATTCGGAGCGACATCGGGTCAAGCCAGGTATTACAGGCTGGGCTCAGCTTTGTTATCCCTACGGCGAAAATGAAATTGATGCGTTGAAGAAATTGCAGTACGACTTATATTACGTGAAGAATTACAGTTTATTCTTCGACCTTATGATCATGTTGCAAACCGTGGAAGTCGTTCTGTGGGGTAAAGGCGCGCGCTAGTGTATCCTAAAAGGCTGTCCGAGAATAGAAAGTCTACTGCGGAAAAGCGGATTTTGGCCCATTTTCCCGATTAAGATGATGAAATACATCCTGTATTTCACCCCTGCGGGGTCGCTGTCGCGGTCCAAATCCGTTCCCGACGGATTTGTCGTTAAATATACCCAATATTCGCCTCTTTTAATCGAAAGAATGGTCTCAAAACCGCTTCCGCTCGCGACGACTTCTATTCTCGGACAGCCTCCTGGCCCAATTGATTAGCGGGAATTAGCATGGCTATAGGTTTTTATAGTTATCTTGTTAGTGCTGTTGCGTTTTTGCTTTTCTCTTTGCTGCTTGCAACCAGTTGGCGGAAGCGGGTACGCGGGCACTTATTAGTATTTGCCTGCGTCGTAACGGCCGTTTGGGCTGCAATACTCGCACTTCAAGCTTGGTTTAATGCCTCGCCTTCCCGCTTAATCTGGTCGGTTGAGATAATACATACAACGGTCTGGCTTATTTTTTTCCAGCAGTTGTTGAGCGCCTCGGTCAAACATAGACCCGATCAAAGGAGCCCGTTCAAAAATTTTCAATACTATATCACTATCAGCGCGACATGCTTAATGTTGTTCGTTTGGGTGGAACCTCTAGTCCAGCCTTATTTTACGGATTTCTTTGCACCTAGTTTCCAGCTTGTTGGACACATTATCATGGCACTGATTGGCATGGTGTTGATTGAACAACTTTATCGCAATACCCGAGCGGATCAACGCTGGAATATTAAATTCATTTGTTTGGCTGTCGGCGGAATGTTTGCGTACGATTTTTATTTGTATTCAGACGCTTTGTTGTTTCGGAGACTCAACCCTGACATATGGGTGGCCAGGGGAGCGGTAGTCTCGCTAATGGTCCCTTTAATCGCGGTTTCAGCTGCAAGAAACCGAGATTGGGCAGTCGATATATTCATTTCCAGGGGCGTAGTCTTCTATTCGGCCTCCTTGCTGGGAGCGGGCGTTTATCTGCTGTTGATGGCGATTTCCGGGTACTACATTCAATTGTATGGCGGGGAATGGGGTGCTGTTGTCCAAATCATATTTTTTGTCGGCGCTTTTCTTCTACTGTCTTTACTGCTTTTTTCCGGCCAACTGCGTTCGAAAATTCGGGTGTTTCTGAGTAAGAATTTTTTTAGTTATGCTTACGACTACCGCGAAGAATGGTTAAATATTATTTCTACCCTATCCGAGACAGGCACCGAATTTCCGCTGGAACAACGTGCTATTTTGGCATTAGCCGAGCTTGTGGAAAGTCCTGCGGGGGTTCTTTGGATATCAGACCGCTCAGGAAATTATATTCTTCGTGCGGATTATGGAGATCCGGGAAAAGCGGTTGAACGTATTAAGAGAGACGATAAATTTGTTGCGGAAATAGTAAAAAATGGATGGGTTATAAATCTTGACGAAATGGCCAGATCGCCTGAAATGTATGCGAATATGTATAGTCCGGAGTGGCTGGCTAATTATCCAAAGGCTTGGGTGATCGTCCCGTTGTTTCAAAGTGATCACTTGTATGGTTTGATGATGCTGACGCAATCCCGTGCAAATATCGATTGGAATTGGGAGGTAATCGAGTTATTGAAAACTGCTGGTAAGCAGGCGGCCAGCTATCTCGCGTTGGAAGATGCGGCTGCGGCATTGTCCGAGGCCCGGCAATATGAAGGATTTAATCGCTTGTCCGCGTTCGTGATGCACGATTTGAAAAATTTGATCGCCCAACTTTCGTTGGTTGTGCGCAACGCGGAACGACATCAGGATAATCCTGAATTTATGCAGGATGCGATCAAAACAGTCGATCATTCGGTCGGGAAAATGAGCCGGTTGATGTCACAGTTGAAAAATGCCGGCAAGGCGGCAGCAAATTCTCAGTTAAATCTGATACAAGTTGTTACCGAAGCCGTGAAAAACAGGACCATTCAAATTCCGGTGCCGAGTTTTGAGGTGATCGGGACATGCAATCCGGAAGTGTTCGCCGATGGCGATCGACTGGCTTCGACTTTCGAACATGTCATTCAAAACGCACAGGATGCTGCCGGGAAAAAAGGCAAAGTTCATGTGCGGCTGGAACCAATCGAAAATAAAGCTATAGTTTATGTGGATGACAATGGGCATGGAATGGATGAAAATTTTATTCGAACGCGTTTATTCAAGCCCTTCGAAACGACTAAAGGGGTGACCGGTATGGGTATTGGTGCCTATGAAAGCAGAGAGTACGTACGGTCATTGGGCGGTGAGATGCATGTTCAAAGCGAAGTTGATTGGGGTACGGTTTTTAGCATTGTAATACCCTTAATCGGCGACGAACAGCACGCCGAGGAAAAATCAGAAGGAGTATACGTTTGAACAATGGAATCTTGTTGATTGTTGAAGATGACCCAGGTTTGCAAAGCCAGTTGCGGTGGAGCTTCGACAACTATAAAGTCCAAGTTGCCGATGATCGTGAGTCGGCGTTGGCCGCAGTCAAAAAATATGAACCAGTGGTTGTTACTCTGGATTTGGGTTTACCACCAGATCCCGGCGGGGTAAGCGAAGGATTCAAGATCTTGAGTGAGATTCAATCGATTGCGCCGCACACTAAGATTATTGTCATAACCGGGAATAACGATCTAGAAAATCCCATTAAATCAATTGGCTTAGGTGCCTACGATTTTTATCAGAAACCTGTTGAGCCGGAAATTCTATCACTGGTCGTTAATCGAGCGTTCAAATTATTCGAGCTGGAAGAAGAAAATCGAAAATTAGCGCGTAGGCATATCAGTAATCCCTTGGATGGGGTTATCGCATCCAGCCCTGAAATGCATGAAGTGTGTCGCATGGTTGAGCGCATTGCGCCAACGGATATGACCACCTTACTCTATGGTGAGAGCGGTACGGGAAAAGAGGTTTTAGCTCATGCGCTACACGCAATGAGTCATCGGTCGAAAAAGCCGTTCATTGCGGTGAATTCGGCGGCCATACCCGAGAATCTTCTCGAGAGTGAATTGTTTGGGCATGAGAGAGGTGCGTTCACGGGAGCCTCAAAACAGGTTAAAGGTAAGTT
>CAZVFR010000204.1:0-6459 GCA_964626505.1 uncultured Methylococcaceae bacterium
CGAAAAACGTCAAGAATCTGTGTGACTTTGTGTCTGGAAAAGTGTTGACACATCAGGTTTGTTTGTCACCCCAATTGGGAACAACAAGTGATAGCTGGATTGACGGAACATCTTAAAAAGATGCATTGGTCGAGAATATCTCTTAAATATCTCTTCTTGTCGGATAAGCGCCGACATATTTTCACAAAACAATTTTCCGACAAGGTATTTCGCACGTCTTACCACAAACGATTTATCAATAAGGGTGCGACCAACAACTTAATTTGCCCGTATATTGATCTTCCAGATGATTATGAGACGTATTTGCAGACTTGTCTGAGTCCGAATACTAGACAGAAAATTCGCCCGTTTACGCGACGACTTGAAAACTCGGATGATTTATACATTACGACCACTAACTCGGATACATTCCAAAAAGATCTCGATATTTTGATGGATCTTTGGGCAAAAAAATGGACAGCAAGCAAAGGTCGTAAAACAAAGCACCTGGTCCGGAAATTTCGACAAATTCTGCAACAAGGCTTCGAGTGCGATTCGCTTTACCTGCCTATCTTGTGGCGCGGAGATACCCCGTTGGGAGCACTCGCCAGTTTTGTCGATTGGCTAAAGCCTAACTTATATTATTTTGTTTCTGGCCGCGATGAGACTTGCAAAGATCAATTAGTTGGCTGGGTTCTACATGCACACTGCATCCGTTGGGCCATAGAAAACGGTATTAGAATCTATGTTTTTTGTCATGGTGATGAGCCCTTTAAATACTCGTACGGAGCCAAAGATCGCCATCTTAAGCACATGATCATAAGCAGCAGATCGGGTGTAAATCTGAACGATATCCTGGATCCGTACTGTATTGAGGAAGTAATGGGCAAGATCATAAGATTTCTGGAAGAAGGCTTTTTAGAAGAGGCTAAGACTGCCTGCCAACAAATCCAAGCAGTCAGTCAAGCAACCAAACGGTTTAAAATTCATGTTGGAGGAGGTAGGGCGGGCCATTCTTAACCGTTCCTGTAGTGAATGTTAGGTTTTTTTCACACTGCAGGCTTGAATAGATCGAGTCTGCTGTAATGGAACGGCGTGCAAAGTTACATAAAAAACTAAGGTCACGCTTAAAAGCGTTCTATAATGGAAATATTGAATGAGCGCCCGGGTTACTGTCTTGATCACCGAAAAGGTGTTCGATGTCGTACTGGACTGGGCGAGGCCCAAAATGCATGAAAATTTCATCATCGACTGCCGTGGTTGCCACGGTCGTGAAATTAGTTGCCGCATTGGTATAATTAACTGTATCGCTTGCAAATACTGTGGAGTTAATACATGAAAGATAGAATTAAAAGCATATTGTTTTGGGGCATCATACTCGTAATCGGGTATTCTCTGATGAACAATATGAAGCCTGGAAATCAGACGGTTTCATCAAAACCCTATTCAGAATTTTTGGATATGGTTAAAGCCGGGCAGGTGGCAAAGGTTCAGATCGATGGATCGGCTATTACGGCCAAAACGGTTGGCGGTGAACAGTTTAAGACCTATAACCCTGGTGATGCCCGTTTGGTTGATGATCTGCTCGCGAATCAAGTCGAAATCAAGTCCATACCACCCGAATCGCAATCCCTGTTGATGCAAATATTCGTGTCTTGGTTTCCGATGCTATTGCTGATTGCTTTGTGGATATTTTTTATGCGTCGGATGCAAGGCGGTGGCGGTATGGGCGGCGCAATGAATCTTGGAAAGAGCAAAGCTAAATTATTGGAAGAGGATCAGATCAAGGTTACGTTCGCGGATGTTGCAGGGTGCGAAGAAGCAAAAGAAGAAGTTGCGGAAATGGTTGATTTTTTGCGCGATCCCAGTAAATATGAAAAATTGGGTGGGAAAATTCCAACCGGCGCATTAATGGTAGGTCCTCCCGGGACCGGCAAAACTCTGTTGGCTCGAGCCATAGCCGGTGAAGCCAAAGTGCCGTTTTTCTCGATTTCCGGTTCGGATTTCGTGGAAATGTTCGTCGGGGTCGGTGCATCGCGTGTTCGGGATATGTTTGAACAAGCCAAGAAAAGTGCGCCATGCATCATATTTATAGACGAAATTGATGCGGTGGGGCGACAACGCGGCGCAGGATTGGGAGGGGGTAACGACGAACGCGAACAAACCTTAAACCAGCTGCTGGTCGAGATGGATGGTTTTGAAGGCAATGAAGGTGTCATTGTTATTGCTGCGACCAATAGGCCAGACGTTTTGGATCCGGCGTTGCTGCGGCCGGGTCGTTTTGACCGACAGGTGACGGTTGGATTACCCGACGTCCGCGGGCGCGAACAGATATTAAAGGTGCATATGGTCAAAGTGCCTGCGGCGGATGATGTTGAGCTTAAGTACATAGCCCGAGGCACACCGGGATTTACCGGGGCCGACCTGGCTAATCTGATAAACGAAGCGGCTTTGTTTGCGGCTCGGATGAACAAAAAGCTCGTGAGTATGAGCGAGTTGGAAAAGGCTAAAGATAAGATAATCATGGGCGCCGAGCGTCATTCCATGGTTATGAGCGAGGAAGATAAGAAAATGATTGCTTATCACGAAGCCGGGCATTGCATCGTCGGTCGTTTGGTTCCCGAACACGATCCGGTATACAAAGTCAGTATCATGCCGCGGGGTCGAGCATTGGGGATCACCATGTTCCTTCCCGAGCAGGATCAGTACTCCGCGAGCAAACAGAAATTGGAAAGCCAAATCTCCAGTCTATTTGGCGGACGACTTGCCGAAGAATTGATTTATGGAGTTGACAAAGTGACTACGGGTGCGTCTAACGATATAGAAAGAGCCACCGAATTGGCGCGTAATATGGTTACCAAGTGGGGTTTATCGGAACGTCTAGGGCCATTATCCTATGGTGAAGAAGAAGGCGATATATTTCTCGGACGGTCGGTGACTCAAACCAAGTCGGTATCTGAGGGAACGGCTCGAAAAATAGATGAGGAAATACGCTCGTTTATCGACCGAAATTATGAGCGGGCAGAGAAGATCCTCAAGGACAATATGGACATTTTGCATTCAATGGCAGATGCTTTGATGGAATGGGAAACGATAGATCGCTTACAAATCGATGATTTGATGAATCGTAAAAAAGTTCGTCCGCCCGCGGATTATGATGATAAAGATGCGGGTAAAAATGCCAAATCGAGCAATGCGGACTCCAATTCATCAGACAACATAAGTGTAAAACCAGTGGTTGGACCTGCTACGTAGCCGATAATTTGAGGAAATCTGAGCAGTTCGGGTATCTTTGAGATACAGCGCGTAAATAAAACCCCAACCCAGACAATGCTGGATTGGGGTTTTTTACACGATTTTGGATCGAAAGTATCCGGCTATGTAACTACTCAGCGAACTTAAAATCCCCTGTAAGCTGAGTAGTTACCCGGCTATTAGCGAAATCGTTTGCCTATCCAATAGTCAACACTCACATAACGGCCGGCACCGATAAAGAATAAAACCAACAGCATGATAAAATAGGTAGCAGCAAACTCTATCCCATTGTTTAATACTACGATACTACCGTTTTCAGTTAGCCACTCATAATTTCCGTGCTCGCGGAGAATGGGTTTCGCTCTGTTTAGGCGCTCAATCCCACCAATCGTTCTTTCGGTAGCAAACATTCCGGTTCCTTCAGCAATGGCCAGCCAGCCGTTTTTCAGGTGTACAGTAACAGCAGCGACGATCATCGTGATCATAAGAGGAATAGAAATCCAGCGTACGGCGAACCCGACCAGCAAGCATACCGCGCCAATGATTTCGGCCCATGTGGCTAATCCGGCCATCAAATACGGAAACGGCAGGCCTAAGCCCGCTTCGGGGTTGCCGAACCAAGCTACGGTGCTTGAAAAAGACTCTAACTTTTTTGTACCGGCCATCCAGAATATTGGAACCAAGTACAAACGTAGCGCCAAGGGTCCCAGAAAGTCTGCCGCGCGCGTGGAGTTTAAAACGCGTTGTATTTGACTTAGCGGTCCATCGTCGGAATCTGAGGGTTGGGTGTTGTCGGTTTCTCCGAGAATTTTAGGCATGGTTTCCTCCGTTTGGAGATTATTGGTGTTCTCATAGACCCGGTGTAACGGTTTAAACTGACGAACTTCAGAAAAAACGCGAGTGAATACAAATTATTGCTTGCTTGGCTGTGTTAACAACTTCTACGTTAATTTCGTCTTATCGATTGCTTCCTGTAAGCCTTTGAAATCCGTGAATGGAGGAAGGCAGCGGTTTTCGGTGCAAACATAAGCAACGGTGTCCGGAATTGGAGTCCTGTCCGCTAGTTGGCCGGGTAATTCTGAAGCGTTATTTGGAATAGCGAAACACATGCGATGCGGATTGAATTCAGAGAAAACCGCTTTATACCAAGTATCCATTTCGATGCCGCGTATTACTATCGTATCGGGTGGTAGCAATAGATCATCCAGCGCGATCAACAAACTGCAATGTCCTTGAGGCGCGCGTTGGATAAAGGACGAAGAGGCTGCCAATGTTCGTTCCGCAGCCGCTAAATATTCAGTTTTGCCGAGCGCCAGACCCAAGCGGGCTAAGGTGTAAGCGGCAACTCCATTACCCGCTGGAATTGCTTCATCAACCATAGGTTTAGGTCTATGGATTAGCGTTTCGTGGTCGTTGGAGGTAAAAAAGAAGCCACCATGGCTTGGGTCTTCGAAAAAATCCAGCAAGGTATCGGCGAGTTGTTCCGCCCAAACCATGTTTTGGGTGTGCCAGCGGCTTTGAGCCATCTCTATGCATGCATCGATCAAATAGGCATAGTCATCTAAATACGCATTCAGATGCGCTTTGCCATCTTTGTAGGTGGCGAGCAGACTTTTGCCGTTCCAGAGCTTGTCGTAAAGAAAATCCAAAGCAGTTTGAGCGGAGTCGATAAATTGCGGTTGATCGAATATCCGGCCTGCAATTGCCAAACCTTTTATCATTAGGGCGTTCCACGATGTCAAGATCTTTTCGTCTCGGCCCGGGCGAACGCGTTTTTCTCGGTAGTCAAATAGCTTTTGCTTGGCCGAGATTAAAAGTGCTTCGGCTTCCGTAGGTGAAATATCACAGTAGCTCGCGGCTTCGGATAGTGCCTTAGCATTATAGAAATGCCATTTGTCGTCGAAATTTGCATGTCCGTCCAGGCCAAAATGGGCTTTGATTAAATTGAATTCATCGAGTGTGAGAATTTGCTCTACCTCTGATTTTCCCCAGGCGTAGAATTTTCCTTCTACGCCCTCGGAGTCAGCGTCCAGCGATGAGTAAAAGCCGCCTTCCGGGGATTGCATCTCGCGTAACACCCACTCAGCTGTTTCCAGGGCGATTTTTTTGAATAAGGGCTTACCTGTAATTTGCCAGGCCTGGGCATACAACGCCAGTAATGGGCCGTTGTCATAAAGCATTTTTTCGAAATGGGGGATATGCCAGGCGTTATCGACCGAATAACGGCAAAACCCGCCGCCCAATTGATCGTAGATACCACCCAAGGCCATTTTTTCCAGAGTCAATAAAGCCATCTCAAGCGCCTTTTCGTCCTTTGGTTCTGAACGGAGCCAACAGCGAAACAGCAACTCGATACTGGTGGGATGCGGGAATTTGGGCGCATGCCCAAAGCCCCCATTCGCAGAATCAAAACCCGCAGCGATATCACTAAGCGCTTGGTCAATGACCGAGCTGTCAGGGATATCCGAAACGGTGGGTGATGCTATTGACTCGATGGTCTCGGCGAACGCTGCATTGTGGCTTTTGATTGCATCTTTCTGATTATGGTAGAAATTAGCTGCTTGTTGCAGTATGCTCGCGAAACCAGGCATATTATGACGTGCCTCAGGTGGGAAATACGTGCCGCCGAAATACGGAATGTGCTCGTGTGGCGTTAAAAACATATTCAGAGGCCAACCGCCGGGTCTCTGGGTTAGAAGTTGGTGTGCGAGCTGATAAATTTTGTCGATATCGGGTCGTTCCTCGCGGTCGACTTTTATATTCACGAACAAACGATTCATGAGTTCGGCGGTATTGTTGTCTTCAAAGGATTCGTGCGCCATCACATGGCACCAATGACAGGCTGAGTAGCCTATGGACAACAATATGGGCTTGTCTCGCTGGCGGGCCACCTCCAGGGCTTCCTGACTCCAAGGATACCAATCCACTGGATTGGAACCATGTTGTTGCAGATAAGGGCTGGTCTCATGGCTGAGTCGATTTAGGTGTTGATTGGTCATGATGTATTTTCTGGTCGACGCGTAGAATGGGCAAAGCCTATGGATGTGTCAGTTAGTACTGATTTAGTATGACTGATAGTAAAATATTGCCTAGAAGTTTATCTATTCTTGGACAGGCTTCTCGCCATTTCATAACGACCGTAAACTGATGTCAACCCACGGTTAAGTAATCTAAGGAGATTGGTATGAAAGTATTCTTGTTTATCGCGCTCGCTATTGTTTTGAT
>CAZVFR010000205.1:0-5389 GCA_964626505.1 uncultured Methylococcaceae bacterium
ACTTCCGCGGCAATACGAACCGGTTCTTGGCTGGCGTCGTAATAGCGAATGGGTCCGATTCCTGAACGACCTTGACTAAATCCTTCCCAACTCGTAGTCCTGCCGACGCCGAGCGGTGTGACCATACCGATTCCGGTGATGCGGATGTCGCGCGATGGGGTTGTCATTGCTGCGTTATCCGAGCTAACCCTCAATCCTGCCTGTCCATCCATTCGGGGATTTTTGCGCAGCGATCATATGGCACAGGGTTTTCTCCGCACGGTAAGTTGCAATCGCAAGCATAATGTAGCGGCGCAACGGCACAAAAAAGTCTCTAGCGGCCAGCTTCAGTTCCGTAGCGTGTCGATCCAAGTTATCGGCCCAATGACAGAGTGTTTTTCGGTAATGGGCTGAGATATTTTCCAGATAGATGGGTAATAAATTGGCCTCTTCCATAAGGCGTACCATTTCGCCGCCGGAAACCATCGTTCCGGTATAACCAAACGCTTGGTCCACTGCCTGGAAACCCCGGTCGTTTCGGTATTGGGTAGCCAATGAATCCTTGTCGTAGCAGCTTTCCTGCACAAATAGCACACCGCCCGGCTTTAACATTTTGTGGCAAAGCGCGAATATTGTCGCCTTGTCATCCATATGGATAATGCTTTCCAAAAAAATGATATGGTCGAAACTTTCCGGGGCGAAGGTGGAATCAATTATATCGCAAATTTTAATGTTGACCTGTTGCTCTAGCCCTCTCTGTTTTGCGGCTTGCATTGCCCAGTCTCGTTGTACTTCGCTTACGGTTAATCCTGTCGTGTCGCAACCAAAGTGTTCAGCAAAATACAGCAAAGGGCCCGACCACCCGCAACCAACGTCCAATAGCTTAGTGCCAGGTTTCATGCCACAAATTGAGGCAATCTTGTTCATTTTATTAATTTGAGCTGAATCAAGATCCTCATCGTCCTGCAGATAATAACCCGAGGAGTAGTTCATGTTGCCGTCCAGCATCAGTTTGAACACACGCGGATCGGTGTCGTAGTGAACCCTGCTTTCGGTAGACGATTGGATTTGTGCCATTAGGTCATTAAAAAATCAAAGGGTGGGTACAGCGTAAATTGTATTTATGCGGATAGAACAATACAGAGAATTTCAGAGTTGAAATCCGCGTTATTTAGACGCGGTTATGGGCGTTTGAAGATTGACCCGATCCGACAGATTAATGGGCTGCGGCAACGGCCGGTCGAAATTTTTTAAAGTACTGCGTCATGCGGATAATCAGGCGGGAGCGTAATTCACCACTCCAGAGTCCGGTGTAAAGGTCGGTGCCGAAATCCATGTCGGAAAAGTACTCAATATGCTCTTGGGGCATCTGTAAATCTTGCCAGATAGCTCGAAACTGCGGCCATACCAATGCACGCTCGTCCTCACTGCAATTTTTACAAAGTGATTCAAGGGCTACCTGGTTAAAGCGGAAATGGCGTGTTTCATCGCGAGCGATTCGTCTGAACAGTGTCTGCATCTCGGGAATATTACATTTTTCACCCGCGGCGGTGTATGCAATCACCGCGGAAAATTCTTGTATCACCCCAAAGATAAGCTGAACTACGCGGCGATCTATGGTCGGGCTAATAAGGATTTGCTCGAAATATTCGCTATAACTGTTAATGAAATCGCCTTTCTCGAGACCGGCAAAGTCCTCATCCGTAAGAGGCTCACCCAAGCCTTCCAGCATCCTTCTTAAAACCAGGTAATGAACGTATTCCTCTGCTGCCCAAATAGCGGACCACATGCGCAGTTTGAAGTCATCTTGATAGCTTTTTAGGTAACTGCCGACATAGTGTGCGACACCATACTCGTTGAGTGCCGTACTGCGCATGAATTGAACTACTTCATCGGGAACCCGGGAGCGGTCGAATTTGAGGTTCTTCAGTTCGCTAAGATCCGGCCACATCTTACGACCGCTGATGTAGAATTTATCCAGGACATCAGGCGACGAAAAACTGGGGACAAACGGTTTGGGATCCATAACTCGACTCAGCTTGCCGCGCTTGAATTGCACTGAGGTGGCTTCAGCCGAACTAGAGCATCGACCACATCTCCAATTGTTTTGAATTCACTCAAATCAAAATTAGTTTGAAGGGTGATATCAAAACAATCTTCAACCGTCATAACCAAATCGACCATACCCAACGAGTCGATATCCAGATCCTCCACCAGGCGGGTATCTTCGTTGATCGTATCGATTGCATCCTTTGTATTAGGAGACTCAAGGGCCAGGAGTTCAACCAGCTCAGCCTTCAATTTAGTCACGATTTCTTCACGCGGGATGTTCAGGCCGCCAGATAAATCATTCATAACAAAACATCCTCAATAATGTAAAGTGGTCGTAACAGCAAGAAACAAGGCAATTATTCAGATCACTATTATTTGGCGCCATAACTGCTCATTTATTCGTGTAAACTGCACCTGATTTTATCGTTCTGAAGCCAGATAGTAACAATCAACAGGGTTACTCGGGAATTGCTGCGTATTGATAAACCAAGTATGCATGGGAAACTGCGTTCCGGCGGAATTTAAAATTATTATGTAACCTGTCTGAATCAGGGCTTTCAACAGTGTTTTTAGGAATCGATTATATCAAATGTGGTTATTATCGCAATCAACAGCACACTAAATGCAGATCACATACATTTAATAGCGTTATTAACCAATGAGATAGAGAATGATTCTTAGTGGTTACAGGGCGTTTTAGGTTCGCTGAGTATTTATGCAGCGAATTAACCTGTGGGTTAGGATTTGGTCTGCCAGTCTACTCTGTGCTACAACCCACTATTATTAGAAGTAATAAGTCTATTTGAGCTTTGGTTGCCTATTCAAGGAGTCATTAATGATCATCAGTAATATTGAAATTATCCCAGGCAAAAGAGTTGTCAAACACCTGGGTATGGTTCAGGGAAATACGGTTCGTGCCAAGCACGCGGGGCGTGACATTATGGCGGGTTTCAAGAACATATTCGGCGGCGAACTCAAGGGCTATACGGAGTTGTTGCAGGAATCCAGAGAAGAAGCGGTGGCGCGCATGGTCCAGCAAGCCGAAGCGGTTGGCGCCAATGCGGTGGTAAATGTGCGTTTCTCTACATCGTCGATAACCGCCGGTGCGGCCGAGTTGTTTGCCTATGGAACCGCGGTCGTACTTGAATAAGTGGGCTGAATATGGCAAATCTTATAATCTTTCTGGTGTTGCTGTTTCTAGGCTATGTATTCGGTCAGTGGGCCGAACGTAGGCATTTCAAATCTATTTTGCGGCGTGAAAAACAATACGCCAATATTCTGTGTTTTAGTGAGCGTTTTCCACCTGACCAGGCCAATATAAAAGGTGTGGAGCTGGTCGTGGGTAGCGTGGTGATTTCTATTGACTATTTTAAACGTGTATCGGCTGGATTGAGAATGCTGTTCGGCGGCCGGGTGGCAGCGTACGAATCATTGTTGGAGCGGGCGCGCAGAGAAGCGATTCTGCGTATGAAAGAGGAAGCCATTGACAAAGGCGGTAGCTCTGTATTCAACGTCAAGATAGAGACGTCGTCGATCACCAAAGGTTCCGGCCAACAGATTGGTTCGGTGGAAGTCTATGTATACGGCACCGCAATCATTCGCTGACACGTAACACTTCAGCTCACGGCTTATTTTCGCGATTACTGCGTTAAAAGTGCTCAATGATACTCATAAACTCCGCGCTTTTTCCTTGTACTCACAAAAATAAGCCGCAATCTGAGCAGCTACAGGGGTATGCTAAATAGTTACGCTGACACAAATCAATCGGGATGAGCTACGAAAACCCTAAAATCCCGGAAGGGATTAACGTTTCAAAGGAGCACCCGTTAAAGGAATTCGCCTACCTGTTCGTTGCGGCATTTGGCATCGTGATCATTTTGGTCGTCGTATTATCGCTATCTGCTGAATATCTAGCCCCGTATGTGCCTTTCGAGTCTGAAGTAGCGATGAGTAAATCGTTACAAGATGAACTCGAGAAGCTTCAGACCGTGGGCCCTCAGCAAGCAAAAATTCAGACCTACCTGCAGGCGTTGGCCGATCAGCTGGCGGATAGCCAGAACTTACCGAAAAATATGCATGTCACAATCCATTATGTCGATGATGATCTTGTTAATGCATTTGCAACCCTGGGTGGGCACATATTGATCTATCGGGGTTTATTGGCGAAGTTGCCTCACGAAAACGCGCTAAGTATGGTTATGGCGCACGAGATAGCGCATATCAAGCACCGGGATCCACTGATATCTGTCGGACGTGGTGTCACACTTATGTTGGTGTTGTCCGCGATTACGGGCTTTGGCGACAGTGGGTTTATCGGCGATCTGTTGGGCCAGGCGGGCTTGATTACGACCTTTAGTTTTGGCCGCGAACAGGAAACCTCGGCCGATTTGGAAGCTATGGACACATTGCAACAGTATTATCAGCATCTCGACGGTGCCGCCGCGTTGTTTGAAATGCTGATCAAAGAAGAGGGTGGTTTTTCAGCGCCGGCATTTTTGCGCACTCACCCATTGACACGCGATCGCATCGAACGTATCGGCCAGCGTGCGGCCGCGATTCAGCGCTCCAACGACGTAAAACTGGTTCAGTTACCGCGGATTATTAAGAACTTACAGGATAAACCTCCAAGCTAGGCTGAGAGACCTTCAATACGCTACGGGCTAGCCAGCCGAATACACGACGCGGTAAATACTTCCCGTGTAGTCATCCGAAACATAAATACTACCGTCAGGCCCTTGCGCGATATCCACGGGCCGGCCGATTACATCGTTGTTTAGCTCAAAACCTTTGATAAAGGATTGGTGACTAATCTCGCCTTGCTCACTGAATGTTAATGCGACAACTTCGTAACCGGATTTTTCAGAACGGTTCCAGGAACCGTGTAAGGCCACAAGCGCTCGGCCGCGCCAGGTTTCGGGCAGAGACTCGCTGCGCAAGAAGCGGATCCCGAGTGGGGCTGTATGGGCGTCGAACGCGTATACCGGCGCTTCACTTTGAGCGATTAACTCGATGTTCTTTGATGCATAATCCGGGTCCGGCATTTTGTCGCCGTAGGCGTAGGGCCAGCCGTAAAATTTTCCGGCTTCAATCAGGTTGAGTTCGCAGGGCGGAACGTCATCCCCGAGGAAATCACGTCCGTTGTCAACGCCATATAGCTGTTTGGTTAACGGATGCCAGTCGAATCCCACCGTGTTGCGTAAACCGCTTGCGTAGATCTCGGCTTGACTGCCGTCGGGTTGGAACCTCAGTATCGCAGCGCGACGCGGATCTTGCTCTTCGCAGACATTGCAACTGGAGCCCACCGACACGTACATCAGGCCATCCGGTCCGAATTGCAGTGATCGGCTCCAATGGTTAC
>CAZVFR010000205.1:5399-6453 GCA_964626505.1 uncultured Methylococcaceae bacterium
CCGCCAGCCGGTAGATTCGTGACGATACGCTCAAAATTTCCTTGTGTAGTCCGCGAATTCGCGTTGAAGCGAATCCTACCGACTGCTCCGGTTTCGGCCACGTAAAGCCAGCCATCGTGGGTATCGATTCCGTGCGGTTCATCCAAGCCGGTCACAAGGTCAAGGTGACTGCCGGTCTGTGTGGTGTTTCCGTCTGCGCTATGTTCGAGCAGTACCACGCGACCCGAGTCGGGTAGGCTGACGAGTAAATCTCCAGCATCGGTGAAGTGCAACATGCGCGCACCGGGTAGGTCCGAGGCGTAGACGCTTATCGCGAATCCTTGCGGCAGTTTAAGTCGGGTTTGTAAAATAGTCTGTGTGGGCGTTGAGCCACTTCCCATAGATATGTTTATACCGAACCATTGCGGAACAAACAGCCAAAGAATAACGCCCGCAATGGCTAGAATGACCAAGTTACGGAAAAATCTTTTCATAGCCCACCGGAAACGATTAAAAATACCAGCGCCAGACAAGGAAAACGTGTCGATAATGTTTTCCAGGGATTAGCAATAAATAGGATTTCGGACAACATGACCTGTGCGTGAATCAAAAGGTTATCCCAGAATCATCGCTGGTTTTACACTAATAGTGTTATCAACTCGGCGTGAACCCGGTGTTTGTCAAAGTGGATTTTACCGACGCTAACCGGCAATTTGAAACGCCTTGGACCCGCGCTGCCGGGGTTAAAATATAATACGTCGTCTTTTTGTTCATTTTTGGGTTGATGTGAATGGCCCGCAATTACTACGTCGATTCCTGCCGCGGTTGGATCCAAATCCAACTGGGTTACATCGTGTAAAACATAAAAATAGCGATCACGGTGGTCAAACATCTCGATATCTTGTAAAGACCTTGCCCACGGATCCCGGTCGATGTTGCCGCGTACCGCGATCACGGGCGCAATCTGTCGCAAATCCTCCAGCACCTGGGGTTTACCGATATCCCCCGCGTGGACAATAAGTTCACAGCCCTGTAGTGCATCGATTGCTTCGGGACGAACCAAACCATGCGTATC
>CAZVFR010000206.1:0-6443 GCA_964626505.1 uncultured Methylococcaceae bacterium
ATTTGAGGGCAATCTGAGCAATTACAGGGATTTTTAAGTTCGCTGAGTAGTTACTCTCTCGCTTGACCTTGGTTCCTACGCGAAATGATATTTCCTCAGAACGACAGCCGGTATTCCCTTCGCTCACAAAATCTATTGAAAATACAAATTTCTGCGCGAGCATCTTGCCCTCTGGCGAGTATGCAATTGCTTAGCGTCCTTATATATTGACCCAGCAACACAAAAGACAGTTCCAAAGTGTACACACCGTTTTGATCAACCACGACTCCTTGTGTTCGTTTATAATAGTTTCGGAGACGTATAGGAATACTTTTCACATCCCTATTATCCACCCTCACAAGCAAAATAAAACTGGATTACTCTCGCTAAAGGCCCGACTCGCTGTTATGAATGCAAGGATCGTTTTTTCTCTAGCGCTATTGGTTGGGTTAATCCACCCAGCGTACGCCAATAACCAACTACCAGAAACCGTTAAACAAGAACTGGCTAAATACAAAATCCCGATCGACGCAGTAAGCATCGAACTCAAATCGGTCGACAGTCAAACGCCTATTCTGAGCATTAATGGCGACACCCCCCGCAATCCCGCATCGGTTATGAAACTGTTGACTACCTTAGCCGCACTTGAATTGCTTGGACCGGCCTACACTTGGAAGACTCGGTACTACGCGGACGGCAAACTTGAAAACGGCCGGTTAAATGGAAATCTTGTTCTACGGGGCGGGGGCGACCCTTATATGATAACCGACCAATTCCGCCAGCAACTCCACCTATTAAAACATCAGGGCCTACGAATCATTACGGGTGATTTGATTATTGACGACTCCGCTAGTCAAATCCCAAGCCACAACCGAGCAACATTCGATGGCCGACCCCAGCGTGTTTACAACGTCATACCCAGCGCTTCGATTGTCAATTTCTCCGCTACTCGAATTATTTTGCAACCCGAACACGATAAAATTCGGATTATCACCGAGCCTCCAGTCGCGAATTTAGCGATTCAGAACGAACTGTCGGCTACAAAATCCCGGTGCAGAAACCGTTGGGCGGGTTGGTCATTTAAAACGTTTCAAAACAGCCACGATACAGTGCTGAATTTTAATGGTAAATACCCGGCTCGATGTGGCACTACGGAATTTACTCGTGCGTTCCTTTCAAATACCGAATATACCTATGGTTTGTTCAAATCGACCTGGACCGAAATGGGGGGGCGCCTTGAGGGTCATGCCAGGCTGGGTAAGCGGCCCGGAACATCGGAATTATTGTTGCGCGCCGATTCCAAGCCGCTTGCCGAAGTCATACGCGGGGTAAACAAATTTAGCAACAACATCATGGCCAGGCAACTGCTTGTCACGATAGGAAAAGAAACTTATGGCGCACCCGGTACGGCCGCTAACGGTACATTAGGGATCAAACAATGGCTGCAATCCAAATCCGTCTCCATGCCCGAGCTGGTAATCGAGAACGGCGCGGGTTTATCTCGTATCAGCCGAATCTCGGCACGCAGCCTGTCGCGCTTGTTACAACTGGGTTGGGAAAGCAATTACCGGCCGGAATTTTTATCTTCGTTGGCTTTGGCCGCAATCGATGGAACGATGCGCAAACGTTTGCGACCTGAAGCACCGGCGGGCCGCGTACGTATAAAGACTGGCTCGCTGAATGGTACCCGCTCCATGGCCGGCTACATTAAAAGCAACAGTGGACAGTACTACAGCGTAGTCATGCTCATGAATCACAAAAAAGTCAGCTATCGCTCCGGCAGCCGCGTACAGGATGCGCTGTTGCGTTGGATTTTGCGGTTTTAGGCCATATTCCTCAACACCTTGACAATCCTTCGCTTGATTTTTGTTCCCACAAGGAGTTTTCTTCCCTCGGAAAGACAGTCGATATTCCGCTCGAACAGAAAACCCTTTGTGAAAGCAAATCTCTACGTAATCACCTTGCGGACTGGTGAGAATTCCGAGCCAGAAAATCCAGGATGACCGTCGCGACGGGCTGAGGGTCGTCGAGGTGTAGATGATGCCCCCCCGGTAGATCCACAACTTCAATCTGTTGTACCGCGTTGATTCGAGAATCAATGAAGTTAAGCCGGTTTAACATGCCACTCTGTGCTTTGACTAAAAGCGTGGGCGCGACTATTGCACCCAGGAAAGCTCTAGCCTGTTCCTCCGCAATATAAATCGGCGACGGTAACTTCAGCCGTGGGTCCGAACGCCATCGAATCCCATCCCCATAAACTTCTGCACCCAGCCGTACTAGTAGCTCTGCGGCCCCAACGCTCAAATCCCCGGCTTGCGTACGAACCTTGATCGCCGTATTCCAATCTGGATAGGCTAAAGAACACCATTTACGATATTTTTTACGTTTAACGATAGCCTGAGCCAACCGCTTGGGCGCATCCGACGTACGCGCAGGAAGCGACCCTATCCCCTCAACCAATACCAATTCGCTGACCACCTTGGGACAAACCGAGGCTATCATGCTGGCAACCCCGGCACCCAAAGAATGGCCCAGCAGCGTATACGATTTCCATCCGAGGACATCAACCGCGTCGATCACATCCGCGACATAGTCAACAAAATGGTAAGTCGCCCCTTGTGGCCTGTGGCTGGACTTACCGTGCCCAACCAAATCCAGCGCAACCAGATGATGACCATTCAAATAGTCAGCTAGATTCGAGAAACTGGCCGCATTGTCCAGCCAACCGTGCAGCGCCAGAATATGTTTGCCGTTCGGATCACCCCATTCCAACGCGGCCAGCTTTCCCGCCGGAATATCCAATATCAGTTCTTTGGGATCCATACAATACCGCGGTATTTTTATAGTTGATTCTATTCCAACAAAGGTACGTAAACTCTCACATAACAGTTTCTAGGTTGGAACCGAATTAACAGGCTGTCTCCCTTGATAAAGCCAGTCAGCGTTGTCGTTGCCTGCTTATAGCCGTTTTGTCGACTATTCAGCGCTTTTGGAGCTTGGTATTGTGTGCTTACGTGTTGTCAAACGGTTTTCAGTTCAGATCACATCCGTTCATAAGGATAATGTCGATGCCTAGTCGGTATCAAAACCCTAAATTTCATCAACCTAAGCACTCAAAATTCAGCAACTCTAAATCGTTACAAGCAGAGTGATTATAATGACTTCCGACAAAACCTGTTAGAGGTAACTTCCCTGTATTGTTTCGGATACTATTAGAGCAGCAACGAAGAACAGGTTACGCCCGCCGACGACTATCTTACTATGGCATGTAGAAGCGAAATTTTAGACGAAATTGAGACCTTTACGTTGGGTCATTACGATGAGAATGCGGAGTCCTTTTGGGAGGGCACTAAAGACCACGACGTCTCACAAAACTATGCAGCGTTTCTGGCGCGGTTTCCGAAAGGGAAAACCCTTGATATTCTGGACTTTGGTTGCGGGCCTGGGAGAGACGTTAAATATTTCCATTCGTTAGGTCATCGACCGGTAGGTTTGGACGGCAGTACAGAATTCTGTCGTATAGCTCGGCAATACACGGGTTGCCAGATCCTTCATCAAAGGTTTCTTAGGCTTGAGTTGCCACTGCACGCTTTCGATGGCATCTTCGCAAACGCCTCTTTGTTTCATGTCCCTAGCCGAGAACTGCCACGGGTCCTTAAAGAGTTACATAGCGCATTACGGCCCAGCGGTATTTTCTTTTCATCCGACCCTCGGGGTGACGGCGAAGGTTGGCACGGACAACGTTATGGCCATTATATGCAGTTAGATGCGAGTAAGAACTACTTAGAGCAGGCTGGTTTTGAAGTAATTCATCATTACTACCGTCCCGCCGACAAACCAATCCATGAGCAACCGTGGTTAGCGATTGTGAGCCGGTGTTACTAATTGGATTGTGTCATTTATGCCCGACCCAGTGTCTTCATAGCTGTATAAATTGGCCATAAGCCTGTGGGAGTGTGAATTAAGCGCTATAACCGCCGCTGTTGATCCTATTGAATAGTAAAGAGGCGATGAAACAGGTCTGGGCGGAGGACGACCTTGGAACTAATACAATACACATGGTATAGATCTGACAGACAGTGACAGCGTTGATTTAGCCAGTTACGTTGCGAGTGGACGTTTAATCGATCAATAAACTAGCATCGCGATCGGCTCTAATGTGCCAATTGCGGACATTCAAGACTACTTTCTATATGCGGTAGCAGAAACTATAACTTCATAAATAAATCTGTCCCCGTTTTCTATGTCCCCGTTTTCGCCGATTGTGACCAATTGAAAAAATAGGATTTTGTAGTGTTCGAAATGGGAGATTCGCCAATAGTTTCGAGATATATTGGCTTTTCTGATGGATAACGGCCAAAGAGAATGGGCGGCTTTGGAGGTGAATCGGAGTGAATAGAGGAGTACGTCTGGAACCAGGCCGACAGCTCTGGGTCGATACCGGTAGTTCGAGTTCGCATCGCTCCAGTGTCCGCTACAGACAATAGCAGACGTTGAGAACGCTGCGAAACTGAACGGTTGAATTTCCGGAAAGTGCCAAAATCGACCTCATACGTACTAACTTTAAGATAAACGAGTTGCTAGAAGTGATGCACAGGTGTAGGAAAGGATAGATGGACTTCTGGCAATATGGCCAAGGCCTCACCGATTAAATCTGTCTCTGCCGTCTTCCAACAAAAACTATTTTCTATCGATATCGAATCATAGCGATTGAGCTGACAATATATGTACTCATGGTGAAGATTTGCGCTTTGAAATCTCCGCGATCTTAATCAGATAGCGGACGCTCAAGAATGCGGTAGGTTTTATAAATTTGACCGCGCAGAGTTCTGCCGAGGCTGTTCATCATTTCATTCTTTTCTAAAACCCAAGAACATTCCAAGCGCTTATAACCCTTTTCCCTTGCCGCTCGAGCGGTTTCAACCCAAAATACTGCGTCGATGCCGCGACAGCGGTGTTCTTCAATAATACCCATGGCGATCAATCGGATTTGATTAATCTTGCGGCGATTCCATAGAAATTTGAGCAGACTAAAGGGAAACATCCGGCCACCACCACTCAAGCGCAGTGCCTGGTGAAAATCCGGCATCGCAAGAGAAACGCCGATGGGTTGACCTGCCCGGTTTTCAGCGATCAAGATCAGGTCGGGATCCGCCAGCCATCGCATGGCGTTGGAAAAATAATCACATTCCTTCTCATTCATCGATACGAAGCCCGATTGCTTTCCAAACGATCGATTATAAACCTCCTGAATGCGCAAATTTTCCTGTCTTATGTCGCGCAAGTTAATTTTCCGTATACGGATTCCTTCGCGTTCAGTGACCATGTCGGCGATGCGAAACAGGCTGCGTGGAGCGTTGTCCCAAAGTTCATCGATGTCACCGATATAGGCGAAAAGATCCAGGTGTTTAGAATATCCGCAGTTGGTGATTAGATCTTCGTAATATTGCGGATTGTAGGTCATCATGACCATCGGTGGTTCTTCGAATCCAGCGACCAACAATCCACATTCGTGATTGACTGAAAAATTAAATGGACCGCGTATCAGATTCATGCCTTGAGCCCGAACCCAATCTTCGGCTGCTTTCATGAGCAATGCAGCCACTGTTTGGTCCTCTATACATTCGAAGAAACCGAAAGCGCCTGTCTGTTCGTCATGGGACTGGTTGTGATTGTCGTCAACGACCGCGCCAATCGTGCCGACGACCGTCTCGTTGCGGTAAGCGAGGAACAATTGGTGTCGGGCATGCTCGTAAAACGGGTTCTTTTGGGGATTGAAAAAATCCAAGCGTTCCTGGATAAATGGCGGGACCCAGTTGGGATCATCCCGATAGAGTGTAAAGGGGAATTTTATAAATTTGAGCAAATTCTCTTTGTTGTTTACCTGCTCGATAGTGAGATTATTGTTCATATCGGTTTAGGTAATATCTTGGCGGAATCTGAGGGTGTTTTGCATAGGCTTTGTAACGCACAATATTGGCCTGGGTGGTTATCCTGAACGGAGTTACACGATGGAAATTAGAGCGGTATCCTAATGTAAACTCGGTGCAAAAACAATTTCAATTTTTAGCCATAGGAATCAGGGTTAAGTCTGTAGATGATTATAAATCGGGGGTGATCAACAGCCAATTTTATGATTTGGAAATGACTGAGTTTTTTGCTGGCGGCTACAATAATTAGAGTGGGTGGATGAGACATTGTTGAAATCTATCCTTTAAAGGCGGGATAATACTCGATTAACAAAAGGCGCAACTACTCGGCGAGTACTAAAATACCCCTAACCGCTCAGATTGCGGTCGAATTTATTCGAGTTCAAGACGAAATTGCGCAGTGCACGTGGGCTTTTGTAGCACCGTAATCGGGCATATACGAGGGTAAGCTGAGCCGTTACCAAACAGCGTTTACCCCTTTCTAGCAATAGAGAGGGTAGGGCGGGATGGAATTTCAGCAGCTACAGATTAATT
>CAZVFR010000207.1:0-6436 GCA_964626505.1 uncultured Methylococcaceae bacterium
ACGTCAGCGTTTGCCCGCTAAATTTAGTCTGGCCTGCTTGTATATCAAACAACTGCATAAGCAACATAAAGGTTGATTTGGATTGCAGATCATTGTCGGCAATGTAGAACCAAAGGCCTCGATAAGGAACCGCAAGATAGGCGTGGTCTGGGTGAGTATCGCTTGACCGGATCTTGAACAGGTTACCGGCCGGTGTTCGATCCCAGTCGAATATCTCTCCGGTTTGGGTCTTGGTCTTGGTTACAAGTCCGGCGTTCCAGTGTGCTTGTGGAATTTCTACATTCTGCGAAAGATAAAAAAGTACGCTGGCGATTGAGCGCGTGCGCACGGTCAATTGGTTCGGCTTTAGATTGAGGAAATTCGTGGTGATGCGTACTCGTTCAGGTGGGTTTTGACCGGTAAATCCAAGCAGAGAGTAGAGTTCGTCCGCTACTTTTGAATTGACGGGATCTCGCTCAAAAAGTAAAACCAGGCTTTGTGTTTTAGTCTTATCATCGAGGTCAGGACCAATTTCCAAATCACCTGTCAGCTGTAGTTCACGAAACAATACCAACAAGCGGCTGAATTTTTTAAATTCGGGCGCATCGATCGGGGTTGGTCCTGAAGCTTTCGGAGCGTTATAGAGATCATTAATACGTTCCAGGCAAAGGCCAAAAATCCGTTCGATACTCCATCCGGATTGGGTCATAACAAGGATTGCTTCAACCTAGAAAGATCAGTTGGGCGCTGAATTATAGTGCAAGATATTGGTTTCGCAGTGCTTTAAAAAAATCTTAGCTTCACCCATTCGGTTAAGTGGGTATTTTTTTGAAGTGCTGTGGAATCAAGAGCTTGTGCTAGAATCAGTGATCCAACTGATTTTTCTAGGTTCAAGCGAAATCGAAGAAAGAACGCTTTTTAGAAAGTCTTCGCCCTGCAGCGGGGAATACGAAATTGTGGGTCGGTCGGCATAGCTCAAACCGAGACTGGGAGAAATAACGTTACCCCCGGGACCCAAATCAAGTTTACCGCCTATGCCGATACTACTTCCTAATGTCAAAGACGCGGTAATACTTCCAACCTTAAGAAAATAGGCTTGATCTCGGTACTTCAATCGCACTAAATTCAGTAACATTTGCTGTCCCAGCGAACTAACAATAGCCTGATTGTACGATGGATGCGTCTTTTTAAGAGCATCCGGCCCAAAGTACGATTGGCAAGCTGATAAAAGACAGCTAAGAATCAGAAAAACCGGATAAATATTTCTCATAATCCTATAATCCTTTGGTAAAAACACCTTAACTATCGAATTGCGCAAACCACTGTCCGACTGCTTCAGGTGAAGCCGAATCATAATACAAGGATCTTAATTGCATATTGCCAACTGCACCGAGTTCAGGTCCAGGCAATAAGGAGTGAAAAGACTCTCCGCCGACCAAGCGATGACTAATGGTCTGATAGAGCCGAGATAGCTTCCCATCTCTTACCATAGTATCTAAAATTCGAGGCCCTGCTATCAGATAAAGGGTTTGATAGCCCATACTTCCCAGCGCATCGACCAATGGCCCACCTTCTACCATATTTCCTCGACCGGCAAATATCACTCTGTAACCTTTCTTTCGCCAACGATTAACCTTATACCGATTTGCGGCTTCTCCGGTCGCAATAGTTACTGTTTGGCCATGCGCATTGATCGATTCCGGCATCGGGAAATCAAGGCTGGCGCTGGTTATAATAATCGCCGGCTGTTGATCAAAACCGCGTTTTTTTCGCCACTCTTTAAGATCTTTGGATTCAGGCCCAAGACCCACCTGAAGAATATTACCTAAGCGTCCTTCAGCTAAGGTCCGCAAATATCCACCGTGGGTAATTAAACAATCGGCCTGAGCTTGCAACTCCAAAAACAAACGGAAATCACTGGGTGTTGTTATGCCTTTGGGTAAATGGGATATGCCGTTTTTTTTATCGTCAATCGCTATGCGTCCATCTAAACTTGTTAAGAAATTTGCATATACAAACGGTGATTCCAAGCTGCCCAATTCATGAACCGCATGATTAAGATATAGCCCAGCCAAAGCTTGCTCTTGGTATGGCGGTGGATAAAGTCTAGAAATCTTTTTTTCCATATTTGAACAAGCTAGGGCGCATTAAAAAATCAAAAGATATAAAAATCAAAGCGATTCATATTATAATGGGAGGTTAACATTCCTAATGATAATCTTTAATAAATACGGGTAGAATATGGACAAAGCTTATATATTACACATGTTCACAACGGAAAAGAATCTCAGCCCATTTGATGTGAACATGGCATTTGATGCGGGTTGGCTGGCGGCGATTCCTTATACCAATGTTGAAATAGACGAAATTCAAGCGCTGGTTCAAGACGCGATTTTTTCGCGTGGACCTAAGGGCGTCAAGCGCACTGGTATTTTTATAGGGGGCAGAGATACCCAACAAGCAATTCAAATGCTCAATATTGCTAAAAATTCGATGGTCCCACCTTTTGAAATGTCCGTTTTCGCCGATCCGAGCGGCGCTTTTACGACAGCCGCAGGAATGGTTGCGGCAGTTGAACGAGAACTTGCTAGTAAGCATGGCACTACTTTGGCAGGGAAAACTGTGTTAGCGCTTGGCGGAACAGGCCCGGTCGGACAAGCTGCGGCAATTTTATCAGCCCAAGCCGGTGCTAATGTCACAATAGTCGGACGTCAATTGGGCAAAGCGCAGCGTATTGCAAGATTTTGTAACGATGAATTCGGCAATAATGATATGGACATACAAGGTGCTGCCGATGAAACCAAAGGTGAGATGATTAAAACAACCGATGTAGTGTATGCAACTGCAGCCGCCGGTATTGAAGTTTTAAGTGCCGATTTAGTTGCGTCTGCACCCCAACTCAAGGTTGCTGCTGATGGTAATGCCGTTCCACCATCCGGGATTGCGGGCCTGGATGCACATCATGATGGAACACCCATCGAAGGATCGACTAGTGGTGCGGTCGGAATCGGTGCATTGGCAATAGGGAATATCAAATATCAGGCGCAAAATAAACTTCTTAAACTCATGCACGAAGCTGAAAAGCCAGTCTATCTTCATTTTGAAGATGCTTTCAAATTCGCTCGTGCATATATTAAAAACCAATAATTCAACCGTAAGTCAATTTTCTAAAAACGGGTCTATTAAGATCAACCATCTTAGTCGTGGATGTCTAAATTAACTCTGCGCCTGCACTCCACACAGCCAACGTTTTTACATTAAAGGGGATAAGTCATGGAAATACGTTCCATTATCCATATGTTCGATCCTATTAACCATACCAGCCCGTTTGATATCAATATGGCTGTCGATGCCGATTTTGATGTGGTTATTCCTTACCATCATGTAGAGCTTGAAGAAATTCATGGCTTGGTTCAGGACGCAATTTTCTCCAGAAGCCCCGTCGGTGTGCAACGAACCGGTATCTTCATAGGTGGCGCCGATATCGGACTGGCCATGGAAATGTTGGAAATTACAAAAAATGCAATGGTCCCACCGTTTGTGGTTTCGGTCTTGGCTGACCCAAGTGGCGCGTTTACGACTGCCGCTGCCTTAGTCGCGCTTGTCGAAAAAGAACTCAAAAACAAACACTATGCCAAACTTGATAGCTGCCGCGCAGTTGTCTTTGGTGGCACTGGGCCAGTTGGGATTGCCACGGGCGTTATTGCCTCACTTCATGGCGTAGATACAACTCTGGTCGATCACTTGAGTATCGATACAGCCTTAGAAAAAGCAAATCAATATAATAATCTGTGTGGTTGTTCCATGCATGGCACCTATGCTAGTTCTGACGCGGATAAGGCACGGCTCATCAGCAATGCCGATATTGTATTCTGTACCGCCAAAGCCGGAATCGAAGTTCTTAACGCATCGGTTCTCGGCGACGCTAAACAACTTAAGGTTGCCGGCGATGTTAATGCTGTACCACCTCTAGGCATCGAAGGAATCAAACGTAAGCATTTAGGTGAACCGCTTGTACACGCAACAAGTAGCAATGGAGCCCTTGGGATAGGTGCGCTGGCGATAGGTGATATTAAATACAAACTTCAGCAAACTCTGTTGCAAGACCTCCAGAACATTCCTGAACCGGTATTTTACGATTTTCGTGATGCCTTTGAGCGAGCGCGGGAAATTGTCTAGTCTGGAATTATGACTACTCCAGGCATCGTGTAAAACTGTGTCAATTGTTGTTAAACTATGACTTTCGATTCCGGGTTGGATGCGCCTGAAAAACGCACATTTAAACAGGCCCAACCGAGGATTCTAGGATGAATCATAAATGACTGAAAAATTATACAAAACGCTTGAAAGACTTCGTTTAGAAATCGACAAATTAGACATTGATGATGTCGAATCGAAAGCACGACTTGAAAAACTGGTTGCTGACTTAGAACAAAAACTAGAATCGCCAGATAATTTACCGAATGATCAGGATTTGACTGACAGCTTAGCCGATTCATTAACGCATTTTGAAGTATCACACCCCACCGTGACGGGTATTCTTAATGATTTAATGATGACTCTGAGTAATATGGGTATCTAAAGAAACTTCAGACATAGTAAAGCCAATTACTTATTGGCTTTACTATGTCACGCTTGGTACTTTGCGGGAATTATCCCGGTTTTCTGCGTTTGACAAGGGTTACATCGTCCGAGTTCGATAGGACTGTCGCAGGCAGCTCTTTCCCGGATAGTCGCTTTAAACGTCAAATTTTGGAAGCCAACTCACGCTGGCGTCTGAACAAACAAATGGCATTACGCTTTTATCATCGTTACGAAAGAGGCCAAACGCACGACTGGCATTTCGATGGTCTTGAACCACTGATCGGCAACCAATTACTCTTGGTAACAGCACCTGAAGATTATGCTACCCACGTATTTGGCGTATTTATTCAGTATCACATTGAGTAAAGAAGTGGATATAAAAAATGGCGATAAAAATATCTAACGGCTCCTTTTCACCTTTTTCGAATAAAAATATCAGGGGGGGTACAAATTTTTCAAATTTGTTACTCCATGGAATAACGATATTTTGTTGAGTCAATTGCTTCAATGTTATTAAAGCGTATTCAGATTTCGTTACCCGACTATACAAACGTCCAAATATATTATCTTTAGTAGGTTCTTTCTTTATTTCTATACTAGAAATCTTACTCCTAGGAAGAAACAGTGGTTTATGAAACAAATCGACGACGAAAAAGTGCCAGTCATTGTATCTTGCAGCCATGTCTTGCACGATACGATGACCGACACCTTTTTTAACCAAGTTGCTAAAATCAAAAGACACGCAGAGCGGTGCTTGTGTGGGGGCTCAGATTAAAAGAAAAAGGGAATTTAAAAATGCTGGAATGTTAGACGCGACCCCGTTCTTCTTAAAAAAACCCGGCAATGCCGGGCTAAAAAGCATGTTTTCGATGAATCTAATTGTCTTTATTTATCAGTTAGTAATTATCTATCGAGACTGACCCCTTCGATCTACCTTTGGCTTTTTTGAGATTACCGTTTACATAAACGATATGTGAAAACTCGTTACCTGAGACGGCTTTTCGAATATACCCCAATCGCTCTGCTTCCCTATCGAATCGGATATAGGGTGCGCAGGCGACTAGGCTCAGAATTAAATAAACGGCAGGAATGTGTTGCCAATGTATCATTTCGCATAGTCACTGATAAACCAACAGATTTTAGATATTCCAAAAATATTATATTTCTAGGAGACCATATTAGAGCAAAACGGATTGATACGGCAATGTAGTAGGGACATGTTGCTTTGGTGATTGGTGTGAGCGTAGAAACGATCCATCATTGGGAAAACAATGTCACCAACCCAGTGGCATTCCACTATCCGAAAATAATGAATTTTCGAGGTTATTGTCCTATTCAATATCCCAAATCCTATGGGGATCAATTACGCCTTCATCGAAAACATCGAGGGTTGTCACACAGGCAACTTGGCAAGATATTGGGTGTTGATCCGGCATCGATATCGAGGTGGGAGAATGGGGCTGGGGAGCCGTGGATGAAGTTCAGAAACTTAATCGAAGGTTTTTATCGATCTCCGGGTCTTTACAATGAAGACTCGTAGATACATTTAAAAGTTGGATTAGCTGTCCGCATGGAGAATATCTATCGATGGGGACAGACAATCAAAAGCGGAAAAGCGAATAGGCTGTTGTCAATGGACGACTTCATAAGACGATATGGGATATTAAATCGTCGCGTCAAGCGAATGAAACGTGATATTGGCAGAAAGAGCGAGGCTTCGCAGCATATAATGAAGTGGCTCAATTCAATTACTCTAACTTCATTAATTCTATTATTGATAACGCAACCTGACCCCTAACTCTGACCTTTTTGATTCTATTATTGATAACGTAACCTGACCCCTAACCTACCTAGACCTAGAAATCTTACTCCT
>CAZVFR010000208.1:0-6419 GCA_964626505.1 uncultured Methylococcaceae bacterium
AGCGATTTGAGGCAAAATACCCTGGGGCCATGGCCTGCTTGGTGAAAGATCAGAAAACGTTGTTGGCCTTTTATGATTTTCCGGCTGTGCATTGGCAACATATTCGGACCACGAATCCGATTGAGTCGGTGTTTACTACGGTCCGTTTAAGAACGACTTGAACGAAAAGCTGTGGTAATCGAAAAACAACACTCACCATGGCGTACAAATTGATGACAGTCGCCCAGAGAAACTGGAATCGACTACGGGGCTATAAATTACTTGCTGAAAAGGCAAGAAAGGCAAGAGAAAGGCAAGAGGGTCGTGTCTTTACTTAAAAGGCAAGAGGGTCGTGTCTTTACTTATAGTAAATAATTTGAAGCGCTAAACTTATTTTCGTTCTTTCGCCGTCGGCAAAACGGAGTCGGATATCGACTTTTCCGATTGCCCCCTCAAAAGCAAACTCCAATTATCGGATTGCTCAATTCAAAATTAGCAAATTAGCAATGCCGGGAAAGGCTGCTCATGGCATAAAGCGGCAGGTGAACGGGCACAGTTAAACGCTCTTTTTTCTCAGGATGGACAAGCAGGCGTTCTTCCAGAAATTCTCGTCAAGCTCTGGAATGTCACTGCAATCAATACCTTCGTCCCTGATTGCTTCTATCTCTTTAAGGCGTTTTTTTGAAATACTCATCGTATGCTCTCCTGTCTTTCTTTTTGGCAGGCCTTGCTGAAATAATGCGTGTTTTTCCGTTTCTATCCGTGTGCACTGGCACCATGATAAAAAAACTGCCTCTCAGTTACCCGGATCTTCCTGGATATTCCGATAGTCCCGATAAAGCGCCAGCACCCGTTGCATTACCGGCCTATCTAATTGCTGCAGCCGGTAAGTTTCCAGTTCGTCCGGAAATTGTATTGGCGGCGGGATAGGATGTTGATCGGGTTGAGCCAGCGGTGCAAGTAAGGCTGCGGCAGTCAGATCTACGCGGCTGAAATGGTCACCCACCAGGAAGGGTCGGCGCGTGTAGATCCTATCCAAGCATTCCAGAGCCTTGTCTAATTTATCGCGATTTTTTTGTGCTGAAGCGTCGCCGGTATCGTAATTTTGGCCGATGTAACGCACCAACACCGGCAAAGTCAGCTTTAACCAGGCGCGGCTGTAGAATGGTCCTCGTTGCGCCCAAAGCGCGGTCAGTTCTTCGCGGTGCTTGAACAAGACATGGTATGCAACCGAGCGAAGCAGCGGCCCGACTTTGTCGTCTAAAAATACTTCCAGCTTGTCAGCTACATCCTTAAGCGATGAATCGCTAAAGCCCAAGAAACGCTCAGGTTCTATCTGGTCCAAATAGTCGATAATTTGGCTTGACCCTTGAATGGTTTGATCATTCACACAGAGTACGGGTACCGCTGATTCCGGCGCTAAACGCTTCACAACAAATCCGTGCAATCCCGGAATAAGATTGATTTGTTCGTAAGACAGATTTTTGTAGTCCAAAGCCCAGCGGGCTTTTTCGCAGAAATGCGAAACCGGAAATTGGTAAAGTTTCATGGCATTAACTCATGATAGAAAAACCTGTTTTATTGCTAATGTACGGGTATGAAGTTACAGGCTTATCGTTAGTAAAAAAGACAAGCCTATTCTCTCAGGCCAAATTGTCAAATATAATACACGGTTGATATTTCCTCGCTAAACGGTAAATCGGGAACTTTACCCATAAATACGAAACTAACGTGTGCCCTAAAGCGAGGGGGCGAACATCATCCTACGGAGAAAAATGAATATAACTAAAGTGCTGATCATCCTATCCAGCATTGGGGTCCTGGTTTGGGCCGCGATTTCTTTATTCCCGTTCGTAACGGGCCAGGCGGGTGTCGAAGTGCCACCGACTCAGACGGTTTTGGGCGATTTGCCAAAAGCCGAAAAATTGTGCGGGATTAAAAGCGACAAATGGCGGGTTGAGCGTGAAATTGACGGCGTATTGATACGCAAATCCACGCGCTGCATACCTGATAATCCCTGGGAGGTCGCGGCGTTTGTTAAGGGTACCAACAACGTTTCCATGAAGACCTTGATGAGTACGCGACTGGCGTCAGACGCGGTCATAAAGAATAACGACAGGGACGGTGACGGTGATCCCGATGTCATTCATATACGCCTGGAAGTCGCGGAATTAAATGGCAGCTCACCGGACGGCGAATTATTTCTACCCACTTACGAAATTGCACCCGGTGTCACGCCCGGTCTGTGGGTATTTGCGCCCAAGACGCGAGGCATGGCCGCAATCAATCTATTTTCTTATGAGGCGATCCCGGAATTGCGGGCACCGTCGCCGGTGATTCGGGTCGAGCAGGGTGACAGCGTGATGATCACGCTGGAAAACACCCATTATCTTCCGCATACTATCCACCTGCATGGGGTGGATCATCCCTATCTTGACGCTCAGGGACGCGGTAATGATGGAGTTCCCGTAACCGGTGAACTCCCGGTCATGCCAGGTGAAACTAGAACCTATTCGCTCAAACCGCGCCAGACCGGAACCATGTTTTACCATTGTCATGTGCAGACCGATAAGCATCTGATGATGGGCTTGCAGGGTATGTTCGTGGTCGAGGAGAACCGCCCGAATAACTGGCTGCAAACGATGAATATTGGCGCTGGTTTAGTGCGTCAGTCCTCCGTTGCGGTTAAGGAATCGTTCGATCTGGAATACGATCTGCATTACCAGAATATTGATAAAGAGCTCAATTCGATTATTCAATCGGCCAACGATCCGCGCCTGATCGCAAAACAAATGAATCGCATGTACGACATGACCGATGCAACGCCGGATTATTTTTTGCTGAATGGGCATTCGTTTCCTTTCACATTGCGGGATTCATTGATCGTGGTCGAACCGGACCAGCGTATTAAGCTGCGAATCGTGAACGGTCAAAGTGAGGTTCTGGCCATGCACACGCATGGTCACAAAGCCACGATTACGCATCATGACGGTATCGAAATACCCCAAGCAGCGCAAATTACCCGCGACGTCTATATGTTGGGCCCGGCTCAGCGCGCCGACTTGAGCTTGTCGACCACGGACGATGGCTTACACAGCTACGGACCCGGCGTTTGGCTTTTCCATAACCACGCCGAGAAGGGTATTACTACTGACGGTCGTGGACCGGGGGGCGATATCAGTATGATCGTTTATCGCGCGTTTCTCGAAGCGGATGGGATGCCCAAACTCCAGGGTGTGGACATCGGGCGCTTCATCGAGCCCGAGTATTACGCCGGGGATAGATCAGTCTGGGGCCGATCCAGTGCGGCGCAACTATTGGGTGAACCGGCTTTAGTGCAGCCCGGTCTGATTTGGCTTATCGCTTTTGGTGTTGTCGTGGGGCTGATTCTGGGCTTGTTGGTTTGGTTGCTGGCTGGAAACAAAGCGGTAGGAGCTGATCGATGAATCGTTTAACGCGGTGGATATTAGCGCTGGCTTGGCTATTGACAGGAACGGTTTATGCACAGGAGGCCGATCAAGTTCTGGTTGTGCCATTGGAAGGCGAGAGCAAGGTACGCATGCGCCATTCCATGGATATGCAAGGGATGATCATGAATGCAAACAAAGACGTATTGCCCAGTGATTGTGAAAAAATTTCCGGCGACGTGAGTATTACAGTTCGCGCGGGCCGCAAATATGCTAAAAAGTTCAACGGCAAAACTTTTGCCTATGACCGGCAGCAATGGACTATGGAACCGTGCACTCGCGTGACGGTCCGTTTTATCAACGACGATCCTATTCGCCACCAGTTTATGATTCACGGCTTACCCGAATACCTTTATCCTCCGACCGGAATGTTCACTATCGAATTGACCGGTCCCGGTGAGAAAACCGCGACCTTTATCTTGTCCAAGGAGCCAAAGACTTATCTTGTGCATTGTGAGCTGACCCAGCACATGGAAAGCGGCATGAAAGCCCAACTCAAGGTTGGCGAGGGCGACGGAGATTTGCCCAGCGTTCCGGGTTTGACCCCGGCAGAAAACCCGGATATTTATCCACTGGATTGGACTTGGAAACCTGCGGTTGTTTTTGCGATCGCGGTCGTGGTTGGGCTGATACTTATAGTGGTTATCAGCTTGGTGTTAAGAAGGGCTGGGGCATTAAATTAAGCGCTCAACAATTTGCAAACATAAGGAGCAAAAGGAAAATTGGTATGATCAAAACAAATAAGCTGACCAAATATTACGGTGAATTGACGGCTGTCGATAAAGTTTCGTTCGAGATTGGATCGGGAGAAATTGTCGGATTGCTTGGGCATAACGGTGCCGGAAAAACTACGATCATGAAAATGTTAACCGGCTTTCTGGAACCGAGTGCGGGTTCCATCGTTATCGATGATCTCGATATTGCGGAGAATCTTAACGCAGTGCAGGCGAAAATTGGCTATTTAGCTGAAAACTGCCCGCTGTATTTGGATATGTCGGTCATCGGTTATCTGGATTATGTAGCTGGATTGAGGGGTTTAATGGATTCAGAGTCCAATCAGGCGGTGCGTGATGTAATCGACAAAACCATGTTAACCGACAAGGCAACACAGACGATTAGCACCTTGTCGCGGGGTTACCGTCAGCGGGTTGGCGTCGCTCAAGCGATTCTGAATCAACCCGAAATTCTGATTCTCGACGAACCGACCAACGGGCTGGATCCGACCCAGATCCAGCAGATGCGGGACATGATTATCGAACTGGGCAAACATTCTACAGTCATTTTATCCACTCATATTATGCAGGAAGTGCATGCGCTTTGTGACCGGGTGCTGATCATCCGGGATGGCCGTTTGGCTCTGGATTCTGCTCTGGCGGATTTGGAAAAAGGCCGGCGCTTGTTGCTGACCGTTGACCGTACACCGGATATCGCGCGTGGCAGACTCGCCCAGATTAGCGGGGTTAGGTCGGTAGAGCATTTGTCCACTGATGGCCAATTCAATCAATACGGACTTGAAATGAATGATTCCACCATACCCATGGCCGAAGCAGCTGCGCCGGTAGCAAAAGCCCTAGTCGGCATGGATTTCAAGATTTATGCGCTAACGCCCGAAAAACGGGATTTGGAGACTGTATTCAGCGAAATTAATTCGGGCGATAGCGAAGTCATTGGGGGACAGGTCAATGCAACATAAAGTTTTCTTGGTTGCCAAAAAAGAGATCGGCCGGTTTTTTTCCTCACCGGTGGCGTTTATCTTCTTTGCTTCGTTTCTAGTGGTAAACCTGTTTGTATTTTTCTGGGTTGAAAAATTCTTTGCGCGCAATATTGCCGACGTAAGGCCGTTGTTCGAATGGATGCCGGTGTTGCTGATATTTTTAGTCGCTGCATTAACCATGCGCATGTGGAGCGAAGAAAAGCGCATGGGGACATTGGAGTTCCTACTGACCGAACCGGTCCGGCCACTGTATTTCGTATTGGGTAAATTTCTGGCGTGTATGGCGCTCGTCGGGGTCGCGCTGTTGTTGACCTTGCCGCTACCGTTTACGGTATCGTTGTTGGGTAATCTTGATTGGGGTCCGGTATTCGGCGCTTACATCGCGACGTTGTTTTTGGCCGCCGCCTATATTGCTATCGGCCTGACCGTGAGCGCTAAAACCGACAATCAGATTGTGAGCCTGATCGGCGCTGTTTTGCTGTGTTTGGCCTTTTATCTGCTGGGTTCGGATACTTTAACGGGTCTTTTGGGTAACAAGCTTAGTGAATTTTTCAAGCTGCTGGGCACGGGATCCCGATTTACATCGATTACTCGCGGTGTGATCGATCTCAGAGATATTTACTATTATCTCAGCATTGTCGGCGTGTTCATCAGTTTGAATGTGTATTTTCTGGAGTCGGGTCGATGGGCTAAAGAATCACCGAGTGCCAATCATTTTCGCTGGCGTTTACTGACTTCGCTGTTCATTGCTAATTTTTTGATGGCCAATGTGTGGTTACAGCAGATTAATTGGGCGCGTACCGATATTACCGAGGGCAACATCTATTCCATCTCGCGCGCGACCCGCGACTATTTGAAGCAGTTACAAGAACCACTGTTGATCCGCGGTTATTTCAGCGCTAAGACGCATCCCTTGCTTGCACCGTTGGTGCCGCAGTTGCGGGACTTGATTCTGGAATACCAAGTCGCCGGCAATGGCCGCGTGCGGGCGGAGTTTATTGATCCTCTGGAACACCCGGAACTGGAGGAAGAAGCCGGACAAAAATATGGTATTAAACCGGTACCGTTCCAAGTGGCGGATAAATATCAGGCGGCGTTGGTGAATTCATATTTCGATGTTTTGATTCAATACGGAGATCAGCACGAAGTCTTGAGCTTTCGCGATTTAATCGAAGTCAAATCCCAAACCGAGAGCGAATTGGATGTCGAACTACGCAATCCGAATCCTTCCATATCCTGTATGACCTAACAGGACGTGT
>CAZVFR010000209.1:0-6333 GCA_964626505.1 uncultured Methylococcaceae bacterium
TCGGTCGTAAAGGCGAAAACTTTACCATCCGTGACTTTGACCGGGGTGCCATGGCTTTTCATATGGGCATCCAGGCGGATGAAATCTTTCCAAATAACATTCCTGTCGATGCTGACGGCGATGGCGTCACCGTCGAACTGAGCGTTGGTGAAATGTCTGCTCTTAGCGTATTTCTAAGCACAACGCCTCGGCCAAGAGCAATAAAGCCAAAAGGCGATGCTAAAGCCGGTGAGGTTTTATTCAATAGTATCGGTTGTTCCACTTGTCATATTCCGGAACTTCAAACCATCAGCAATTTTTTACCTCAGAGCTTCCCGGATATTCCTGACGACCCGGATGCGAATGTATTTATGAGTGTCGACTTAACCAAGGATGGAACGGCAGGTTTCAAGAAGATTCCGGGTGGTGGTCTAAAGGTACCGTTGTTCGCGGATCTCAAGCGCCACGATATGGGACCGGGTCTGGCTGAGACTACCGGTGGAGCCTTGGATCCCTTCTTTACTACCGCGAGACTTTGGGGTATCGCTGATTCCGCGCCGTATCTGCATGACGGCCGCGCCGCAACATTGACCGAGGCTATCTTGGCCCACGGTGGTGAGGCGCAGATTGACAGCGATAACTTTGCGGCATTGAGCGATCAGGAAAAGATCGAACTATTGGCCTTCCTGAGAACATTGAAGGTGCCCAAGCAAGTGGACGTCGACGAACTGGAAGCAGTGATTAGGAATTAGTAGAACAATCTTGGAGAAGTAAACAAACCACCGCTTCAGGAGAAGGTGGTTTTGGTCTAATCCTTAGAATGATACGACATGCCTTGCCCCCTGAAGAGGTGAGGCATGTCGTTCCCACCTTCTGCTACTTCATGTTCCTGAATATCTTTGACTACGAATTGAGACTATTTGAAGTATATTTTGTGGTCTAGTCAACCTGAGCCTATTTTGCTAAACACTATTTTGTTGCTAACACTCCCTCAATGAAGGTCTGTAACTTGTTCCGCACCAAACCATAGGTTTCATCGACATTAGCGGCTATATCACCATCCAGTACGCTTAAACCCTCCAGTATGGCGCGAACTTCCACAAAGCCGTTGTCAATTCCGCCCTTGATGAGATCGGTAAATTCTGTCACAGCCGTCTCTAAGTCCAGTTCCGGGTGTTGATCCTGAAAGGCTGAAAAGAACCCTGTACTCAAGGAAACAATGCGCCCAGCCGTCGCATTAGGGCTGATATCCAAATCAGATTGATAGGCCTGTTCAAGCGAAACGCCTAATTCCGCTTCCAGAATGCCATTGAGTTCCTCGGTGGCTGTTTTTAGCAACAGTGACAGCGAGTCGTTGCCGGTAGCGAAACTCACTTCGAGTGAGGTCTGGACAATTTGCAGATTTAATGATTGCTGAGGCGTTATTTCAGCTGCCTCCTTCTTGGAATCGTTTCTGCTATACGCCAAGGCAGAAACTTCTTGGCCAAAAGGCCCTGTGGATTTATCAAAAGATGATTTGATTTGGTGAACCTGACTTCCGAAATTCTCTGTGACTTGCATCGTCTTTCTCCAACGTTAGCTTTCCCATTAAATATCGGCAGGCCTCAGGATATATTTAGGAATTGCGGTGACAACTTACCTCCCATTAATCAATATGAACGGCCAGAGCCATTTGAATAGCGATAAGAGAACAGTGAAAAACTAGAATGCCGGTCGGGTTATACGAATTGAGAATATTTAAAATATGTTCAGGTCGCGAAATAAGAATACAGAACACATGACAGACAATTTTTAGGCAAAAGTCGTGGGCCTAGCCTAACCATCCTGATATTCAATACCAATAATGCAATAGCTAACCCGCCCATCCGGCGTTACCACTTGCACCTCATCATCGAGTTGACGTTTCATCAAAGCCTTGGCGAGGGGCGAGTCCATGCTGATATTGTGCTTGTCGCTGTCGAGTTCGTCCGGTCCAACAATACGGTAACGGACCTCTTCCCCGGCTTTGTCTTCCAGTGTGACCCAAGCCGCGAAAAAGACCTGTTGTTTGTTATCCGGTTGCTGCTCGACAATTTTTAGGATGGGTAGGCGTTTTTGCAGATAGCGGATGCGGTAGTCGATTTCTCGTAGTTCTTTCTTGCGGTAAATATACTCGGCGTTTTCTGAACGATCACCCTCCGCTGCGGCGGCCGCGAGTGCTTTGGTCACTTCCCGACGGCGCAGCCAGAGCTTGGTTTGCTCTTGTTCAAGTCGGTGAAATCCGTCGGCCGTAATATACGGCGATTTGGGTGGTGCAGGGGGGCGGTATCGACTCATCAACTCCCAATAAAGAAATTCGTAGCCGGAATTAGAATCAAAAGATACAATACGGTCATGATGCCGCCGACGCGCATGAAATCCGCTACGCGGTAGCCCGCGGGGCCCATGATCAGTGCATTGACCTGGTGGGTTGGGATTAGAAAGGAATTGGAGGTGGCCAGCGCGATGGTTATTGCGAATAAGGCCGGGCTGGCGCCCAATTTTATTGCCAGACTCATGCCTATCGGTACCAGCAATACGGTTGCGCCGACGTTTGACATGATCAGGGTGAATCCAGTGGCCAGTACCGCGAGCAGGCTTTGGATCACCCAGGTCGGAAGACCGTTTGAATGGATTAAGATCTGGATGGCCAGCCATTCCGCGGTACCCGATTGATTCAGCGCGATGCCCATGGGGATTAAACTGGCCAGTAGGAATACCGTTTTCCAGCTCACTGATTGGTAGGCCTCATCCATATCAATTACACCGCAAATAACCATGCCCAGTGCACCGGTCAGTAACGCAAACGAGAGCTTAACGTCGCTAAACAATACCAAGGTCATGGCTAAAACAAAGCACGCAATCGCATAGGGTAATTTTTCGGGTCGGACGATGCTTTTAGGGAAATCACTGGCGACTACGAAATCGCGGTTTTTGGCCAGCTTGGCCAAGTCGCTCCAGCGGCTGTAAAGCAGCAGCGTGTCGCCCGAACATAGGCGTACGCCGCGTAAGTTTTCGCGTAGGGTTTGTGTGCCACGGTAAATGCCTATCAAGCTTGCGTTATAGTGTTTTCTAAGGCGAATTTCGCCGGCGCTGTGTCCGATCCATTGGGAACCCGGCGGAATGACTACCTCAGATAATCCGCTAACATCGTCCATTAGCTTAACTTCGTTGGCGGGTAGTTCTCTGCATGTGAGACCGTTGCGCGCAGTGAAGGGCTCTACATCTTCGGGCGCACCCAAGACCAGCAACGTTGATCCGGGCCACACGATATCGTCCCGGTTGGGTGATATTTGAATTTGAGTTCCACTGCGGAAACTCAGGATTTGTGGTGCTTTATCGGTATCTTCTATCTGTCTTATTGTTTTACTTGCAACAGGACTGTTGGCAGGGATCTCGACTTCGTATAGTGCATTTTTTAAGCCATAGATCGCGGTTAGATATTCAGCAGTGTTGGATGATTGCGATAAGTGTGTGCCTTTGTCGGGAAGCAAGAATTTTCCGAATAAAGAAAAAAACGTAATGCCCGCAAGCAGCAAGACGATTCCAATCGGGGTGACGTCAAAGAGCTTGAAACTTTCGACAAGCATGGGTTGGCGGGTATCTTGGGCGGATGCAATTAAGTCGTTGAGAAGGATCAGCGAACTGCAACCTACCATGGTTAACGTGCCACCCAGGATCGCGCAAAAACCAACCGGAATCAGCAGTCTCGACAAGGGTATCCCGGTATGGTTCGCAACACGGCTTACGACGGGTAGAAATAATGCCGTGGCTCCGACATTTTGCATAAATGCTGAGATCAAACCAATGGCCAGTGTCATGCGTGCGACTATTCGGCGTTCGGTTTGTTGGCCGGCGTTGAGCAGCATGATCGCGGTTTGTGTCATCAACCCGGTTTTTTCCAGACCTGAACCGATGATCATGATGGCGATTATCGACAGTACCGCGTTGCTGGAAAAGCCGCTAAATAATTGACTCGGTTCCAACAGTGGCGTGATACCAGGTAGGTAGCTAACCGCGCCTATCATTAGCATAATCAGGATCGCGGATACATCGATGCGGAACAATTCCGTGACAAACAGAAAGATCGCGATTCCTAGAATGAGCAGCGCTAGCGCCATTTCCATCGTAAATGTCATTCGGGTAAGAAATCCGGGTTAAGCCTGCATCGATATGAAACTGCAAGAATGTTAAACTGGCATATTATAGTGTTCGCCTAGAGCATAGGTGAAATTCGCACGAAAAAGCTGAGTAGTTACCACTGAATTTAGAGATAAATATATGGCAGGTCATAGTAAATGGGCAAATATTCGCTTTCGTAAAGGCGCGCAAGACGCTAAACGCGGCAAACTTTTTACCAAACTGATACGTGAAATTACGGTCGCGGTTAAAAAAGGAGGGGGCGGCGATCCCACAAATAATCCGACTTTGCGTTCTGCGATTGACAAAGCCCTGTCCAACAATATGAAAAGGGATACCGTCGAAAACACCATCAAAAAGGCCAGCGGTGGGCAGGAAGGTGTGAGCTATGACGAAATACGCTATGAGGGATACGGACCCGGTGGTGTTGCCGTACTGGTCGATTGCTTGACTGATAATCGAAATCGAACTGTCGCGGAAGTACGTCATGCGTTTACCAAAGCCGGGGGTAATCTTGGCACCGACGGTTCGGTAGCGTATCTATTCGAGAAGGTTGGCACCATGAGTTTTTCGCCCACCCTGGATGAAGATGCGGTGATGGAGGCTGCTTTGGAGGCCGGTGCCGAAGACGTTATTACGCACGCTGATGGTATTGAAGTTCTGACTACGCCGGACGAATTTTTAAATGTCAAGCAAGCTATGATAGATTCCGGATTCGAACCGGAAAGTAGCCAAGTTACGATGAAAGCCAGTACCACTAGCGAATTAGGCCCGAAGGAAGCCGAAAAAATGGTCAGATTTCTGGAATGCCTGGAAGATCTTGACGATGTCCAAGATGTTTATTCCAATGCGGATATCAGCGAGGAAATCCTTGCCGAAATCTCATAATTCTAATGTTAGCCGGATTTTGGGCATTGATCCCGGGTCGCGTATTACGGGTTATGGTTTAATCGACCAAACACCCAACGGTTTAGCCTATATCGCCAGTGGTTGCGTGCGGATCAATGCTGAAAGTTTCCCTGGGCGCTTGAAACAAATATTCGACGGGATTGGCGAGATTGTCACACAGTATCAGCCTGACCAATTGGCGATCGAACAAGTGTTCATGCACAAAAATGCGGATTCAGCGCTAAAACTTGGCCAAGCGCGCGGGGCGGCGATATGTGCGGTGTTCGCACAGGATGTGCCGGTCCACGAATACGCGGCCCGACAGATCAAGCAGGCATTGGTAGGCAAGGGAAACGCCGATAAAGTTCAAGTCCAGCACATGGTCAAAATATTGCTGGGTCTCAAAGGTGAAATTCAGGTAGATGCCGGCGATGCGCTCGGCGTTGCTTTGTGTCATAGCCACCATGAGCAGACCCGGCTGCGGCTGAAGCGTATGAATGCGTCGTAGCTCGTGAACACTGGCCCTAATTACCTATTGTCTGTGAAATTTAAGGACACTAAAACGACACAGTACAGTGTCAGCGAAAACGAGGATACGAACTCTTGATCGGTTTTTTGCGGGGCAAACTGGTTGCCAAATCAGCACCGACACTCCTACTGGACGTGCATGGCGTGGGTTATGAGGTGGAGGCGCCCATGTCTACATTTTACAATTTACCCGGACTTGGTGAGGAAGTGCAATTACACACGCATCTTGTTGTTCGCGAGGATGCACATATTCTATTTGGATTTTCCGGCGAAGCCGATCGTGCTTTGTTCAGGAGCTTGATCAAGGTTAACGGCGTGGGTGCACGGCTGGCGCTAACCTTGTTGTCCGGCTTAAGTGTGGATGAGTTTTATAGAACGGTGTTGAATAGTGATACGGCTGCGTTGGTCAAGCTTCCCGGTATAGGCAAAAAAACCGCCGAACGGTTGATTATAGAGATGCGTGATCGCCTGCCTGACATCGGCAGTGCAGCAACAGCATCACCAGAGAGTAGGTTTAAACTTTCGTTGACCAGCGATCCCAGGCAGGAGGCGGTTAGTGCACTGGTCGCCTTAGGCTACAAAGCCCAGGATGCGAACCGTATGGTACGAGATATTTCGTCGGAAGATAAGACCAGTGAAGAGATTATCCGCATGGCTTTACAAACTGCCGGGCGTTAGCCCGTATTTCTCACCAGAATGACAAACCCTTGCTTAATCTTTGTTCCCACAAGGAATTTTCTTTACTCGGAAATACAATCCGTATTCCGCTCGATCAGAAAA
>CAZVFR010000210.1:0-6267 GCA_964626505.1 uncultured Methylococcaceae bacterium
TTTAACGCGTTGATTGTAGGAATCGCGGATGAGCATAATAACCTAAGGATGGGACCTAATATCATTACCTATTGATAATTATTACTTTGTATTTTAAGGGTTTATACGTCTCCAAAAGATATTTGTCGCCATACAGTGACATAAATTCACCTATGATTTTAAACACCAACCCGATGAACTCGGCATTGAGTCGCCAAACAACGACATCCTATCAATATATTGTGGTTTTAGACACCAATAAAACAGTTTATATTGCTTATATTAAATAGTATTTTTCAGATATGGTCTATTACTTGCTTGTCGTATATAATTACCCTGTCTGTAAGAGGTATAAGCATGGATAGCTCAGCAAGCTGCCCGATTACCTTAAAGACCACCACCTGCTACAAGAATTTAGCTTTTATGTACAAAGCAGGCTCACTATATTCTCTGAGTGATTGACGCTAAACCACCCAGCGCGTCTGGACTCGAGTCGGATTTGCACTTTAAACTAGAATTGTAAAAATAAAATGGGTGCCTAGACACCCAGAAACATATCTACGAAATCCAAAGAATACAATAATTCGGAGCCGTACGTTTTATGAGAACAAAGTTTTTTCCTATCTCTGCGTTGATACTCGTTATCATCGCAAATTTCGCTGCCTGGACCTACCTAAACAGGCCCTACCAAGCACCGGCATGGGACGGCCCAATGATGGGTATCGCCTTCAGTCCTTTTCGACAGCACCACAACCCCGAAAAAGGCCTGTTCCCGACTGAAAAGGAGATCGATTCCGACCTTGCCTTACTGGCAGGCAAGACCCATGCAGTGCGTACTTACAGCGTAACAAATGGCTTGGAGATGGTGCCCGAATTAGCCGCGGCACACAATTTGAACGTAACCGCCGGCGCATGGATATCGTCGAACGAAATCGCCAACGAGATGGAAATCGAAAACCTGGTTTTGTTGAGCAATAAGCACAAAAATGTTGTTCGCTCCATGGTTGGCAACGAAGCAATACTACGCAAGGATGTAAGCGTAACGGAAATGATTGAATACCTACGGAAAGTCCGCAAGCGGGTATGGCGGCCCGTAAGCACTTCGGAACCCTGGCATATTTGGATAAACAACCCAGAACTTGCCGAGGAAGTAGACTTCATTGCGGCCCATATTCTGCCCTATTGGGAAGGCATTCCAATCGATCAGGCGGTTGATTATGCATTCGACCGCTATCAAGCACTCAGAGAAGCGTTTCCGAACAAACCCATCGTGATAACGGAAGCCGGTTGGCCTTCGGGTGGACAACCAGTAAAACAGTCCGAGCCGTCCGTGGTCAACCAGGCAAAATTTCTGCGGGAATTTCTAAACCGCGCGCATAATCAGGACATCATCTATTATGTCGTGGAAGCCTTCGACGAACCCTGGAAAATGAAGCTGGAAGGCTCGTCTGGGGCCTATTGGGGACTATTCAATACCGAGCGCCAAGCAAAATTCCCGATGCAAACAGACGTACTCGCGATGCCGACGTGGCAAACCTGGGCTGCGGCGGCTGGCGCGATCAGCGGTTTAATCATGTTGTTATTCCTAGCGCGAAAACGCCACCTAGGAACCTCGGGTAAAGTGTTCTTTGCGCTAATTGCGAACGCTTCCGCATCGGCGATCGCCTGGACCGCATCCATCGGTGTTTATCAATACCACACCGGGCTGAGCATGGCGATGTGGATTTTGTTGCTGGTTATGCAGGTTTTGGCAATTTTGGTGTTGCTGGTTGAATCCATGGAAATTGCTGAAGTGCTGTGGAACCGGAAAAGCGACAGAGACTTTGGTCCACTGGATCCGCCTACTGATTTTAACTTTCCGAAAGTTTCCATACACCTTCCGATTCACAATGAACCGCCGGAAATGGTGCGCGAAACATTGTCTGCGCTGGCTCAATTGGATTATCCCAATTACGAAGTGTTAATTCTCGACAACAACACCACCGATCCAACCATCTGGGAACCAGTCAGGGAATTCTGCGCTCATCTGGGCAGCAACTTCCGCTTCTTCCATCTGGAAAACTGGCCCGGATTCAAGGCTGGCGCATTAAATTTCGGTCTTACAGAGACAGCCCAGGATACCGAAGTTATCGCAGTTATCGACAGCGATTACATCGTGAATCCAGGCTGGCTACGACAGCTAGTGCCGTATTTCGACAAACCAGACGTTGGATTCGTACAGGCGCCACAGGATTACCGGGATAATAAGCAGAATCTATTTAAATCGCTCTGTCATTGGGAATACGCCGGCTTTTTTAAACTCGGAATGGTACAACGCAATACCTTCAACTCAATTATCCAGCATGGCACGATGACTATGATCCGCAAATCCGCACTGGAAAAAGTCGGTAACTGGAGCGAATGGTGCATCTGCGAGGACAGTGAGCTGGGCTTACGTTTATATCGTAACGGTTACGATTCCGTCTACGTAAAAGATTCGTTCGGCCAAGGCGTAACTCCGGACAATCTCGCGAGCTATATGACCCAGCGTTTCCGCTGGGTATACGGGGCGATGCAAATCCTAAAAGCTCATCGGCGCGCATTCGTACCTGGCCAACAATCCGACCTAACCGCCGCGCAACGCTATTACTTCATTGCCGGATGGCTGCCGTGGTTTTCAGATGCGCTGGCATTACTTTTCACCTTTGCCAGTCTGGCCTTAAGCGCCCACGTTCTGATCGAACCAAGCCGAGGTGAACTGCCTGTCATGGCATTTATACTCCCAACGATCGGAATCTTTTGCTTTAAGGTTCTTCGCTCAATCTGGCTATACCAGGCACGTGTTAAGTGCGGCGTCATGCAGACTTTAGCAGCTATGGTCGCCGGGCTTGCGCTAACCCATACCGTAGCCAAGGGCATTTGGATAGGACTTTTTACATCAGGACGGCCTTTTCTGCGCACGCCGAAATGTGAAAAGACCAGCCCGATCCTGGCAGGGATTCTAACCATTCGTCAGGAACTGTTATTATTTAGTTTGCTAATCTTCGCGGCCGTCTCTTTCGGATCTCTGGAGCACTTCAACAATACCACGGGCAAACTGTGGATCACGGTATTATTAGTACAATCCATACCCTACGCCGCGACCGTATTGACGTTGATAGTCAATTTGGTGCCAAGCTTCCAGTTTGGAAAGTTAATAAGCCGGGTACCGAAACAGTTGGAAGAAATGGCGGACCCGGAAGCCGAGTTTTCCTGACCTCTTTAGCGCCTCATTATTTCGGTCATTGCTTATTGATCTTTGGCAGAGAAACTCGATCGAAGTAGGCACAGCCCCCGTAATTTCTAGTTTCTTCGACGAGGCATCGCCTGTCGCCATGTCGCGACAGGCGCACTGTATCGTTACGCCGAATCAACCCGGTTTGCCGACAGCGCCATTGGTTGCACCGCCCCTAACCCCAGCTTCTCTCCTAAATGACAAGCCTTCGTTTGATATTTATTTCCCCAAGGAATTTTCTTCCCTCGGAAAAACTGCCCCTAATTTTCTCGGTCAGAACATCTCTTGTGAAAACACCTCTCTACACGATAGTCTTGTCCTCTGATCAACAATCCGGGCAAAATGCTACATGGTAACTTCACAAACATCCGCACTCGCTTACCCCGATACCGAATTCGGCCGTGACCTAAGAATTGATTTTCTCCGCGGTCTAGTCATGCTCGTGGTGATTACTGTTCATCTTGAATATTTTTCGCTTTTCGCACTGTTTGTGTGGGGGCGTGTGGGGCTGGTCTCCAGCGCGGAAGGCTTTGTAGCAATGTCCGGACTCGTAGTAGGTATCGTTTATTGCAAAAAATTGCACAAAGACGGCTTCCAACCAACCGCACAAAAATTGCTCGCCAGATCCTTCCAATTGTACCGTGTCAATATCGCGGTCATTCTGAGTATCGCATTGCTGGGTTTGCTGCCGTTTATAAACGTCTACGAGGTTACGCACTGGATGAGCCCCGGCACCCGATCGCCGGCCTATGCTCTGTATCCAGCACCCACAACACCTTGGCATGACGTGCTATTACAAGCATTGCTGCTCAAAATAGGCCCCCACCAGTTTCAAGTTATCGGTTTATACGTGGTACTGATGGCCTGTGCGCCAATCGCTCTTTTTGCCATGTACAAAAGACACACCAAACTGTTGATACTGGTAAGTTGGAGTGTGTACCTGGTTAATCAGATCATGCAGCACAAACTTACCGGCGCAAGATTTGAATGGGCTTTTCCGATTCTGACCTGGCAACTGCTGTTCTTTAACTGCATGGCCGCAGGCTACCACCGTCAGGCGATTATCGATTATTTCGATAGCAGAAAGAGCTCGCTAATATTGAATGCAGCGATCCTGGTTAGTCTATGGTTCGTGTTTATGGCTCTTAATAATCCGCGACCAATTTTCTGGTTATGGGAACCGTTATCGGTCATCGACCCCAGTATATTTCAAGCCGCCCACGAGCTGGCTTTTGACAAAAATAGGCTGGGCATCGGACGAGTATTCAATAATTTAGCCTTGTTTATCGTTGCGTACGAATTGCTGAGCCGGTATTGGCGTGTGTTCAACAAAACGCTGGGGTGGTTGTTCATACCATTGGGACAGGCCTCGCTTTACGTTTTTATAGTACACGTATATTTCGTATTGCTGGTCAGCAATACACCCATCCCCGCCTACAACAATTTCTATCTGAACACTTTAGTACACGCGGGAAGCATCCTAGCTATTTGGTTGATGGTAAAAAACAAGGTTCTGTTTAAGTTGATCCCTCGGTGAGACTATTCGACTTCCATTAACAGTCTCGCAAGCTCATTCGGCATGGTCCACTGCACATTGTGCCCGGTTTGAAGCTCATGATAACGCCAGCCGCGCTGGCGGGCACGTTCCGCACTGTGGCTAAATCGGTCAATTTTAGCACCGGGTTCCAAGGTCAAAATATAGGTGCCGGGGATCTCCGCGGAAAGTGGGTTATTCAATCGCACCGGATCGCGAAATGTCGACAGCGGATGATCTACATCCTTTCTCTTGTTGGGCCACCAGGGTGGTATACGCCAACCATCACCTCGGGTATTGGCTAGTTGGGTTAAACGCTTGGCTCTATCAATACCAATCAGATCGAACATCGATTCACCATTGTTAGGCAAATGGGCGTCCACGTAGATAATTCGTGACAAGCGTTTCGGAATACGATCAGCCACCCCGGTAATGACCATGCCGGCGTAACTGTGGCCAACCAATGTTACTTGTCGCAGATCTTCGAATTCAATGACGTTGACGACATCTTGAATGTGAGTTTCCAGGTTTACTGCGGGACTCGCCAGATGGACACGTTCACCGAGGCCTGTAAGCGTTGGCCGATAAACATCATGGCCCTTCGCTTGAATGATGGATGCCAATTCCTTGAATCCCCATCCGCCGCCCCACGCCCCGTGGACGATTACGAAGGTTCTCCTGACAACCTTCGAATCCGGCATAGTCCTGACCGGGTCTTCCGCACACCCCATCAAAAATACCACCAACGCACACCCGAAGAATAGCCTCCGAAAATCTAACCGGTAATTCATTATTGCTTGGAATTTATTTCTGCGCCGTGAAAATCAATCCTAACGCTGCCACGAATAAATGACAATCGCCGTATAAATTTACTAAACGATTTTCTAGCTCGCATTTCTAACCGGAGGGCTCGTTGATCGAGTAAAAACTATTATTACTAAGGATTTTCTAGTCGAAGGTAATACAGCCGGTCATTCAGGGAAAAAGATAAGTTGGCTATGAACTTGTATACCTGATGGATGTGGCATTGTTAAGTAAGTATAGCTTCCAATTGTCCATTCCATTTGAGCATTAAAAGCATGACTGAATATTTAAGCATTTCCTGACTTTTGCTATAGCACTTAGACTTTCGGCGTAATCGGGCAAGAAAGTGTCTAAATAAGCTGTTATAGCCTTCTACCGTATAGGTTTCAGCTTTTGATTGTGTATGTAATTCAGTTGGAATAAACTTTTCATAAGGGCTCCAATAGTCGCTCATCACACCTTTTATAGGATTGTTTTTGACCGCTTCCCATAATTTCCTCCCGGTTTCTGTATCGCGAGAGCCCACAACGCACGAGAGGAAGCGTTTTCCATGTCGATCAACAGCAATCCAGATCCAGCAATAGTTTTTTTGACACCAATATACGTGTGCATTTCATCCATTTCGACAATTTCAACCCCCGTTTCTGATCGAATGGCCTCAATGGATTCGCCATACGCTTTGATCCAGTAGTAAACT
>CAZVFR010000211.1:0-260 GCA_964626505.1 uncultured Methylococcaceae bacterium
ATCTGACGGACAATCAATGGGTATTTATAAAGACGTTAAAAATGATCTTTATGCAACAAAAGAGCAGATAAATAAGTCGAATAAGTTACTCAAACTTTCTGGAGCCAAAGGATCCCTTATAAAGCTTGAAACGGGAGTCGAATACGATGATGGCGCTATGCCTAAATGCAAAGTGAAACCCGAATTGGACTCAGATGCTGTGGGGCGAATGGGTAACGACTCTTACCATAGCGACTTAAGCAATGCAAACAACAATGAAT
>CAZVFR010000211.1:270-2472 GCA_964626505.1 uncultured Methylococcaceae bacterium
ACGGGTACTGAAGAGAATGAACAACGGAATGTTGCAATCAAGGGAACAGGCAAAGATCACGGTATAAAGCTACCCCGCAGCAGGAATCCATTGAAGGGTGACACGGCACACTCACTGAGTAATCAAATCTATATGTTTAATCTTGGACCATTCCTATTAACTAAGGTAAATACAAATGTTGCAGATTATATCGATCTAACTAAATTGAACAATGCTGACTACAATGCTGGAAACGATGGGAAGGCTACCTTTACCAGCACTAAAGCGGATGCAAAGAAAGCGTTGCGTATTTATAATGCTCTAAAACCGGCCGCCAAGAATGAGTTTGACAAATACTCAGGAATTAATGACTACGCCTCTCCAGAAGTTGGCGACTCCTTTGTAATTGCTTCAGAATCGGAGATGCCTGAATTTAATCCAGGTCGAAGGGCTTGGCAATTTCACTGGGGTGGAGTGATTATGAAAGAGGGACATGATATTGTCACATTGGAAAGTGAGTCTAGTGGTGATGCAAGTGATATTGACACAGAGTGGCATATCGAAATGAGTGGTGTAAAGCATGCTCTAAACACAGACGTCAAAGGGAAAAGTTTTAATAAAATCCATCAAGAGAGCGGTTTACACGGTAATAAAACAAGTACTCTTGCTATAAAAAATGTATTAACCCCAACGGAGGCTCGTAACTTTGCCAAAGAGGATTATCCATCTCAGTTTGAAGGCTGGCTTGGATCTTTGGCGGATGACCATGACAATTCTGAGGAGAATAGGACTAACTGGGATCTCCATTATGGCGCTCGACTTGGACAATTAAATAATTTTCTGGATAGCAATAAGTTGAAGGAATTTCAAAAAGTTGTTTTACGTGAAATTAAAGTAGAGTTAGAGGAAATAAAAATACGCAGAGATAACATTGGAAACAATGAGGAAGTGCAGGGCTTAGATAACCAGGTTCAAGACGATTCCGACACTGACTATGACAGTGAAGATAACGCAATTCTAAATGATCTAGATATATGATCTACAGTTTGATTATCTAACGCGCGAGATTTCTTTCGAATAAATTGCAGCAGTAGTGTAAGGCCGCAATCAACAAAGCATTAATAGCCTAATAAAATCCGGGTCAGTGAATATTAGCCAGTTCTCTACGCTGGTCGTCCAATCGGAAAATAGGGCCAGGTCCCGTATTGCGAATAAATTGTCAATATTTCTCTAGTAGAAAAAGTAAAAGGAATCGTTTCGTTACCCATTAGAAGCAAAAGAGGGTAAGAAGCAAAAAAGCAAATGAAGGTCAGGTCGCGAAATAAGAAATTTTTGTTTATGTCTCTCTAGTATATCAAGGCCGCTGACATTAAAGTATTACTCGATCAATTAGATTCGGATTAGTGCAAGGAAACAGGGTTGGGAAATAGCGGGAAACAGGATCGTCGTTTCATTGTCCCGCATACTATCCCTCCCACAGCCGCCAACGGGAAATAAAGGCTTTTCATCACGGCTACTATTCCTTAACTCAATGAGAGTTGTTCTCGGCAAAAAAGGGGAATAGACTACTTGCAATAATACGGCAATGCCGTATTATATTAATCTATGGTCACGCTCATTGAGTCGCCGATATTCACAAAACTGTGGCCGGATTATTGGTCTGAAGATGAGCGTGGAGAATTTGCTGCATGGTTAGCTGAAAATCCCTATGTTGGTAATGTGGTACCGGGTTCTGGCGGTATTCGGAAAGTTCGGTGGGCAAGAAAAGGTGCGGGCAAACGCGGTGGAGTACGAGTCATTTACTTTACTCATCCAGGTGATGGGCTCATTTGGCTGCTAACCCTCTATGCAAAATCAAGCAAAGATAATGTTCCGGCACATATTCTCAAAGCGTTGAAAGAGGAACTTGTAGATGGTTATGAATGATAAAGATCTGATTGAAAGAGATTCAAAGCGCGATGTATGGCAAGAAACACTGGATTCTGTGCGCAGTATAAAAGCCGGCAAACTAGGCCATGTCGAAACAGTGGAATTATCCCCCGTTGTAGAAGCTCGTCAACGGGTTGGACTTTCTCAATTGCAGTTTGCAGAATTATTAGGTGTTTCAGTTCGTACTCTGCAAGATTGGGAGCAAGGTCGTCGCAAACCCAGCGGTGCTGCTATATCTCTCATTCAAATCGCAAAACAGCGCCCAGATGTGCTGCGTGAAGTATTTGGTTGAAC
>CAZVFR010000211.1:2572-6213 GCA_964626505.1 uncultured Methylococcaceae bacterium
CGATCGTGCCAAACAAAAAAGCTTAACGGTAAGGCCAATCCCGAGCGTTGGTTAAAAAGCTTAAAACCCCTGATCAGCTCACCCCAAAATCCGGCGGCGGCCCAATTTTCAACCGCGTAACTTGCGGCTTGTGCGCATTGGTAGTTTTCACCGCCGTAGAGGCGTATCAATTCGTTGCAGAAAAAAAGAGTGGGCTCGGTTCCGTGCCGCGGCTTGCCGATATCATCGAATGCCAAATCTAGTCGTTTGGCGATATTGTAAAGCCATTCGAAATGCGCGGCCGCGAACTTGAAGGAGCTGCCTTCGATGGAACCTTCAGTGGTCCCATAAATATCGTCGGACGCTTTGTTTTTGTTGGATTTGAAACGAACGCCGATTTCGTTGGCAAGAATTTCCTTGGACGCATGCATACTTTCCAAGCTATCCGCATTAATCATCTTGTTCATCTGTGCAAGTAAGAACTGATTTGAAAATACCGAAAACTGTACGATGAATGCCCTAATCTGATCAAGGTTTTGCTGACCCTGCTTGAACCATGCGGTGTAGGCGTTGTTCACAATAATGGGGTGCCGCAGCAATTCACGGTTAATCCGATCCTGAAAGGCCAAAAATTGCTTGGCCTGATCAATAGAATAACCCCGTTTGCCCTGGTTGACGGCTTGCAACGATGGGGAAGTTAAGCCCTCAATTCCGTTGTGTTTTGCAAAACCTGATAATGCGACGTTGTGTAGCTGCGCCATGATTCATCTCCTTTCCGATGTTGTATACATAAACTGTATGACAAACATTGGTTTTGACAAGTTTCATTTTCGTCGGGCGACGGCTTTAAATTTTGCGGAAATACGGTGAAGTCTATAAAACCCACTTGAACCTACTACAGTAATAGTATGTCTATGTTAATGAATCAGAAGCAATATGGAGGCATTCCGATGAGTGGTGAAAGTAATCCGATGGGGACGGATGGATTTGAATTTGTCGAATATACCGCGCCTGACACCCGAGCTTTGGAAAATCTGTTTTCAACATTGGGTTTTGTTGCGATTGCCAAACATCGTTCCAAAAATGCGGTTTTGTATCGGCAAGGCGAAATAAATTTTATCATCAACCATGAACCGACTAGTTTTGCACAGGCATTCGCTAAGGTTCATGGCGCGTCGATCTGCGCTTTTGCGATCCGTGTTGAAAATGCGGCCGATAGTTTTACCAGAGCTTTAAAATTGGGGGCCGAGCCACAAATTAGCGATGCGCGTCCCATGGAACTGAATATCCCAGCCATCCGCGGTATCGGTGGTAGTCTGATTTATTTGGTTGACCGTTACGGGGAACGTTCCATTTATGATGTCGATTTTGTGCCTTTCGATGGCGTCGATTGTTACCCCAAAGGTCTGGGTCTAAAACAGATCGATCATCTGACTCACAACGTGCGCAAAGGCGGTATGGATATTTGGGCACGTTACTACGAGCGCTTGTTCAATTTTAGAGAGATTCGCTATTTTGATATACAAGGTCAGCAAACCGGATTGAAATCGCGCGCAATGACCAGTCCATGTGGAAAAATCCGCATTCCGATTAACGAACCTTCTGATTCGCGCTCGCAGATACAAGAATATCTGGACGCCTATAATGGCGAAGGCATACAACACATCGCACTCTCAACAGACGATATCTATGCGACTGTGGAAGGCTTGAGAAACAGTGGCACGGAATTTATGGATATACCGGATACGTATTATGAACAATTAGAGGCTCGTGTGCCGGGTCACGGAGAAGATTTACAGCGTTTGAGCTTGAATCGCATATTACTGGACGGCTCGATCGAGTCCGATACAGGATTGCTGTTGCAGATCTTTACCAATACCGTGATCGGCCCGATATTTTTTGAGATCATCCAGCGTAAGGGGAACGACGGCTTTGGTGAAGGAAATTTCAATGCTTTGTTCCAATCCATAGAACTCGATCAAATGAAACGCGGAGTTATCTAATGCCATGGATAAACGTTCCCAAAATCGAGGGTAAGTCCTCGCGTCAAGCCCATGTTGATCTGCCAAACAATACCTATGAGCGTGAGCTTGGTAAGGAAGGATTCTATGGGCCGGCTACGCAAATGTACCATCAGCATCCGCCGACATCATGGTCCCATGTCGAAGGCGATTTAAGGCCGCGCGCGTTTGACACCAAAAAACTGATTATCCAAGGGGAATCGCCTTGGAATGCCGCTTTGCTGTTCCATAATACAAACGTCAGCATCCGATTTTTGCAGATGCAATCGGATATGGACCATTTGGTTAGGAACGCGGATGGAGACGAATTGCTTTTTGTGCACTCGGGTAACGGTGAGCTCTTTTGCGATTACGGTTGGCTTAGCTTTAGTGAAGGCGACTATATTATGTTGCCTCGCGGTACCCAGTGGCGCATGACTGTGGAAAATCAGATCAAGGTATTGATGATTGAAGCGACCGGCAACAGCTTTGGCCTGCCTGATAAGGGCATAGTGGGCAGTCACGCGGTATTCGATCCAGCGGTATTGAAAACGCCCGAATTGAATCAAAAATTTTTGGATCAACAGGATGAAGCCGCTTGGCGTGTGGTCGTGAAACGCCATAATCAGCTCAGTACCATTACCTATCCACACAATCCATTGGATGCTGTAGGCTGGCACGGTACCTTAATGCCGGTTCGTTTGAACTGGCGAGATATACGACCGCTAATGAGCCATCGTTACCATGTGCCGCCCTCAGCACATACGACCTTCACGTCGCATCGTTTTGTTGTCTGTACGTTTGTCCCGCGCCCCTTCGAATCAGATCCAGCCGCGCTGAACGTGCCGTTTTTTCATAATAATGACGATTATGATGAATTGATCTTTTACCATTACGGCAAGTTTTTCTCCAGGGATCATATCTATCCGGGTATGGCTACGCTACAACCCAGCGGAATTCCGCACGGACCACATCCCAAAGCCTTGGAAAATGCCGCGGCAATGCGGGGTAAATCAACCGAAGAGGTTGCAGTCATGATCGATACTCGGGATGCGTTAACCGTGTCAGATCAAGCCACTGGGATTGAATGGGCTGAATACGTGGATTCCTGGAAATGAAGCTGGCAACACTGAATAACGGCAGTCGTGATGGCAAGCTGCTGGTGGTAAACCGTGCGCTTACCGAAGCGGTAAGTGCGGACAACATTGCACCGACCCTGCAGGCAGCCTTGGATGACTGGGCTGCAACGGCTCCGCGTCTTGAAGAGATTTACGCAACGTTAAATCGCGGCGAGAGGCAGAGTTTTCCGTTGGACAGCGGCAAACTGGCGGCACCTCTACCGAGGGCATATCAGTGGTTGGACGGAAGCGCTTATCTAAGCCACGTCAAACGCGTGCGTAAAGCGCGCGGGGCTGATATGCCTCCCAGTTTTCTGCATGATCCTTTGATGTATCAGGGTGGCTCGGATAGTTTTCTGGGTCCCCGGGATACGATAGTTGTCGGTAGCGAAGAGTGGGGTATCGATTTCGAAGCCGAAGTGACTGTTATCACCGACGATGTGCCGAGTGGAATTAGGCCTGAAGAAGCCGGGCAACATATCAAATTGTTGATGTTGGTCAACGATGTGTCATTGCGCAATCTAATTCCCGCCGAACTCGCTAA
>CAZVFR010000212.1:0-6200 GCA_964626505.1 uncultured Methylococcaceae bacterium
CTTTCAGGTTGAATACGCGTTAGCTTCGTGAAGCTCTACCGAGAAGTCACCCAAGTATTCAAGTAACTCTTTTAATCCCATTCCAAACCGCTCCGCTACTTTGGGCGGTAATTCGGTGTTGATATCCTTACCCAATTCCACGTCTTCACAGTCGATCATTTTGCTTAGCTGGTCGGCCGCGATCACACAATCACGCATCTCATTACCGGGGTTGATCGCATCGTGGTGTTCACCGATACAAGTAACTAAAGGTTCCGGAAACTGCCACTTGCTACCCATCATAGAACCAATCACGGCATGATCAGCCCCGATTACTTCCTGTTCCGCCTGAAACAGCGATATACCACTTTCTTCGGAAACCTTCTGCAATTCGACGTATCGCGCCGGATCGTATTGAGCATAAACAACCTTGCCTATGTCATGCAACAATCCGGCTACAAAACAGTCGGACCCTTCAAACTCGACATGACTAAACTTATTATTAAGCAACTTAGCGACCGCGGCTGTCGCCAGCGAATGCTTAAGGAATTTTCGGGTATCTAATCCGCCGGCATTCTTTGTGGGCAGCATACCGATGGTCGCAATGCTAAGCGCCATGTTCTTTATCGTGTTGATGCCTATATAAACCACGGAGCGTTTTATCGATGTGATTTTGCGCGGTAAGCTATAGTATGCGGAATTCAAAAGTTTTAATATTTTCATAGTCATAACCGGATCATGCTCAATGACCAGAACCAGTTCTTTGGGCGAACATTGCACATCAGCGGTCAACTCAATTATTCGCTGAACGCTGGTTGGAAACGCCGGCATCTTAGCCACCATCTCTTCTAGCTGCTTGTGCAATTCATGGTTCATTCGGTTTACCTCTATAGGGTTTTAACTAACCATAGATAATAATCCTCAACTCGACAAATTTTGCCGCCATAAAGCTGTGATCCAATTAACAAATTTAGCCGTCTTTGCCCTGGGTGCATTCAAACAGCGATTTAGCCCTTTGGTATGATTTTCGGGCTGTGGCCGACAATACCAAAGGCAGCCAATCCGAAATTGGCGGCTTTTCGCGCCCCCAATCTACAATTGCAGCTACCAAATTCCGTACAAAACCCTTAAAATCCATTTCTTTTTCAATGCACGAGGGCAATGCAATGCGAACACTTTCTTTTCAGATTTGCGGTCTCCTTTTGATTTCCACACTCTCAATCGCCGCGGATAAATCTATGACCAGTACTCAAACCAAAGTAAAACTACAAACTTCCATGGGTGATATCGTGATCCAATTGGATACTGAAAAAGCGCCCATCAGCTCGCAAAATTTTGTCGACTATGTCAATGAAGGGTTTTATGATGGCACCATATTTCATCGCGTTATGCCGGGATTTATGGCGCAAGGCGGCGGATTTACCACCGATTTTGAACAAAAAGAAACCCGTGCTCCGATCAAAAATGAAGCCGACAACGGATTACTCAATTTAAGAGCTTCGGTAGCCATGGCGCGCACACCGGATCCCGACTCGGCGACTTCGCAATTTTTCATTAATTATGCCGATAGCGCATTTCTGAACCACACTTCGCCAACTTCGCAAGGCTGGGGATATGCAGTATTTGGACGGGTTATAGAAGGCATGGATGTAGTCGATAGTATGGCGAAGGCACCTACGGGATCGCGCGGCGGACATCAGAATGTACCCACAACCGACATTGTTATAGAAAAAGCCGCAATGATTACTGATTAACCCAGGATTCTCACCAGACGGCACAACAACTGTACTAAATTTTAGTTTCACAAAGCATTTTCTGACTGCGTGGAATACGCATGTTTTTCCGAACGAAGAAAACTGAGAGCGGGAACAAAGATCAAGCGAGGCTGTGTCATTCTGGAGAGAAATCCAGACTAATAGAACATTCCACCGTTGAAACAAGAAACGCTATTTATTTCGGATTTACACCTAAGGCAGATACGGCCGGCTACCACGCGGCGCTTTCTTAATTTTCTAGAACATCGTGCAGCAGGCGTCGAAAGCTTATACATACTCGGCGACCTGTTTGATGTTTGGGTGGGCGACGACGATCCCTCGCCACCCAATACGGCTGTCAAAAGAAGCCTAAAACAACTCACAAACTCCGGAACAGCGGTCTATTTCCAGCACGGCAATCGCGATTTTTTAATCGGCGAACGTTTTGTTCAGGAAACCGGTGTTAAACTCCTGGGTGACTACACCCTGATCTGCTTATACGGCACTCAAACCCTACTTACGCACGGGGACTTACTCTGCACCGACGATATCCCGTACCTGGAATTTCGAGCTAAAACACGGAAATTAGATTGGCAACAGAACGTTCTGGCGAAGCCGCTTTTATATCGTCTCCTCTACGCCCGGTGGTACCGCTTCCGCAGTTATTTTCACAAACGCCAAAAGACCCAAGACATCATGGACGTTAATCAGAGCACGGTGGAAAACGTTATGTGTGACTACAAGGTAACCCGGCTTATTCACGGCCACACCCATCGGCCCGCGGTACACGAGCTATATTTAGACGGAGTGACGGCACAGCGATTTGTATTGGATCAGTGGGAACGGAGCGGCAATGTATTATGTTGGAATCCAGAGGGGTATCGTATGGAAAGTATCTTGTAAATAACTGTTAAAACCAGCCCGAGTTTCTATGCATGGCAAAACTTGCAAGCTCTAACAATTGGAGCCATATCATTTTTTTAAAAAACATTTCTGCGAAAATATGGATCTGCATGCTTGAGTAATAAGATGCAACGTCATGAATGAAAGAACCACACTATTACTGGTTGAAGATGATGCTGCACATGTTGAATTGATTCGACGTGCCTTCGAAGAAGACAAATCGGACATTAATCTACGCGTCTGCGCTACGCTAAAAGAGACACGACGGATGTCTCAAATAACCCCTCCTGATTTATTCATAAGTGATCTTAATTTGCCGGATGGTAGCGGACTAGAGTTGCTCGCCTCATCGAATGGCGATCCTCAAATTCCGGTTATTTTAATGACGGGCTTTGGTAATGAAGATATTGCTGTAGAGGCAATGAAATCCGGCGCAATGGATTATATTGTGAAATCAGAAGGTGCATTTTCTTCTATGCCCAAAACCGTGAAGAGAGTGCTGCGTGAATGGCGGTATTTTAGTGAAAATAAAAATATCAATCATGTATTGCAGGAGGTGGCTAAAGGTATAGCCGCAAAAAAACATGAAACCTTTTTTGATGCATTGGTGCGATCCTTATCCGCAAGCCTACTAGCCGATAAAGTATTTATCGGCGAACTGGTGGGAGAAAGTCAAGAAATCGGTAAATCGATCGCATTTGGGTGCGATGGACAGAAAGGTGATTACTTCGAATACCCCTTAGAAGGTAGCCCGTGTAACTTGCATACAACGCAGGACATTTGCACGTTCCCGAGTGATCTCCAAACACTATTCCCTGACTGTGCGTTAGCGAAAGAGATGGGTATTGAGGCATATATTGGCGTGTCCATCAAGGACCATCAAGGTATCCCGATCGGGATATTGGATCAGCAGAACTATCACGTCATCTATGCGGAAAGTGCCAAACAAGCACTGCAAATCCTTGAAAATGAACCCATCGACCTACTGCTATCCGATGTCATTATGCCGGAAATGCATGGCTATCAATTGGCCGCTATCGTACATAGAAAATATCCCGCCGTAAAAATTCTACTGACTAGTGGTTTCAGTGATAATCGTGAACTAGACATTGTCGATGAAAACTTGCAGCGAAATATGCTTCACAAGCCTTATAACGCACAAACTTTACTGCAAAGAATAGGAAGGTTGCTGGGGTAGAAATGAAAGCAGTCGTTATCAGTGAACCGGGTAACCCCGATGTTCTAAAGTTTGTCGAAACGGACAAGCCCAAAATTGGCCAAGGCAATCAACTTTTGATTCGACTCCTTGCCGCGGGTATAAACCCCATAGATACCAAAATTCGTATCAATCCTGAAATCTTCCCTATCGACTTACCCCTTATACCTGGTTTTGATGGTGCTGGAATTGTAGAAGCTAGCGGCACGGAGGTGACGGAGTTTGTACCCGGTGATGAAGTCTATTTTTGCCATTGCGGATTCCACGGTCAGCAAGGGTGCTACGCGGAATATGTAGTGGTTGACCGCAACTTGGTCGCGCGCAAACCAAAAGCGCTTAGCTTCCAAGAAGCTGCGGCTGTGCCCTTGGTTCTGATTACTGCTTGGGAAGCTTTGTTTGATCGGACCGCGATGCAGCCGGATACCACCCTACTAATCCCCGCCGGTGCGGGCGGTGTCGGACATGTTGCCCTTCAGTTTGCCAAACACGCCGGTGTAAACGTTTGTACAACGGTCAGTTGCGACGAAAAGTCCAAATTCGTAAAACAACTCGGCGCGGATTGTGTCATCAATTATAAACGCGATGACGTGGTGAAATCAGTTATGGACTGGACCCACGGCAAGGGTGTCGATACTGCGTTCGATACAATAGGTGGCGAGGTTTTTGGACAATGTCTTGCCTGCACTAAAAACTACGGCGATGTCGTAACCATTCTACAACCACCAACCGATATGGACTGGAGCGTAGCGCGGTTAAAGAATCTACGCATTAGTCTCGAAATGATGCTAACCCCAGCGCTTTTGGACCTACCAATGGGGCGTGCGCACCACGGCGACATACTCAGAAAATGCGGCGACCTTTTCGATGCGGGCAAACTAACAACCCACATCGAAAAGACATTTCAGTTGCGCGAAGCGAGCCTTGCCCACAGCTACCTGGAAAACTTTCGACCGTCGGGCAAAATCGTTCTGGATCTAGCCTAAACTGCTCTGGACATCTGGCGCTATGAATCCAGGTAAATCGAGTAAAGCAGCAGTCACTGGAATAGTGGCTGCAATAGCAATTACGCCATTGTGTGGAGTTTTTTTTGGATGCGGTTGCACATGGCCGGTTATCGGATTCACGGATCACTGCAACATCTATAGTCAAGCTGCAACTCTAGTTTGCCCCTGGTGTAAGAACTGGATTTTGGGCACGGTTATAACATTGCTTAGCATAACCATTGGAATTGTGGTTGCGAACAAGCGGTCCGTTTCATACGGACAAAGCCATGAAGTTCGAAATAACCTAACACGGGGATCTCAGCTCCAACTCATGTTGTTCTGGTGCGGTGATTGTATTATGGGACTATGCGCTTTTGCGTTGGTGGCACTAATCGCCGCTATATGTACTGCCGTTTGGACGGGCCACCCCATTCTTCAAATAACATTTTAAGCGGCCATTACAGCTACACAAGTCTTTATCGAACACGGGTCAATTTTCCGCGTACCTTCCTCGCTTTGGATTGCCCGTCTTTTCGTCTATCCAAAATCCGGCGGCGATCATGTGTCACGACCGCACCACTGCTGTCGTCAAACGGTGACTCGGGCATTGGCGACCAACCCCGCCTTTCTCTGCCGTCCCGCCGATACAATTTCGCTTGAAGTTTCTTTTGCTTTTTAATCATGGTTTGTAAACAGGGTACAAAATACATATAAAAACCAACCAGCCACTAATGTATTTGAACGCACCACTATAGCGCGGCGGCTGAATTGTATTACCAGTTTATCTACAGAATCAAGCAAAACCTCAGGCAAATTCCGAATAGATAGCCATGTATCGATACTATAAATACATATAGATCAATCGCAAATTACCTACAAAACTAATATATCTTATAAATCATGTTCAACCGGGAATAGTTAATAAGAGAGTGATATATTTTAGAAAAACGCTTAAACCGTTAGCAACGGTGGCCAAAACGTATTCAACCCTTGAAATAATCAAGAATTAAGCCAATCTATAAGGGTAGGGGGCGAAAGAAATTTGAACAGTATCACAAAATTTTAAACCTATATTGCAAACCTAATATAAACACATTGATGAGCATGCTTTATAGTGTAATTTTCTCGGTTGTCATTGTTTCGATCTCGGCACTATTGATAATCATGTACTTGCGAAAACGTACAGCCAGGATAAACGATGCTTTGTTGGACACTATAGAAACAGACTCCGACGCAGTGAATGCGCCAGCACCAATTATCGCTACCACAACCAAAGCCTCGCCTCGCCCGTGCGCCTTAAAACCCAAAAGAATATCCACAGCGACATTGAAGAGACTGGTCCCCATCCGATACATTGAAGACGAC
>CAZVFR010000213.1:0-6189 GCA_964626505.1 uncultured Methylococcaceae bacterium
CTAAAGGCTACAGGACTAAATACGAAAAAGGAAGCTGTAGAACAGGGCCTTAGGCTGCTTATTCAGAGAGACAAACAGCAAGCCATTCGGAAATTGAGGGGAAAACTTAGATGGGAAGGTGATTTGGATGAGATGCGAGGCGGGAAGTGATATTGGTTGATACCAGTATTTGGGTTGACTATTTCAACGGCAAAGACAGCAAACATGCGGATACACTTGACGCGGCACTTATAGAAGGCACAGTAGTTATTGGCGATTTGATTCTTTTGGAGATACTACAGGGATTCAGAAGTGACAGAGATTACCATAGAGCGAAAGCCACATTAGGTACACTCGAACAGTTCGAAATGTTAGGTCATAGCATGGTTATAAAGTGCGCGACTAACTATCGAGAGTTACGAAAAAAAGGCATTACCATCAGGCGTACGACTGACGTAATCATCGCCACATTTTGTATCGACCACAAAATCCCTCTGCTATTCCAAGATCGTGACTTCATCCCTTTCGTAGAAAAACTGGGTCTAATTCCAGCACTAAAGGAAACTTAACATAGAATAAATGCCACGCTCCAAGCAACAGTCCGTAGGTTGGATAAGCGCAGCGCCATCCGACAATTTTAAGCAAATTTACATGAGCATAAATGAGAAACTTGAACACCAACAGCGCACCAATAGCGGCAGTACAGTAGATTTTGAACCTATTCGTAAAACTAAATCGCGCTTTCCAGATACACCAACGCACCGCCGCGCGACCGCGCGATACTATGCAAACTACCCTGCCGTGCGAAGTGGAAATCTCCGGCAACTAAATCCAAATCATCGTACGAAACATCACCCTCAAGCACCATGCAATATTCGTCCGCTTCGTGTTGGTGGGCCGGCAGTTCAGCTCCAGGTTGCGCTCTAAGCAGATACGCTTCAATTCTCCGTTTCGTATCGACGAACAAAATCTTCTTTTCAATTTTTGGCATAATACTTATCCATTCGCCTTCGCCGGCCCGTACGGTGATATGATCCGCGCTTTGATCCGGTGACTGCTGGTACACCCTGGCCACGATCTTTGCAAACAGCGCGTTCTTCCGTTCCGCGGGCATAACCTCAGGGGCCAATGACTCGCCCATCAGGGCCAGCGTTTTATCGTCTAGAGCGGCTGAACAGGACCGGTCTTTCGGATTATTCATAATGTTGCTCCGGGGTTATCGGTGTTTGAGCGCATTCGCTTGTTGAGTTCTATTATCGCGCGGCGAATCTGCGTTTTAACGGTGCCAATGGGTTTGCCTGTCAGTTGCGACAATTCACTATGACTATAGTCCTTGAAGTACGCCAGTGCGAGCAACTGCCGCGATGCCACATCAAGGGTCAGCAGCGCGTCGTGCAACGCTGAATCCTGCTCCACTGTCTCCAGCAAATCCTGAGCTACTGCCTCGTTGCCTTCAAACTGAATGTTTTCGAGCGGTTCTTCTTTATCCGCAATCCGTTGACCTTTGCGCACGTAATCCAATGCGCGGCTTCTGCAAATAATCGACAACCACGCCATCACCGAACCGCGTTCGGCGGAATACCGGCCGGCAGTCTGCCAAACCTGGAGATACACATCGCTTAATACTTCTTCAGCAGCATCGCGGGAACGGGTGATACGCAGTGCCAGCCCAAACAAACGGTCCACCGTAAATTGATAGAGCGTCTCGAAAGCGAGTTTGTCTTGCGCGGCAACTGCCGACAACAAACGGCTTAGATCCGGGTTATCATTGGTTGAAATCTTAGGCACCTGCTGTTGGGTCAATTGATCAGGCATAACTGAAAGTATACCGAACATCGTTATCGTTAGGAAACAGGCGTGTTGCGACTGAAATTGGGACATAAAACCCACTATTTAAGCAAGTTTTGGTCAACCCTCTCCCAGAACTGCCAAAACACCGCTTGGGCAACATGTAGCAGCGCCCAAACTTACACAACCAATCGCGTCCAGCAATCGGATTTAGTCGCCAACCTTAGCCCAAGTTCAATTTTCCTATATTTAATACGCTAGTAACAGCCGAAGGGTTTCAATTTCTGAGATTTCGCAGCCTAGCCCAAATTTCTCAACTATGAGTTGCCAGAGTACGGTTTATGCAAAAAGTGATTTCGCATATACTCGTAAAAACTATCGCTAATAATAGGCGATTTTGGCAGTTTATCGTCAAGCCGCAATACATTGAATTTTATCAGCGTTCCTTTATAACCTGGCCGACAAACAATCCTTTCGGAAAGTGAAGATTTTCATATTCATCATAGCAGCATCTATTATTGCGGTTTGGGTCGTGGGCCTTGCGAGCGACGCGCCTGATTTGGATCCCGAAACCGGCTTGATAGTCGACCCAGGGTACAAAACAGTGGATGCTTACTGTATCGGTTGCCATACCGGCAAGATGATTATCGAACACAAGGGTACCCGCAATGAATGGCAGGCTACCGTACAAAAAATGCAACAAATAGCCGGGCAATGGACCCTGGACAGCCAGACCGAAAAAATCATATTGGATTATTTATCCAAAAATTACCCACGCTAGCCCGGATGTTGTGTAATATTGGTATCAGAACAATAGCTTCATTTGTCTGTATCCCCGCATGGATAACTGTCATCCTCAATTACCACCTGCCTCCGATCAGGCCGCTTCATCGCTCTAATGGCTGCCGAAATTCTGCGTATATTCGTCTCTTCGCCCGATGATGTAAAAGACGAGCGATCCGTAGTCAAAGATATCATCGAACGTTTGCGTATCGAATACCAACCGTATTTCGATGTGCAAGCGACACTTTGGGAAAACGAAGCGATTGTCGCAACAGGCGGATTTCAGGAGGCGCTGGTTGATCCCGGCACTTGCGACATCGTACTGGTAATCTTCTGGTCGAAGCTCGGTACACCACTGCCAAAAATAAAATTTGAAGGTTTTACCGGCACCGAATGGGAATTTATCAATGCCATAGAGCATTCGCACCAGCACAATGGCATTCCACAGGTATTGGTGTACCGCAAAAATGCCCCTTTGATGGGTGATTTCTTCGATGATAATGCGGTACGTGAAGCAAGAACTGATAAAGAACGACTCGACGCCTTCTTTCAACAGCATTTTTTTAACTCGGACGGCTCCTTCAAGCGCGCGTTTCGTACCTTCCAAGATCAGAATGAATTTGCCGATCTGGTCGAAGTTCAGCTACACAAACTGCTGGACCAACGCAAAGGCAGCAAAGGGCATAAAGTAGCCTGGAAGAATTCACCGTTTCGCGGGCTTAAACCGTTCGAATTTGAACACCACGCAATTTTTTTCGGTAGAGATCAAGCCAAACGCTATTTACTGAAAAAACTGGCCAAACAAGTCGAACGTGGCATCGCCTTCGTAATGGTCCAAGCCATGAGTGGTAGCGGAAAGTCCTCGCTGGTCAAAGCCGGGCTGCTACCCCAACTGACCACACCTCGGATTATCGGCGATGTAGCCGGTGTGCGTTGGTGCATTCTGAGGCCCAGTGATGGCGAAGACAATCCGTTACGCGCTTTGGCTCAGGCGATCATGCGTCCCGATGCATTAGGCAACGAGATGCCAAAATATGGCGTAGACGAAGACTTTATCATTAAAGCGCTTACGACCGATCCGGCTTTGTTGAAACCGTCTTTGCAAGTCGCGCTCGGGAACATTGCCGAAGAACGCTACCAGGTTAAAAGCGACGTAGTGCGGCTGGTCATAGTTGTTGATCAGTTCGAAGAGTTATTTTCGCAACGGAAAATACCGCAGGAATTAAAGCACTGCTTCGTGAAAACGTTGGATGTCCTAGCGCGTAGCGGCATGGTCTGGGTAATCGGCACCATGCGCAGCGACTTTCTGCATGAAACCGAGGCCTACCCTGAACTTCAGGCGCTGATGGAAGGTGACGGCCAATTTCATTTATTTCCGCCGCGACCGGAAGAAATCGAGCAGATGATACGTGAACCCGCGAAAATCGCGGGGCTGGAGTTCGAAGTACGCGGTGATCGCGGACTGGACGAAATTTTACTAAAAGATGCCTTGCGCCAGCGAGGCACCCTGCCGCTTTTGGAATTTACTTTGGATGCGTTATATGAGCGGCGCGAGCAGCAAATACTAACATTCGCAGCTTACCAGAGTATCGGCGGCCTGGCTGGAGCGGTGGCTGATCGTGCCGAAAAAGTCTACAACAAGCTATCGCCAAAAATTCAACAGGCTTTGTCGCCGGTATTCCGCGCGCTGGTAACCATAAACACGGAAGCCAACGAGACGGTAACCGCACGCCGCGCCGATTGGACACAGTTATCCAAAAACCCCGAGAGCAAAGCCTTTATCGAAGCCTTTATCAACGCACACTTACTCGTATCTGATCAGGCGTCCACGCTGGAAAAACAAGTGGTCTGGGTGGCCCACGAAGCGCTGCTGCGTAACTGGCCCAGGGTCGCCAAGTGGGTTGAATCAAATATCGAAGATCTAAGAGCGCGGTCCAGAATTGCCGAAACGACCGCGTTATGGGAAAAAGAAGGCCATAACGATCAATATTTGCTCCCGGAAGGCAAACCCTTCGCCGAAGCCATGGATTTGCTGAACCGCCTAGGCCCGGAACTGGAACTGCACGAACGAGAATATATCGACAAATCAGACCTTAGAATCCGTGCGACACGGTCACGGGAACGATTAAAAGTCGGCATCGGAATTTCCCTGATCGTACTCAGTCTGTTAGCGGTCGGCGGGCTTTATTTTACCTTTAATTTTTCCCTGCTAGCGATGCGCAGCATCGACAAAAACAGGCTGGTCAAAGCTGACGAAGCTGTTAACAAAGGCAATACGCCTAACGCAATATCGCTGGCTCGCGCCGCAACTCTCCTACCACGCCAGTCATCCTATGTGTTGAGTCGGGCCATCTCGAACAATCACATGATTGCGATGATTAACAACAGAGAGACAAAATCCGCTAGCCAGGTTTTCGCGGGTTTCAGTCCCGATTTGCGTAGCGGGATAACCCATTCGCCACACCACGGCAAACACACCCAGGAACTCGCACTTTGGAAACTCGATCCCGACAAAACAACTGGTTTCCAGTTTAATCGAATAGCGACGCAATGGGGCGACACTCACAAAATTCTCAACGCAGTATTTACACCTGATGGCAAGAATATTGTTGGCGTTTCCGCATCCGGCACCAGGCTACTTCCGGCCGATGGATCCACGCTCAAGTCATCACTAACATACCCCTGCCGCGCAACGGCGGAATCGAATATTAAAATAAGCGCCGACGGTCGCTGGGTAGCATTGGCTTACGAAAAAGATAATGATGGGACCTGGCTGTGTCTCATGGCTGTGGCACAATCCGAACACGCCGTTTTCGATGCGAAAATTCACGCTAAGCGCATACGCAGTTTGGTATTCTCGCCGGATAGCCGTTTTCTCTCAACCGCCTCCGAAGATTTCACTAGCTGCCTGATGGCGCTACCCGATCCTCTAGCGCAACCAAAGCAGGCACCGTCGTGTATTCACATTCCCTACACGCGCATCGTAAACCGGACGGTATTCGACTCTGAAAGCCATAAGCTGGCAATTGCATCGGTCGATGGAAAAATACGTATTTTCTCTCTACGCCAACCATGCCTTGCTCAGTTGAACCGTTTGAGCAAGGAGCTTGCACCCGCTGAAGTTAACTCCACTCTACTCAGCAATAACTGTATGCAAGAATTGGAGAAAGACGCTCGCGGTAAAAAGGTACATCTGGGTGCAGCAGTTCGAGATGTTGCCTTTTCCAACACAGGCAAAGCGGCGGTCACCGTCGGCGACGACGCCAAAGTTGTGTATTGGGATCTATCTGATAAGCGCCCGAAGCCCAGCGTGCTGGGACAGCATGACCAGGGTATCGACCAAGTCTCATTTAGCCCGGACGATACCACCCTATTGACTGCATCTCGCGATAGAACCGCTCGGTTGTGGAATCATGATCCGGCAACACCGGGGCAACTCGCGATATTTCAACATGATGCCGCGGTCACCTCCGCAAGGTTCAGCAAAGACGGCAAGCATATCGGCACGGTCTCGACAGATGGTACGGCTCGAGTTTGGGATACCAAAGTTGTAAAAAGAACTTCGGCACTAATGACTCAACATACCGATCACGTTTGGTTCGTCGAATTCGATCCAAAACAGAGCGCTTCCAATCGCGA
>CAZVFR010000214.1:0-6146 GCA_964626505.1 uncultured Methylococcaceae bacterium
CAAAAGTGATATTGGCTGCAAACGCCCCAAAATGGCCCATTTTTCCGATTATTTTGATGAAATACGTCCTGTATTTCACCCCTTCGGGGTCGCCGTTGCGGTCCAAATCCGCTCCCAGCGGATTTGTCGTTAAATAGGTCAACTATTCGCCTCAAATAATCGATAAAATGAACTCATTCTGGCTCGTTTTCGCTCCAATACATTTTAACCAGACAGCCTCTAAGTGACTGTAGCGAAATACGTAAGCAATTTTGGCTCAAAACCGGGCGTTGATACCTATAACGTTAATACTTAACAAGTGCCGAACCCCAAACAAATCCCCCACCAAAAGCTTCCATAAGTACCGTATGACCCGGTTTAATTCTTCCATCACGAACCGCTTCATTTAATGCCAGCGGCACCGACGCCGAAGACGTATTCCCCTGATTCTCTATAGTCATAATTACTCGGTCAAGAGGCATACGCAGTTTTTTCGCGGTAGCTTTGATTATTCGAATATTGGCTTGATGCGGTACCAACCAATCGATGTCGGATTTTTCCATGTGGTTCGCGGCCAATGTTTCATCCACAATCCGTCCCAAAGTGTTAACGGCAACCTTAAACACATCGTTTCCACTCATAATGATATACGGCTTATCCTTTTGTGCAGGTTGTCCTCTGGGGTTGGGCAAGTACAAAAGCTCCTGATAACGTCCATCAGAATGGATATGCGTCGACAGTATCCCGGGTTCATTCGAAACCTTCAATACGACAGCCCCAGCTCCGTCGCCAAATAGTATGCACGTGGTTCTATCTGACCAATCGACCAGGCGTGAATTTATTTCACTACCTACGACTAAAACATGTTTCGCGCTACCTGCACGAATATATTGATCAGCAATGCTCAACCCATACATAAAACCCGAACACGCGGCTTGCACATCAAAAGCCGCACAACTTTGAATGCCCAACCGAGCTTGTAGTAAGCAAGCCGTACTCGGAAAGGTCCTGTCCGGAGAACTGGTGGCAATGATTATAAGGTCGATAGCCTGAACGTCCAAGCTCGCGGTATCCAGAGCTTGTCTAGCGGCAACTTCAGCCATACTGGAGGCTGTCTCATCTTCAGTCGCGACATGACGGCCACGGATCCCGGTACGTTCAAAAATCCAACTGTCGGACGTATCTACTTTTGCAGAAATTTCTTGGTTACTTAATACCTTTTCAGGTAGGTAACCTCCAGTCCCGATTACGCGTGAATATTTATTCAAGCGGTTATCCTTTCGGCAAAGATTTTCTCGACCCGATTGCCTATTTTTTTCGGTATATCGTGTTCCACTTCAAGCATCGCAATTTTGATCGCATTGGCGAAGGCGATAGAATCCGCACCACCGTGGCTCTTGATTACAATGCCACGCAAACCCAACAAACTTGCACCGTTATATAATCTTGGATCAACTTGTTTTTTGAAAGCACGCAATACGGGTACGGCCGCGATTGCCGCCAGTTTGGTGAATATATTCTTGCTGAACCCTTGTTTTATCGCGTGTAGGATCATCTTGGCAGCACCTTCGCTTGCCTTTAGCGCGACGTTTCCAACAAAACCGTCGGTAACAATCAAATCAACTTCTCCGGCACACAGATGATCCCCCTCCACGTAACCGACAAAATTCAGATGTGAATTGGCTAGCAGTTTAGAAGCTTTTTTAACCTGCTCATTACCCTTGATTTCTTCAGAACCGATATTCAACAGACCGACTTTTGGTTGGTCTATCAATTCAACCGCTTTAACTAATTCGTAACCCATTACCGCGAATTGGAATAAATGCTCGGAAGTACAGTCAACGTTTGCGCCTAAATCAAGTACATACGTGTGTCCTTGAATAGAGGGTAGTGAGCCCATGATAGCAGGGCGATCAATCCCCGGAATCATTTTTAATACGAATCTGGCAGTCGCCATCAGCGCACCGGTATTGCCGGCGCTAACGCATGCTCCAGCCGTTCCGTCTTTGACTAGATTAATCGCGACTCGCATCGACGAGTCTTTTTTATTGCGTAATACTTTTGCAGGCGAATCGTCCATTTCTATGCGCTGAGACGCATGATGGATTTTAATCCTGGACGCCAAGTGCCGCGGCATATTCGCTATTTCTTGTTCTAATACTTCTTCATTGCCTACTAAAATTAAGTGCAGGTTCTCGTTGTTTTCCAGACTGCTGATCGCAGCTGGAACAATAACGCCGGGCCCGTGGTCGCCACCCATAGCGTCCAAGGCAATCGTAGATATTGCGCCCATATAATACTCCAACCCCGGCCAGGGTTAAGCGACGCGCGACTGCGCGGTATTTTGGAAAAAGGCTTATTCGTCCTCTTTGACGGTCACGATTTTTTTACCCCGATAAAAACCGTCAGGGCTCACATGATGTCGTAGATGAGTCTCTCCACTCGTTGGATCCTGGGTAAGAGTTGGGGATTTCAGCCCGTCATGCCCTCTCCGCATGCCCCGCCTGGATCGAGTCACCTTATGTTTTTGTACTGCCATACCATTAATCTCCTTTAAATTTAAAATCTGCTAGGACCGCAAACGGATTTTGCGTTTCTTCGGTCTTTTTTATGGGGGTTCGTTCAATCCGGCATCTCGGATGCCTAGGAATTATTGGCAGTGCCAGCAACAATTCATCTTCTATAATGTCTTTCGCGACGCTTTTCCCTTCTGTAACAATCAAGGGTTCGTAGCATTCGTTTAATTGAGCCATCTCATCTACCGACGACACCACTGCCAAATTCAACACAGTATCTACCGACAACTCCATAATAGTCAGGCACACTTGGCATTCCAAAATCAAAATAGCTTGAATTCGTCCTTTGATGACCGATGTTTTCCCCTCTTTCACGAATTCGAGTTGGTAATCTACACTCCCGATGTTTTCAGCTAACGCTTCCGCAAGTCTATCCAATTTCTGAAGCGCCATTTTACCCGCAAAATTTCTGCTCCGCTCGGCCATGAAATGTGGGTCTATGGTTTCAGGTATTTCGCCCTGCATAACTGTACAATGATAACGACTATGTAGAAATGCTGTCAAAATTAAATCGTTGCATGAAACCCTGCATTCCCAATGATTTCGAATAATAAGATTTCAAAGCCAGAATTTATTTTGGCGTCAAGCTCCCCTTTCCGCAAAAATTTGCTTGCAAAAATACTAACCGAATTTACCGCTGTGGCGCCTAATATAGACGAAACCGTTTGTTCTGGCGAATCGCCGCAACAGACAGCAACTCGGCTAGCCGAAGAAAAAGTCCGTGCGGTGGTCGAAAAATTCCCAACTTATTGGATAATCGGTTCGGATCAGGTTGCGCTATGCGCATCCCGTATTTTAGGCAAACCCGGCTGTAGAACAGTGGCTGTCGATCAGCTTCGATTCATATCAGGAAAGGAGGTCACATTTCATACGTCTGTGTGCGTATTATCTCCAGGTGGGAATTCCAGCCAATCTGAGATCGACAATTGTAAAGTGAAATTTAAACTATTGACCGAAGTGCAGATTCAGCATTATGTCGCTCGCGATCAACCCTACAATTGCGCAGCCAGCTTTAAATCTGAAGGATTTGGTATTGTATTGATCGAACGCATAATCGGCGAAGACCCAAATGCCTTAGTGGGATTACCGCTTATCAAACTGATAAAAATATTGGAGCAATTTGATATAAACCTATTTTGAGACAAATTGCCTACAAACAGGTATTGTTCCGCGCGTCTAATAAATGGCACTTGAGTTTGGCACGATCAAATCGAAAACTTTCGAAAAGTCGCCCGCCACTTCACTCATCGCCTCAACGATCTGTTCTTGATCCAAGCGCAAAACTTTAAATGTTAGTTCAGGAATTTCAGCAAGCGTTTCGTCGATTGAATAGCCTTGAATACTCACTTCGCAGAGACGATTGGCTAAATACACGATGTGCGCATCCATGTGGTGATCACCAGCACTCTCCGGCTTCAAATGACAGCCGACCGCTTCGCGTAAAGACTCGGGTAGTTGCCATAAATTAATCAATTCGGATGCAACGTCGGCATGAGTGTAGCCAAGTATTTCGAGTTCCAAACCCGGCACAAGGCGTTGATTATCGCCAGCCGCCAACAATATTTCTCTGCACGGATCGGGAAGCTTAGAGTACATCAACAATGAACCGATATCGCAGAGCAAACCGCTAACGAACAGTCGTTCGGGCTGCAATACCAAGCATTTTTTCGCTAGCAGTCGCGCAATAACCCCGCGTTGAACACTGCGGATCCAAAAATCAGTCATATCGACCAAATCCTGGGGAATCTTGTTGAAGGTATCGACCGCGGAAGTCGCTAGAACCAGGTTCCGAAGGTCTTCTATACCGACTACAGTAATCGCTCGACCAACCGTATCAATTTTGGCTTTAAAGCCATAAAATGCACTGTTGACTATTTTAAGCAACCTGGTTGTTAGCCCGACGTCGTTGCCAATCACGTCGCCGATATCGTTGGCGTCGTAGCGTGGATTGACGATCATTTCATTGACCGTCATTACGATGTCCGGCAGTGAGACTAAATCAATAGATCCTCTGACAAGTTCTGACGGGGCTACTGCTTCAAGACTAGCGACCATAAAATTTCATTACCTTTGTGACATATTGACGTGTTTCATTAAACGGCGGAATTTTGTTGCCATATTTCATAACATTGTGCTCGCCAGCATTGTAAGCAGCTACGGCAAGTTTGATATCCGACTCAAACAGCTTTAAAAGTTCGCTGAGATATTGCGCGCCACCATTTATATTTTCGGCCGGATCTTCTCGATCTTTAACACCAAATCGCACGGCTGTTTCAGGCATTAGCTGCATAAGACCTACAGCGCCCTTGTGCGAAACCGCTTTTGGGTTGTAAGCCGATTCCGCGCGAATTACTGCATGCAATAATTGCGGGTCCAAACTGTGCTTCTTAGCGGCACTATTGATAATTGGCGAAAACAGTTTTTTGTTTTTGCGCATAGCGGCAATGGCATTTTTGCCGGCTTTCTTGCTTTTCTTCTTGGGTCTGATCAGAGATTTTATGATCAGCTTATATTGGGAATTTTTCGCCTCATCAGTATACGTCACCTGGCCTGTAGAGGGGGCAACATACTTATAAATATCAGCTTGTACACGAAAGCTAAAGATGCATAGAAAAAGCACCACGATTATCGCTAAAACGCCAGGTTTTTCCCGCATTCGATTGAATATTTGATGAGGTTAGTTGTTTTGGTTTTAATTCACTTTAGCATATCGATAAAAATTGACCAGTATCAAGATCCAGAGTTCAACTGTGTCGGTGACAGAATCTGACCCGAATTTCTCAGCAAAATTAAGCCCGAGTCTGTCTCACTGGTCGCCCAGCCTTTCCAGGGATGACTCGTCGTTTCAGAGTCTTACTAATCTCCTCCTTAAAACGATCATCTCCTAAGACATAATTTCCATTGGTCGCTTTGCGGATCTCATCCACTAGACCCGGCTCTAACTCATAACGAAATAATTCACGATAGTTCCTTTGTCGCTCATCGTCCGTCAAACTCAGCTTCTGGTACATGAAATGCGGTTTGAGTAATTTATTATTCTCTCCCAGGGCATTACTACGATAACTCGACCATCGATACTCCGCCGGATGTTCTACCATGGTTGCCCGGACAGGATTCAGTTCGATATAACGCTGGCAATGCAGCAGATAATTGTCTTCCTGTGCAATGCAGGAACGAAATCGGCCTTCCCATAAGGTGCCGCTGCGCTGATAGGTGCGATTGATGTATTGTACGTATCGTTGTCCAAGTAGTTTCATCAGTGCGCCAGCGCTGTCTTTCTCTTTGGGTGTCAGCAACAGATGAACATGGTTGGTCATCAAAACATAGGCATGAACGTGACAACCTGTTTTCTCGGAGTGTTCCTGTAGCCAGTCAAGATAATAATGATAATCATCGTCAACGTAAAAACAGGCTTGTTGGTTATTCCCTCGCTGAATGATATGCAGCGGAATATTTGGAACAACCAGGCGAGCTCGACGTGGCATCAGTATTTCAGGGTTATGTAAACGGTGAGCATTGTAACGTATTTAATCATGGTCTGTCCCCTATTCCCCCGTCCCCTATTTCCCCCTATTTCCGTTGCAGTTCGCT
>CAZVFR010000215.1:0-6070 GCA_964626505.1 uncultured Methylococcaceae bacterium
CAATTGATCAAATGTTGAAGGTTGGCCCGGTTAAAAAAGCCGGCATGTCCGAAGATGATGCAATCAACGCGATCTGGACATATTTGAGCTGCCGTGCCGAAGGTAAAGTACCTGCCGGTAAAGTCAAGAAAAAGAAATAATCTGAGCAGTTACGGATGTTTCAAAAAAGCCGCCTTATTAGGCGGCTTTTTTATGTATGCCTTTCGCGTTCAAGAATGTCCGTTTTGAGGGCGTAGCTTTTCGTGAAGGGCTAGGCGTAGAACCGTAGGAATAGTCATCTCTTTCAAGGTTCTACAACAACGCCCTTCGCGAAAAGATGCGTGCTATAAATGGGTATTCTTGAACGCGAAAGGTATAATACCGAGTTGAACTTACAATTCTCGTGTCGCTTTAAATTGAATTTCCGGCCAACGCTCCTCAGTCAACTGCAAATTGATCCGGCTGGGCGCAAGATAGACCAGGTGCCCGCCGCCGTCTTCGGCCAGATTGTCAAACGCTTTCTTCTTGAATTCTTCCAACCTCTTGGTATCTTCTGCTGTCACCCACCGGGCTGTCGCTATATTAATGTTATCGTATACGCAATCCACGTTGTATTCAGATTTCAACCTGAACGCAGTCACATCAAATTGCAATATCCCAACTGCACCCAATATCAGATCGTTATTGCGCAACGGTTTAAACAACTGAGTTGCACCTTCTTCGGTAAGCTGCACCAAGCCTTTTTGCAACGCTTTAGCACGTAACGGATCCTTCAGTACCACGCGACGAAATAGCTCAGGCGCAAAATAAGGAATGCCCCCATATTTCAACGACTCGCCCAAGGTAAATGTATCCCCGACCTGGATCGTACCGTGGTTGTGCAAGCCTAAAATATCTCCCGGATAGGCTTCCTCGACATTTTTTCGGCTATCCGCTTGAAAGGTAATCGCATTACCAATCTGAATTTTTTTGCCAATGCGGACATGGTGCATTTTCATGCCCTTGCTGTATTTACCCGAACATACTCGCATAAATGCGATCCGATCTCGGTGGGCGGGATCCATATTCGCCTGGACCTTAAACACAAAACCCGTGAAATTTTCATCTTCGGGTGATACACAGCGTTCGGCTGCTTCGCGCGCTAGTGGTTTTGGCGCGAATTCCGCAAAAGCGTCCAACAACTCCAGAACTCCGAAATTATTGATCGCAGAACCAAAAAATACCGGGGTTTGAGTACCGGCCAAGTATTTGTGGGTGTCGAATGTGTGGCTAGCGCCTTTGACCAATTCGATTTCGTCGCGTACTTCGTCGGCTAAGCCACCTAACATCTCGTCCAAACGGGGATTGCCCAAACTCTGAATAACTTCACCTTTGGCGATTTTGCCGCCGTGTTGTGGATCAAACAAGTGGATCGTGTCGTCATACAGGTGATAAACACCCTTGAAGCGCTTCCCCATACCGATAGGCCAAGTAACGGGCGCGCATTCGATGCTCAACACGTCTTCAACTTCGTCGAGTAATTCGATCGGGTCCCGGCCTTCCCGATCCAGTTTATTGATAAACGTTAAAATAGGCGTATCCCGCAGCCTGCAAACATCCATCAGTTTGATAGTTCTATCTTCTACGCCTTTAGCACAGTCAATAACCATCAAGGCCGAATCCACCGCAGTTAACGTACGGTAGGTATCCTCGGAGAAATCTTCGTGTCCGGGCGTATCGAGTAAATTGATAACGCGGCCGTTATGCTCAAACTGCATGACCGACGTGGTTACGGAAATCCCACGCTCCTTTTCCAATTCCATCCAATCGGAGGTCGCATGCCGCGCCGCTTTACGCCCCTTGACAGACCCCGCCAACTGAATGGCTCCGCCGAATAGCAACAACTTCTCCGTTAATGTAGTTTTCCCCGCATCGGGGTGGGAGATGATAGCAAACGTGCGTCTCCTATTGAGTTCATTAATAAAATTTACATCTGCTATAATGTTGTATACCGAGTTTGTACGAGTATCTGTACAAAAAAATAAAATTGGGTTTCCTCAAATTTCGAGGCGAAAAATCGCCGCAATTATACAGCTTTGCCTTCAGCAACGTGCTGAATATTTCATCCGGATGCCTATGCCAGCTAGGTAGCTTTTTTCGTGGTTATCTTTTTTCTGAAACAACCCAAAGGGCAAATGGTTGAAATCCTCCCGGATGGCAGCGTAGAATTAATTAGCGTTAACTAAGAGGCTCTCTTCCCCTATTATGGAATAAATACAATCGGGTACATACAGTCTTATTCAGAGTGAAAGATCTAATCTATTCAACGTTGCAGCAGAAATTTGGCTTCGAACAGTTTCGGGACGGCCAATTCCCAGTCATTGAGTCTCTGATGGATGGTCATTCGGCCGCTGCGGTATTTCCGACCGGCGGCGGCAAATCATTATGCTATCAACTACCGGCATTACTACTACCGGGAATCACCCTGGTCGTCTCTCCGTTAATTGCGTTAATGAAAGATCAGATCGATGCATTGACTCTAAAAGGTATCAGTGCAAGACGATTGGACTCCTCGCTCAGTGTTGAAGATTACCGCCAGGTCATGGCTCAACTCCGCGCGGGTGAATTAAAGCTCCTGTATGTCGCTCCGGAACGATTTAACAATGAGCGTTTTCGCGAGACGATTCGCCCCTTGCGCATTTCACTATTTGCAGTCGATGAAGCCCATTGTATATCCGAGTGGGGCCATAATTTCCGTCCCGATTATCTTAAACTGATTGGATTTGCCCGCGACTTCCAGGCAGAACGTATATTGGCGTTGACCGCCACCGCCACGGATCAAGTGCTTACCGATGTGAGGCAGGGTTTTGATATCGCGGAACAACATGCTGTACGAACCGGGTTTTACCGTGCGAATTTAACCCTACTGTTTACACCTGTCAGCGAGATTAACAGGAACCGGACATTAGTGGATAATCTAAAAAAACAGCCACCCGGCGCGACGATCATATACGTCACTTTACAAAAAACCGCGGAGAATGTTGCTGAGCTTTTGCGGGCCGAGGGCCTCCGATGCGAGGCCTATCACGCCGGCATGAAGGATGATGAGCGAAGTCGTATTCAAGAATGGTTCATGGCCTCCGACAAAGGTATTGTGGTAGCGACAATCGCCTTCGGTATGGGCATTGACAAAGCCGATATTCGCTATATTTACCACTATAACCTCCCCAAGAGCCTGGAAAATTATGCCCAGGAAATCGGCCGTGCCGGGCGCGATGATCACGCTTCTATCTGTCATATTCTGGCCTGCACCGATGATCTGACGGTACTGGAAAACTTTGTCTATGGTGATACTCCTGATAAACAGGCAGTACAGGCATTAATTACCCAAATCTTTGCACTCGATACCCACTTTGATATCGATCTGTACGGCCTTTCGCATCAAACCGATATCCGACCTCTGGTACTGCGCACCTTGCTTACTTATCTGGAATTGGACGGCTTTCTGGAAGGCGGTACACCCTTTTACCAAAATTACAGTTTCAAACCCTTAATGACTTCGACGGAAATACTCAGTCAGTTTCAAGGTGAGCGCCGGAAATTTCTCGCCGGACTGTTCAAGCAAGCTAGTAAAGCTAAGGTTTGGTTCAACATCGATCCACCCGCTGCGGCTGCGGCACTGCATACTGACCGCAATCGTGTTATCCGTGCGCTGGATTGGCTGGCCGAGAAGAACATGCTGGAGGTTAAAGTGTCCGGCGTGAGGCACCGTTACCGACAACTCAAGACACCAGAAGATTGTGAACTTTTAACTGAGCAACTGTTTCAGCGTATGCAGAAGCGTGAAACAGCAGAGATCAATCGCTTGCGTCAAGTTGTTGACTTGATCAATGCAGACTTTTGCCAAACAGCCGCACTGGCCAAACACTTTAGTGAACAGCTGAAACAAGCCTGCGGCCATTGCTCGTGGTGTTTGCACGGCCTAGTGCAGTTACCTGAACGCACCCAACACGACCTACCGGGCGAGCTTCAAGAGCAAGTCAACGCCTTGTTGATTGAAACGCCCGATAGCCGAGGAATATTACATAATCCACGTCCTTTGGCGCGTTTTCTTTGCGGTATTTCATCGCCGGCAATAAGTCGAGCCAAATTGGCTAAGCACGCGATGTTTGGTAAGTTAAGCGGAACACCATTTCAACGGATATTGGCCTGGACGGAACAGTTCATTGGCGAAAAAATTCAGCAATAAGGTATTGTTACAGCTTGCTGAATTTACCGTTTAAACGCATTCTGACGATAGGGGATTACTTGTTATATACGCGAGCTGGCCCTCAGAGCTCGGAGCGCACGAGGAACAAGAAGCGGCGGGTTTACGGCTTAGCTTCCAGGTAAAAGCACCGGTTACCCGGCGCTCTCCCCACAGACCCGGACGTGAAGATTTCCCTCATCCGGTTCCTCGGTTCTCTTCCATTTCCGAAAGAGGAACCAATCAGGCGATATCCCGGTTGGCGCATAACTATTGCTACTCTGGCCATTAGATATTATGGACTATTCTTGGCATAGGAAGAGGAAAGATTTCTTGTAACACTTCAAATAAAACCTTCCCCTTGTGGCTGCGTCGGCTGAGCCAGTAGCGCCACGCTTTCTCTGTGTATTCGTACGCCGCTTCTATGGCTTTGTAATTACTTCTAACTCCAAAGTATTGGTAGTAACCGCGTAGTTTGGCAACATATCCGGACCACGAATCCGATTGAGTCGGTGTTTGTTACGGTCCGCTTAAGAACGACTCGAACGAAAAGCTGTGGTAACCGAAAAACAACACTAACCATGGCCTATAAATTGATGACAGTTGCCCAAAATAACTGGAATCGACTACGCGGCTATAAATTACTGGCTGATGTCGTTGAAGGTGTCAAATTCAAAGATGGGGAACGTGTAGAATTGGATCCATTACAGGGTACTGCCGAATCAGCCATACACCAGAATTGACTATAGCTCTTTCTAAATCCCTTTGCTTTAGAACAATTGCAAGACGAGTAACCTATTTTAGGTTTTCGGATTTTTCATTCTCTGAAAGGTTGGAGTGTGTAGGCTTTATAATTGCGGCGGTTTCTGCGCTTCAGACGGAGTCATTATTTCTCCTTTTTTGGATTTTATTCAAATATGGTTTTTTGATTTTTCGTGGATGGGCGTGGCGAGAAATCCAGGCTAGTCCATCAGACTGAGAGCCTATCCAAGTAAACGGCTAACCGACCCATCACGCTTTGAGTTTGGTTTCGTCATCGCTTGTCGCTCCAACCAACAATACCGTCACGTTGTCCGCACCTCCATTGTTGAGCGCGGCAGTAACCAATTGATCAGCTGTATATTGAAGGTCTTCGTTAGCCTGTAAAATTTCTGCGATCTCTTCGTCCGGCACTTCGTCAGTCAAGCCGTCACTGCAAAGCAAAAACTTATCTCCGCGTTGCAGGGTCCCAACCACTGTATCGACTGTAACATTTTGATTGTCAACGCTACCAATCGCCTGGTTAACGATATGACGCATTGGATGAGTGCGTGCGTCTTGCGCATCAATCAGGTCGCTATCAAGCAATTGTTGCACATAGGAATGGTCACGAGTCAATTGTTGGAATTCGTAACGATTTCCCAGGTACACGCGACTATCACCAACCCAGGCGACTTCATATTGGTTGCCAATGATTTTTAACACCACCACCGTCGAACCCATGCCAGGCTTGCCTTCCCCAGTGCCCCCGGCATGAATGACCGCGAGGTGCGCTTGGTGTAGCGATTCCGTTAGATTTCGGCCTTGCTCAACCGCTGCAACGATTGTTGCCACGGTAATTGCACTTGCGATCTCGCCACATTCGTGCCCGCCCATCCCATCAGCTACTATCCATAATCCCAACTCAGAACGTATCATGTGATTGTCTTCGTTGTGCCCACGCACGCAACCCACATGAGTCGCAAATCCCACGGAAAAATTCTCGTTCATAGAATCAATCTTTTTTGATAAAACATGCAAAGATACGTCTTAGAGTTTGGGCCAGATCTACTGATAAACGTATTTTTGGACAACAGAATACAGTGCCAATTCCGATAGCTGCATAGC
>CAZVFR010000216.1:0-6013 GCA_964626505.1 uncultured Methylococcaceae bacterium
CACAACATTCAGGACTCCGGCATTCACTTCCTGATTGATCTTAGGTTACTATAACCCCTAACTTAGCTCTCCAACCCGCGGCCACTAACAGAAAACATTTCCATACGTACAGGGTATACAACAACAGGAATCGTACGAGGAGGTATTATCATGACTTATCAGTCGCCATTAATTTACCGCCATTTACTAAAACGCGGAAGCCGTGGGCTTTATATCCTATGGTTGCTTGGAATATCAGGCTTGAGCGTTGCCCAAGTTGTAACCCATATCACGCCAAGTGGCCTAGGTACAGTGGTTACGCCGAATGGAAATTCCTACAATATTGCCGGAGGAACACGCGCAGGATCCAACCTGTTCCATAGCCTAGGGCGATTCAGTGTTGGGTCCTCAGACATCGCAAACTTCCAAAACAGCGAAGGAAATCCTCTGACATCCAATATCCTGGTCCGCGTGACGGGTGGGTTTCAGTCCGCCATAGACGGTACAATCAGAACGACTGATTTTGGTGCAGCCAACTTGTTTTTGCTGAACCCAGCCGGGGTCGTATTCAATTCAGGAGCGACCCTAGATGTCGGCGGCTCATTTCACGTTTCAACCGCCGACTACGTTGACTTACAAGATGGGGGTCGGTTTTACTCAGATCCGGCTCAAACATCCACGTTAACCTCGGCACCTCCGTCCGCTTTCGGGTTTACACTGACTAATAATGGGAAAATCAATTTTGATGGCGCGCAGCTGGAGGTCGCATCCGGTAAGTCCCTGACCGCCTCGACGCACAGAATCTCGCGCGCAAATTTAATAATGACGTCTGGAATACTTTCTGCGCCCGGTGGGCGAGTGGAGCTAATAGAAGTCGCCTCTGGTAGTTCGGTGGCTATAAACTCGAATAATTCAAGTCCTGGATCAAGCAGCTTGAATCCGCTGGTAACACCGCAGAATTTCGATCCGACCAAAGACATTTATATACGCAGCGGTGTATTCAAGGTCCACGGCGCCAGCCTGGTGACATCGCCTGAGTCCCCAGGGAATATTACTGTCGAGGTGGATAATATAGAGATCAAAAATGGCGGCAGTTTAGCAACCGATACAACCGGCCCTCAAAACGGGGGCAACATTAGCATCAACGCGAATACACTAAATATCGGTGGGAACGTATCAACATCTTCCAGTCTGCTTAGCCAGGGGAATGCCGGCAATATCCTTATAAACGCAAATCGAATTACAGTTAATAATCAAGGAAACATCAGCAGTACCACAGACGGATTTGGAAACGCGGGTAATATTTCTATACGAAACGCCAGCACATTCAATCTACAAGGCCTTGTTTCCACTAACACACAGGCCGCCGGCAATGCAGGGCAGATAAGCCTACAAAACCTAGGCTCAGTCCACGTTTCACACAGTGGGACTATAAGCAGCGGTACAACAGGGAGTGGCAACGGTGGAAATATCAATATTTCAGCCCAATCGATTAGCCTAACAGACCAAGGTTCGGGTATATCCGCGGAAAGTAAGCAAAATCCCTTCTCTCTAGCTGCTGGTGTCGGAGACGCTGGTCAAATAAACCTAACTTCGCAAGCATTGACAGTAAGAAACGGCGCGGCGATTTCGACCTCGACACAAACCAACGGAAACGCCGGTAGTTTGCATATCAACGCAAACAATTTACTGCTGGACAATAATGGCATCATCGAAAGCACCACCGGAACCATTGGCGCTAACGGTCAACCTGTCGTCGGAACGGGTAATGCTGGAAACATTAACATCAACACGACAAATCTTACCGCACAAAACGGAAGTCAAATCAACGCCGTGACTCATGGCGTGGGAAGAGGCGGTACGATTAATATTTCGACGTCAAAATTAGCGCTGGCCAATAATTCCAGCATAGCGGCCAATAGCACCAGTTCCAACCTGAACTTGGCCGCGAATCCCAGCGCGGGCCTTTCCGGTAACATCGCTATTCAAGCGACACGTTTTTTTCGCCTCAGCGGTGGAAGCAGTGTAAATGTCACGACTCAGCAGGCTAATGCGGGTTCTATTGACCTGCAGGTGGGCAATTTATTGCATTTGATTGCGAGTAATATCAACACATCGGTCGCCAACGGGACCGGTAATGGCGGCAATATCATTATTGACCCCAATTTTGTAGTATTGGCGAACGGCAGCAGTATTATCGCGAATGCTCAGCAAGGAGCGGGCGGAAATATATTCATAGTAGCCGATTTTCTGTTTAGTTCCTTTTCGCCCGATAGCATTATAAGCGCATCATCCGAACAAGGAATAAACGGTACCGTGGTGATTCGATCTCCAGCCGTGGATATCACTTCGAGTTCACTGCAATTACCCGAATCGTTCCTTGATGCGTCCGCTATCCTGCCGGAACGCTGCGCGGCCAGATCAGGGAAAACAGGAAGTTTTATTTTGCGGGATCGGGCTGGAATCCCCCCCAATCCTGATACGGTTCTGCCTAGTTCGTATCATGATGTTGATGTTGGACTTTCGCCTGGCCACGAAGCAAATCGTAGTAATTATAGCCACTGGTTATTAAGTCAGGATGATTTTAGTATTGAATCGTATCCTGCAACAGGTTGTACGCCCAGAGCTTGATTTGGAATTTATTTTTGAACGACACGGATTTTTCGCCGATCATACATTCTGAAACTCAACTTACCCGGATTTCTCACCAGAATGACAAGCCCTCTGGTGAGAAATCCGGGCTAGAATAGAATTACGCTTACTGTTTGAATTTTTTGTTTCTAATTGCATTTGCCCAACAAAAAAGTCTGTATTCACCGGATTGGAGCTGAAACCTTCAAGTACCGCGGCATACCAGTCTACGAAAATGGCACCAACAAAGACCAAAGCCACGGCAAACATTTCAGCCCGGACCAAGCTTACTACTATGGCCAGAAATGGCAATGCGTTGAATATGTTAAGCGCTTTTACGATCAGGCGCTGAACCACAGAATGCCAAATGTTTGGGGACACGCCAGAGATTTTTTCGACAATACGCTGGAACCCGGGCAATTGAACATGAGGCGCAACCTCATTCAATTCAAAAACTGCGGGCAAATCGCGCCCGAAGTCGACGACATTCTGGTTTTTTCAGATACGCACTATGGACACCTCGCGATTATCACCGCGGTCTTACCTAATGCCGTTGAGGTCGTACAACAAAACATCGCGGGAAAACCCCGGCAAACGTTTCGCTTACAGCACCGTAAGGGGCAATTCCATATTGACCGACCAAGATTACCTGATGGCTGGCTCAGACTCGTAAACCAATCGAAAAAGCGTAATTTGAGATAAGGTCTGGATCGGTTGGGCTAGCTCTGCAACTTTTGCAGCATCTCGGCAACATTTGACCCTAACCTCTCAATGCGCTTCCGCAGGGCTTCGTCGTTCATTCCACCCTGAGTATCGAAAGCCTTATTCGCCGAAGGCACCGCAACCTGATCCGGTAATACAATACAACCCAAATTAGCCAAGATTGACCGTACATGAACCAATCCACGCAAACCACCCAGCCCGCCGGGTGATGCACTCATTAAGCTTACTACCTTGCCTTTAAAACACTGCAGCGGCACCTCACCCTCTTCCTTTCGGGACAACCAATCAATGGTATTTTTTAACACAGCTGTAATCGAACTATTATATTCGGGACTCGCGATCAATAGCCCTTGATGCGAAAACATCAACGCTTTGAGTGCTCTAGCTGATTCCGGCACCCCGTGCTCTTCCTCCCAGTCACCATCGTACAATGGCATCGTATAGTCGCTAAGTCGAATGACTTTCACCGCCGCACCAGTGGCTTCAGCTCCACACGCGGCGACCTCAACCAATTGGTGGTTGAACGAATCCACACGCGTACTACCGGAAAATGCAAGAATTTGTGGTGCGTTGTCCATAGAACCTCTCCTAAAACTGCATAGCATTATCGTCCGAAAGCCTCAATTTTCGGTAACTATTCAATAAAATTTTTAACAAAGGGTGCAAGTTGTTGATTGTTTGAGCTTCTGCAACAGGGATGTTGCAGTAGAGCTTACATGGATGTATCTACGCGCCACAAACAATCGATGACTTGCACCCTAAACGGCAAACATGCTCAATAGTTACAATTTTCGTAGTATAGAAGCAGTCAGGTAGGATCCGGCTGCGCAACGAGTAGTTAAATATCTACAAAATTCGCGTAAATACATTTACTCCAAGTTTATAGTCCCGTCGAGCACTTGATTGAGATCCAGATCAGGTAGTTCCAAGGTCATTCGTACCGCCAAATTTTCCGACCCGGTGAGTGTACCGTCGTCGATCGCATTTTGTACCGCGTGTTCGATTTCGCGTTGCGAATTAATGCCAACCTTCTTTAGAAATTTTCTGATCTCCATATTCAATGTATCTTCGTTCATTGTGCCTTCCTCCGATTCGCGCGTCTATAACATGGCAATCGATAAATTATACGCCTTTGGCCAAACCTTTACAGAAACTATCTAGAGTAATTGCGACCTTGCGATTCGGTCTACATAAAACATTAGCGGCGACTTATAAAAGTCAGTTTCAACAACAAAATAAAACGGGCCACTAGATGATTTTATGCTATGATACTAAGTTATATAATGATTTTATGAGTGCTTGACCGGTTAGGCACCCTTACTGCGACGCTAATGTCGTTGAAAAATTCTTGAGCCGTTCGCCCACCTAATAATCGGGCATCCCGCTGAGTCAAAAAATCCCCTTATCCAGCCCGAACCGGCCCCCGCCAGCAATTATTGCAGCAGGGAGGGCAAGACTGGAGTAATAACCCCAATGTCATTTGATACCCTCGGCCTATCGGCCGAACTTCTGCGCGCCGTCGGCGAACAGGGCTACAGTATACCTACCCCAATCCAACTCAAAGCAATTCCCGCCATCCTGGAAGGCAAGGATATTATGGCTGGCGCCCAAACTGGCACCGGCAAAACAGCCGGCTTTACTCTGCCATTGCTGCAGCGGCTAAACACTACTCCCATTAAGAATGGCCGACGCCCAATTCGTGCCCTGATTCTTACTCCAACGCGAGAACTAGCAGCCCAGGTAGGCGCAAGCGTGGAAATCTATGGGCGTCACCTGCCACTCCGATCGACAGTGATCTTCGGTGGAGTCAAAATCAACCCGCAAATAGCAAAACTACGCCAAGGCATCGACATCCTGGTGGCGACACCGGGTAGACTGCTGGATCATGCCAGTCAGAAAACCTTGGATCTGTCACACGTAGAAATCCTGGTATTGGATGAAGCCGACCGCATGCTGGATATGGGCTTCATCCACGATATCCGCAAGGTACTTGCGATGCTGCCTAAGAACGGAGCCCGCCAGAACCTACTGTTCTCTGCCACATTCTCTAACGAAATCAAACAGCTTGCGAATGGTCTGCTCAACCGCCCCGAACACATTGAGGTCGCTCGCCGCAACGCCACCGCTGAAGGTATCGAACAACGAGTTTACCCGGTGGACAAGAAGCGCAAGCGGGAATTACTGAGCTACTTGATCGGTTCGCACAACTGGCGCCAGGTATTGGTGTTTACGCGCACCAAACACGGCGCCAACCGTTTGGCCCAGCAGTTGGAGAAAGACGGTCTGAGTGCCGCCGCTATTCATGGCAACAAGAGTCAAGGCGCCCGCACCCGAGCACTGGCTGAATTTAAGAGTGGCAAGGTGCAAGTGTTGGTCGCCACCGATATCGCCGCCCGTGGCCTGGATATCGACCAGCTGCCGCATGTTGTAAACTTCGAACTCCCAAGTGTTCCTGAAGATTATGTTCACCGTATTGGTCGTACCGGTCGTGCTGGCAATGAAGGTGAAGCTGTGTCACTTGTCTGTGTCGACGAGCATAAGCTGTTGCGGGATATCGAAGGATTATTGAAACGCGAGATTCCCAAAACAGTTCTGGAGGATTTTGAGCCGGACCCCAGCATTAAGGCGGAACCCATTCGCAATGGCCAGAACGGCAAGGGTCGTTCCCAAACCCGAAATC
>CAZVFR010000217.1:0-6006 GCA_964626505.1 uncultured Methylococcaceae bacterium
CCTGTTAGAAAGTGGGAGTGGCTTTATAGCTAACAATTTACCAGAGCCAGAGCCCGAACCAAAGCAAGAACCAAAGCCAGAACCAGAACCAGAACCAGAACTCGAACCAGACACCGAACCACCGACCGAGCCACCTGAATTCATTTCTGAGTTTGATCCGGCCTACAAAGGGACCCGCCCTCGAAAAAAAAGGCCAGCGATTATTGCTCTAATCTTGCTCATCTTGCTTTTGATGGGCGGAGGATTGGCTTGGTGGTTTGAATGGATTCCAAATTTTAGTAGCGGCGCGGATTCTACTCAAGAGTCGGGAAACGATCCCACCGAGAAAAATTTGACCGATATTGAATTACTACAGCATTTTGTCAAGAGCAATCCAACATCGGATCAGATGTTGGCCCAAGCTGAAGAATGGGAGGCGAATAAACATTGTGATGCAATGCGCCGACTGATGATGTATGGCGCACAAAAAAACAGCGACGCGGCCATGGCATTTGCCTACGCCCAAAAATATGACCCCGCGAGATTTAAAAGTGGCGGTTGTATTGCTGCGGCCGATGCGGATTCCGCAGCATATTGGTATGAAATACCCGCTAATGCAGGGGATATTCGGGCTCAATATAATCTGGGAAGAATTCTGATCGAACTTCATCCCAGCGGATACCAATATGAGCAAGGGGTAGAATGGCTGAAAAAAGCTGCAGATGGTGGAAATCAAGAGGCTAAGTCGTTTCTGCAGAAACTAGGTGGATAACACGAGGAAAATAATGATGTCGGTAAACTATTGTCGGTTGCTGGTGTTGGGTTTGACAGTATTTGGGTTGATTGCGCAAGTCGTATCAGCGGATCAGCGAAATCCGCTTTTGATGGCAGGCAAGAAAACCATGTATCAGCGCGTATTGACCCGTCCCGGTGCAAGATTGTCGAGCGAGGCGGGTAATTATCAGGGTATCGTCAAGCCGGCATTTACCCGTTATTACGTTTATGCCCGTAAAGAAATCGCCGGAACCGAATGGCTCGAGGTCGGACCTGATTCGCGCGGAAATATATCCGGATGGATGCAATCTCAAGGCGGCGTGCCCTGGAAACAGCAGATTAGTCTGGTGTTTTCGAATCCTGCCGGACGTGAGCGTGTTTTGATGTTCAAGGACCGCAAAAGCCTGGAAGATATTCTTACGACGGAAGCACCCGCGGACAAGGCAGCTGCAATCCGTAAAACCTTAAAATCGGGGGCTAAAGACCTGCGGATAGTCTCCATCGAACCGGAAATACCTGCGGATATTGACAAGAACTTTTATCTTTTACCTATTCTCCAAGCCGATAAAATCTACTCGGGGACAAGTAAAGTAACCTTGCTGGAAATTGCCTCAGTCAGCCAAATGGACACTAAAGCGACGGGTGAGACGGGAGCAGTCAACGGAAACCAAAATCAGAAAGCTGCACTACTTCGGGAATTTAAGGCAGGGGTGGTATTTGTAATCGATTCGACAATCTCGATGGGAACCTATATTGACCGAATCAAAAAAGCGGTACGGCGGATCTATTCTAAAATCGAGGAAAAAGGCATGCTCGATAAGGTCAAATTCGGTTTGATTGCTTATCGCTCAAGTGTGAAAGCAGTTCCAGAATTGGAATATGTTACTAAAAAATACGTCGACCCGTCGGAAGTGAAGGATGGAAAAGATTTTCTGGAAAAGGTGGATACTCTTAAACCAGCTACCGTTTCCAGCATTGGTTTTAATGAAGATACCTATTCCGGTGTAATGGCCGCTATGACGAGCATAAAATGGACTGATTTCGGGGCGCGTTATGTGATCTTGATTACGGACGCGGGTGCTATCGAAAGTCGTAATGAATTATCCGGTACAGGTCTCGGCGCCGAACAGGTTCAACAGGAAGCCAAACACCGGGGTGTAGCAATTTATACGTTGCATCTTAAAACACCCCAAGGCGTTAAGAATCATCAACAGGCCGAAACACAATATAAGACCCTGTCTATGTTTAAGCATCCGTCGTTAGAAAAACCGCTTTATTATCCGGTGGATCTGGGTTCCGTTGGGGCTTTCGGGAAGACAGTAGATAGTTTGTCGGATTCGATTGTTGCGGTGGTCAATGACGCTTACCGCGGTAAGCGCGTTGTGGGCAGTGCTCAATTGGCCGCCGCTGATTTCGGACACGATAAAACACCGGTTTCGCAAGCGGTACAGGTGCAGCAAGATACGAAGCTGATCAGTCATGCGATGCAGCTCGCTTACCTGGGACGGGAAACCGGAACCCAGGTTCCTTCGGTGATTAATGCCTGGGTCAGTGACAGCGCGATAGAGGATCCCGGCGTAAAATCGATCGAAGTGCGGGTTCTTTTGACCAAAAATCAGTTGAGTGATACCCAGTTGGTGGTTGAATCAATAGTTGATGCGATGCGAAATGGAATGATCAACCCGAATGATTTTTTTAAGCAACTTCGGATGGCGGCGGTTAAAATCAGAGCAGATGCCAATCAGCTCAAAAAGTCTGGAAATACCAAGCTCGCAGATTTGGGACTTTTGGGTGAGTATCTGGATGATTTACCCTATCGTCGGGAAATTCTCGACCTAGACGAGGATACCTGGAAAAGCTATGCTGCACAGCAACAAGAAGCGGAAATTATTAAATTAGAACGAAAACTCAAATACTATAAACACTGTAACGCTGACGCAGACCGCTGGATTTCATTGGCTGAAGGCAGCGATCCGGGGGATCATGTTTATCCCATACCGATCGAAATGTTGCCGTGATTGAATCGGTACAATGTTGCATATTGAGTATATTCAACATAAAAGAGGGGATAGTAACGATTCCTTCACTCTGAAAATACCCCGTTTGGTCATTAATCCGGGTGAAGTTGTCGCTGTCACTGGTGCGAGCGGTTCCGGCAAGAGCACTTTGCTTGAAGTTATCGGTCTTATCCTGCAACCTCAGTCAGTATCGAAGTATCGCTTGGGATCCAAGGACCAAGCGCAAGACATTGCTACGCTTTGGCGACAGGGTAAATCTAATCGACTTTCGAAAATTCGAGCCCATTCCCTAGGTTTTGTCATTCAAAGTGGTGGGCTTCTGCCTTATCTCACTGTCCTTGAAAATATTATGATTTCAAGAAAGCTTTTGGGGCTGCCTGCATCGAGTGATCGGGTTGATAAAATCTGCGATATTTTGGGTATTGAAAGACTTCTAGACAGAAAACCGGAGCAACTGTCAATTGGTGAACGACAGCGTGCCGCGATCGCACGTGCATTGGCCCACGAACCGATGCTGTTGCTTGCGGACGAACCCACCGCAGCGTTGGACCCGATTCGTGGCGGGCAAGTTCTATCCTTGTTATTGGAATTAGCTAGTCAGCTTGATATGACCTCGATAATCGTCACCCACGATTGGAGCTTAGTGAGAAAACTGGGATTACGGGAGATAAAAGCATCATGTAAGGCTGGTACGGCTGGTACGGAGTCAACGTTTCAGGATTGATGGGGAGCGTTCATGACAAGTGAAGATCGACCCTTGAAATCATGGCAAGTCAGCAGCGCTCTTGCAATCAAAGAGCTGTGGCATGACAGAAAGGTTACCTTCTGCATGGTTGCGTCGCTAGCCTCAGTGCTTGCGCCCCTGTTGCTGTTGTTCGGATTGAAGAGCGGAATTGTCGCAACTCTGGAGCAAACGTTGCTGCAGGATCCGCGAAAACGCGAAATCAAAGTCCAGGGCAACTATAAACTGGAAGACAGTTGGTTCAGTGCATTAAGACGACGTACAGATGTGGATTTTTTGATTCATTTGACTCGTTCTCTCAATGTCAGTGTGGATTTAATAAAGAATCCTCATGAATCACTTGAGAGCGTTGAGCTGATTCCGACCGCTCTAGGGGATCCACTTTTACCAAAAAACGTTCGATTACCCACTGGCATGGATGAGATTCTAGTCTCCCATACCGTGGCCTTACAACTTGGATTAACGGATTCAGCTGAATTGACAATCTTAGTCCATAGAAAAAGGAAGGGAATTCAAGAGATAGGGCACGTCACAGTACGGGTAATCGGTGTCCTGCCGGAAAGTTCATTTGGTCGAGATGGGATTTTTGTGCCGCTAGAATTGCTGGTGGCATCTGAGGATTTCAGGGATGCTTTCAAGGTTACTGAATTGGGATTTGATACCGGGAAGCATAGACCGGAGCGCACTATCTTTGCCCGTGCACGTCTTTACGCAAAAACCCTCGATGACGTAGCGCCACTGGCTGACTTCGTCCGAAAAGGTGGGATCGAAGTAGGCACCCACGCGAAAGAGATCGAGGAAACCAAACAAATTGAAAAGGTTCTGTCTTTCATATTCAGTGTAATTGCTTGGGTCGCCGTATTGGGTGCGGCGTCTTCACTGATTGGGAACATGATTACCAATGTGGATCGAAAACGTCATGATCTGTCCTTTCTACGCTTACTGGGCTTCCCGGTTGCCAGCATCGCCGTATATTCGGCGATCCAGGCCTTGATCATAGCCTCAATAGGGTTCGCATTAGCCGGCGTGGCTTATATTCTAGGCGCGAGCGCATTTAATAGCGTGCTCGGTTCAAATTTGGAAGAGTCCGGATTCATCTGTCGCCTATCTGGGCTACATGCTATGATTGCCTACGTAATTACGAGTGCCGTCGTCCTGCTGGCAGCACTTATTGGGGGGTACCGTGCAGCAAAAATCGAACCGGCGGAAGCGCTTAGACGCTCATAGTCTAAGCGCTTGCCTCATCATAGTGCTTGTCTTTTTGTCTCTGCAGGCCCATGCCTGGGACGAACAATACTATAATCCGAAGCCCGACGAGAATGATGTCGTTTTGCCTATGCCTTGTGATGGGAGCTTGGTGTTCAGGAAAATAATGATCCCAGTCAGCGGACCACTGGAGGACTATCGAATTTTGGTAGGGAGTGTGGATGCCAAGTTGGATTACGCAGAACATACCCGTCCAGAATATATAACCGGTAGTTTCGATGAGACGGATGGCAACAGTTTTTTCCTGATGGGTAAGTATGAAATAAGCCGCCTCCAATACGCAGCATTGATGAATGATCAATGTCCCAAAGTGTCGATGGAACAACGTTTACCTCAAGCGCAAATCAACTGGTTCGAAGCGGTTGATTTTTCAAACCGATATAATTTATGGTTGCGGAAAAACGCAAAAAACAAACTGCCGGGAAGAGATGATCAACTGGGCTTTATTCGTTTGCCAACGGAAATCGAATGGGAGTATGCGGCTCGCGGGGGTATGGCGGTCTCCGCATCAGAATTTCAGGGTCGTCGGTTTCCCATGACCGAGGCGATGGCACGATATGTCTGGTTTGCAGGTACCCAATCGGCCAATGGTGAGGCGCAACTTATCGGAATGTTGGAGCCAAATCCGCTTAACTTGTATGATATATTGGGTAATGTGGAAGAAATAGTACTGGAGCCGTTTAGGCTGAACAAAGTCAACCGTCTACACGGACAGGCCGGCAGTTTTATCGTTAAAGGGGGCAATTTCTTAACGTCACAAGCGGATATAAGAAGTTCAATGCGCCAGGAAATCCCATATTATATCGATACCGATCTGCGCAAAAACAAGCTCACGGGCTTCCGCGTGGCCCTTGGCGGTGCGGCGCTTACATCACTGAAACGGCTTCATGACATCCAGGCGGCATGGCCAAAGCTCGGCACGGAGATCCCGGAATCCAAGCAGCCATTATTAGATAAAACTGCACTTCAAAATCCAGTCGATGAACTCAGAACCATTGCTGATGCCGCAACTGACCCTAATATGAAACGCCGGCTCAACAACCTTATTGGGGTATTCAAAGGCAGTATCGAAGCCCAAACTGAGCAACGAGACCGGGCTGCACTGGCGGCTCTTAGACTGGGTAGTTATTTGTGTCGAAAGTTACGGGAAGACGGCGGTCTGATAGAAAGCCGCCGTAAATTACTAAGGAACCGATGCGAGGGACAAGACCCCTCCCGAGCATTTTG
>CAZVFR010000218.1:0-5969 GCA_964626505.1 uncultured Methylococcaceae bacterium
TGTAGCGCCCACACAAGAAGTCCCCATAGTAAGAAATAACCGGGAAACTGGAGACCGCGAACTTGTTCTCGTTCATTGGGGCCTAGTGCCATTTTGGGCCAAAGACCGATCAATCGGCAACCGAATGATCAATGCCCGTGCGGAAACGGTGGCTGAAAAACTGGCTTTTAGAGCAGCCTTTCGCAAACGACGCTGTCTGATACCGGCCAGCGGTTTCTATGAATGGTGGGAATAACTGGGGTAATAACTGGGGTCGTAGAATAACTGGTAGAATAACTGGGGTCGTAGTAACGTTAATTTATTCTACACAAGTAACAGCTCCGGGCGCTATGTTGAGCTCAACATTCTGTGCCGTCAGCTCTAAGCTATCATAGCTATTTCCGTTCCACGCCTCCCAAAAAAGACCCCTCCGCTAAGATCTAATGGCGGCCGAATTAAGGAAAAAACTCGCTAACACGGCGACATACTAATACGACGTCTTTTTTCCGACAATGGTGCCCCTTGGAGCTTTGTTCGCAATTCATTTCCCCCTCATACTCAATTTTGGATATCGACCAGCCGGTTCGAATCGCTCTGCGACACGCATTTTTAGCGTAGACGCTCAATTCAGAACCAACCTTCTCCATAGCTTTGATCTCGTCCGGGTACCAATTGGTGTACGAGGATTCACCAGTTATAGTCCTATATTCATAATCGGGAGGTAGATTCGAGTCACAAGCACTTAAAACAAGTACCCAACATAAAGCCGTCAGTATCTTTTTCATAATAATTGGTGTCGATAAGAAATTTGTCCCCAGGACCAAATCTATCCCGTTCCATAAATCTGCTGGCCCACCTGTCCTCATAATAAATCAATGTTCAGGAGATTGTAGGCCATATTCTGCATCTAATTGATTTGCTGCGTAAACAGGCAGAAGACTATGATGTAGCTTTTGATCAAACCGATCTTCAACGAAATTTTCCCAAAAATAAAATAAACGGAGTTTAGACAATGACACTGCAAAGACTGCTGGGGGTAGAACTGCCGATCATTCAGGCACCCATGGCGGGCGTACAAGACAGCACTTTGGCGGTGGCCGTGTCCAATGCGGGCGGGTTGGGCTCGCTGCCTTGTGCCATGCTCAGTTTGGAAGACATGCGTAATGAAATGGCGGCAATCAAGACACAAACAGACAAGCCCTTCAATGTAAATTTCTTTTGCCACGCGCCACCCAATTCCAATGAAGAACGCGAAGCGGCTTGGCGGGAAGCACTTTCGCCATACTACAAAGCGTATGGTATTGACGCAGAGTCCATTCCGATTGGGCCGGGGCGCGCCCCTTTCAGTTCCGAAGTTGCTGATGTGCTAGAGGAGATTAATCCCCCGGTTGTGAGCTTTCATTTTGGTTTGCCGTCAGTCGAATTACTGGCGCGAGTGAAAGCCATGGGCACAAAGATACTCTGTTCAGCAACAACCGTCGAAGAAGCGCGTTGGCTCGAAGCACATGGGGTTGATGCCATTATTGCCCAAGGTCTTGAGGCGGGCGGACATCGGGGACTATTCCTATCGGAAGATCTGTCTACTCAGATTGGCACCTTTGCGTTGTTGCCACAAATAGTACGAGAAGTGAAGCTCCCGGTTATTGCCGCTGGCGGCATTGCCGACGCAAAGGGCGTCGCTGCGGCCATGGCACTTGGCGCGGCAGGCGTACAGGTTGGGACTACTTATCTACTCTGCCTGGAAACTACCACAAGCGCGATACATCGTTCTGCACTAAAAAGTGAGGCTGCCCGCCATACGGCAGTCACGAATCTGTTTACAGGACGTCCCGCCCGCGCAATCGTAAATCAGATTATGAGAGAGATTGGCCCGATTCGTACGCCAATGCCGGCTTTTCCCCTAGCTGCCGGTGCCATCGCTCCGTTGCGCTCCAAAGCAGAAGCCAAAGGCTTGGGGAATTTCTCGTCGCTGTGGGCTGGCCAAAATGTCAGTGGGTGCAAAGAGATGCCCGCTGCAGATCTAACACGCGCATTAGCTACCGATCTCTAGCCCGCGGTATTTTTTCAACCCAACGCGTACCCTGGCGCAGCGTTTCCTTTTTCCAGAATGGAGCGTTGCTCTTAAGCTCTTCCATGATATACCGGCACGCATCGAACGCCGCGGCCCGATGTGCCGACCAAACCGCAACCAAAACAATCGGATCGTTAGGCAGTAGATCACCGACACGGTGTAACACCAGGGCATCAAGAACCTCCCACTTCTGTTGGGCGGTCTTAACAATCTGTTCCAAATGACGTTCGGTCATATTTGGATAATGCTCCAGGGTCATACCGACGACGTTATCGCCTTCGTTAAAATCCCGCATTGTTCCAACAAAGCTCGCGGTGGCTCCATATTTCCCGCGCATGGATTCTATACTTTGCTGATAAGCCACGATCTCTTTCCAGGGATCCAGTTCGGTTGTCATCAAGCCTATTTTCATATCGCGCCACCCGTTACTGGTGGAAAAAAAGCAACTTCGTCACCGTCCTTAACTTGAGTTGCCAATTCCGCATAATTCATATTTACGGCGTACAATATTGACTCCGGCAACGGCTTGTCCGAGACGCTTTCCCACACGTCTTTTACCGTCAATATTCCGTCAGCCGAAATCTCCTGTTCAGGCTTTCCCATTTGTTCTCGCAAACTCGCAAAATATCGTACGTGTATCACCATAAACCACGGTATGACTAATAGAATGGGAGAATTATAAGACCTATGGGATAGGAAGTCCGCAGTTGAGTTTCGATCCAATTGACATTATGTCAGAACAATCCATTTAGCTCGCGGCAATATTTTGCCACCGATTAGCTCATTTAATTGAAAGTCGCCGTAACACCAAGATTTATTCTTCTTTTATTTCAAACTATTAAGTGAAAATCCGCACCACGCAATCACTTGGCCCAGGTTTTGCTCAATCTAGTCCCAAACATCTTATTGAAACAATCGATCTTAGTTCTGGGGGTATTATGGTTCGCTATTCGGTATTTGCTTTGCTATGCAGCATTATTGGCTGGGCCTGTGTGGTACTGCTTCGCTCCGAGCAATCCGACCTGTTCGTGAATTTTCCGGGACTGTTAATTGTTATAGGCGGAACCTTGTTGACTACGATCCTGAGCCAATCGTACGAAAAAGTATACGCATTGATCAAACAACTTCCCCAGATGCTGAAGAGCTCGCCGATTATGGGCTGGGCCGATTCAGAAGCATTGCTGCAAATTGCCGATTGGTACCGCCGGGGAAATCTTAGAATTGCGGACCGTATGGTCGAATCGCTACACGAGCCTATCCTGCACTACGGCGCTGAATTGATAATGGACAGAAATGGCCGCGAGGATATCATCCGGCTACTACGTTGGCGAATAGGCACATTACACGAGAAAGACATCGCTGAAGTTCAAATCGTAAAAACCATGGCTACCTTCGCGCCGGCATTTGGCATGTTGGGCACGTTGTTTGGTCTGGTACGCATGCTATACAGCTTGGGCGATAGCGGCCTTGATGAAATTGGTATGACTATGGGTTTTGCGATGACGACCACGGTTTATGGATTGATAGCCGCAAATATTTTGTTCAAACCCCTGGCTATCAAACTGGAACGTCAGGCTAAAATGCGCCATGCTTGGCTGAACGTACAGTTTGAAACCATACTCATGATCTACGACAAAAAACACCCTATTCTGATCCAAGAATATTTAACCGCATTCCTTGGTGACCCGCCGGACGAGCAATCCACGGCACCACAAAATCGTCAAGCGGCGTCTCCGCTATCGTCGCGGGCCAATACAGTATGACAATATTCATTCAATAACGCTTCATCTACGGCAAAATGATACAGGAAGGTTAGTATGCAAACATTAACCAAAACCCATGCCGGTTTGAATCAGAGCGACCTTCTAAACCCGGCTTATAGCGTAGTTTCCGACCCCTGGGAAGAACCTGAATCCGAACAATTAATCGATTCGGAAAGTTGGTTGCTGGGCTATGTTGATATGCTGACCTTGATGCTTACCCTTCTCGTTTTGCTACTGGCGTACCATCAGATCGAGAAAACAGCGCCTGAGCGGCCCGGAATCGCCCGTACCAAAACACAGCAGAGCTCGCCGGCAAAAGCCACCTCCGAATCAATTAAGAGTTCGGAATCACGTACCGCTCGAATCGGCAAGGCAGTTAAGAAAATAACGCCAAGTACGACCAGGCATAGACTGTTCCCACTGGCTACTCGTGTCGTTGATCCAGACTTTCCTCAATCTTCGCCTGCGGATAATAACGCCGACGACAAACTGATTTTATACGAACCTGGACCCAAGCCTGTAGATTATATTCAGATGGCACTCGTAGACAAACTCATTGCTCCGCTAGACCTATCACTAGGACTATTGGAGGCCTCTGGAACAACCCGCATGAAAATCGCTTCCGGGCCGCTCGACACTGTAGATCTTTTGCGGAAGCGGGCAACAACAAATATCGCGCACACGCAAATCGGACAGACATTGTCGGATCACCTGGCTAGCTACCGAACTATAATTGCCGATCAGGGATTGAACAGTTTTATCGACATCAACCAAAAGTCGGGTGCAATAAGGCTGGAAGTAAACGAAAGTATATTGTTCGCGATAGGCAGCGCGGAATTAAAACCGCAGGGTTTATCACTGCTTCGAGAATTGGGTGACATGTTTAGAAAACAACCTGGATTAATTCATGTTGAAGGTCATACCGACAATGTCCCCATAGAAACTGAGCAATATCCATCCAATTGGGAACTTTCATCAGGCCGGGCCACATCCGTTGCACGCTATTTGATCGAACAGTCGGTAAATCCCAATCGGTTGAGAGCCATCGGTTTCGCCGATACCAAACCGCGCGCCAGCAACGATACTGCTGTCGGTAGGTCCAAGAACAGGCGTGTATCTTTAGTCGTTACCCTGGACAATCCGCAAACCCGTTCACAAGATCGATCGTAGAGAGTTTACGACCTGTTGTAAGGCACCATAGCCTCCGCGGATAGTATCTGTATTGCGGTTCTTTCGTGATACCACAAACCCGAATGCGGATCTCGCCATTGTATTGATAACTGCCCCAAACGCCGTTCCTGACGCCGCTTCCAACCATGGCATGATAAGACGAAAGCTTTGATCTGACGAACCATTGCATTCTGTATAAAATCAAACATTGTCCACCCTCCGATGTTAATTCAATCCCAGGCATTCCAGGATTTGACTACAGCATAATCGACAAGAGGGGCAAATTTCGCCGGAATATTCCACGCATACAACGTAAATTTTCACGCTCACGTATGGGCTGAGCGAAAAACTATTGGTATGATCGCTGACATGCCGATACGTGACAGAACACAAATGCGCTTGCCTTCATAGGAACTCAACATGACCAAACTGACTCATTTCAATCAAGCTGGCGACGCACATATGGTCGACGTCGGAGATAAGGCACATACACAACGTATTGCGGTAACTGAAGGTTACATTGAAATGGCTGCTGAAACTCTGGAAATGGTTATACAAAGCAGCCACAAAAAAGGCGATGTACTCGGTATTGCGCGCATCGCGGGAATCATGGCCAGCAAACGCACCGCGGATCTGATTCCGCTATGCCATCCGCTACCCATTTCTCACGTAGATATCGTGTTGCAACCTGACACCGAAAACCATCGGGTACGCTGTCAAGTTACCGTCAAGACAACGGGCCAAACCGGGGTGGAAATGGAGGCCTTAACCGCGACCCAAGTAGCACTTTTAACTATCTATGACATGTGCAAGGCGATTGATCGCGGTATGACCATACAAGGCATCACACTACTGAAAAAGGCCGGCGGGAAATCCGGGGTTTGGGAACGAAAGAATTCTTGAATTGAGTCCAGTTTTTCCATTGCGGGATAGCAGTAATACTTACCTGAATTCGTGACTCCACTACGGCACAGTGCACAAGCTCT
>CAZVFR010000219.1:0-5956 GCA_964626505.1 uncultured Methylococcaceae bacterium
AACCGCAAACATTAGCAACCGCTAAAAGCGCCCAGCAAACGGTTACGCTGACCGGCTTCACTCGTGCGCGTACATTACTCGATTTGTCGTCAGAAATGTCGGGGCGGATCGAAACAGTATTTGCGGATATCGGTGAGCCGATACCCAAAGATGGAAAGTTTGCCTGCCTTGACCGCACATTTATTAAGCTGGAGATTGAAAGCAACCGCGCCGAGATCGCCAGAACCAAAATCGACATCACGTATTTCACCAAACAATCATCACGTCACCGGAAACTGGTAAGCCAGCGCAGTTCCGCGCAAGTCCAGTTGGACGATCATGAACGCAGTTTAGCGACAGCCCAGCAACAACTCAGAATTTTGCTGATCAAGGGCAAAGAACTTGCGGAACGAAAACGCCGCTATTGTATTGAGGCTCCCGAGGGTTGGCTGGTGATAAACCGGGACATAGAACCGGGTGAATGGGTAAACAAGGGGGATCCGGCAGACAAGATTGGTGATTTTTTCAGCTTGTTGATTCCGTATGCCGTTTCCATGCCTGAGTACGGAGCACTGCAAGAAAAAAGCGGCCTTATAGAAATCGACATGCCGGATCTGGGAACGCATGCCGAAGCTCAAATCGCCCGAGTTTCACCAGCATTCGACGAGCAATCGCGCAAGATTATGATAGCGCTTGCAATCGACGGTGCGCAGGCAAACCGGCGCGGCGGTTTGAGGGCACAGCTATCTTTGGATATTCCGGATCAAAATAACGCAATCCTACTGCCTAAAGCCGCACTGGATGAACGCTATGAACAATTTTGGGTTCAGCGCATTAATGGAGAACGCATAAAAGTCGTATACCTCGGCATAGATAAGCGGCGAACGGAGAAAGGCAACGCCTTGGTCAGAATTACGTCCCCCTTGGTTAAGCCCGGCGATCAATTCGTATTGTTCGATAAATAAGCAACTATGGATTCGCTAATCCGCTTTTCCCTGAAGCAGAAGGTTTTTTTCAACCTACTGTTTGTCGTTCTGATTGTTGCGGGTTCGTACTCCCTATTTAACCTGCCCACCGATCGTTACCCCAACGTAAATTTCGGTGAGGTCATCATCAATACGTATTTCCCCGGCGCGTCGCCCACCGACGTAGAAACCCTGGTCACGCACGAAATCGAAGAATCCTTGGAATCGGTGAAAGATATCCAGTGGATCAAATCGACCTCGCAGCGAGAAAATTCGAGGATCCACCTAAAGTTTGTCGACGATGCTGATTACGCAGCGTTATACAACGAGGTCAGATTTGAAGTTTTGAATATTTTGGATCGATTACCGGACGAAATTGATCCACCACGCATGTCCAACCTGGATACGCAGGATTTTCTCCCCGTTATCGTGATTAACCTCGCGGGAGACCATGAAAATCGTGCGTTGACACTGATGGCGGAAGAATTGAAATCAGCGCTGCAACAGATTCCCAAGGTAAAAGAAATAAAACTGGTCGGGGAACACGAACGCGAATTCCATGTGTATCTGGACCCGAGAAAAATCATCGCACTGGGCGTGAGTTTCGACGACGTTGCATCGGCGCTGAACAACGCCAATGTTTCCATACCGGCGGGTGATTTTAAGGACAATTCGGGTGAGTTTGTCATCAAAGTCGATGAAAAATTCCGCACCCGTGACCAGGTAGTTTCCACCATTATTCGTATGGATGCCGACGGCAGCTTTGTCCGGGTTGAAGACGTGATCAGCCGAGCCGAGCTGAATTACCGAGACCCCAGGGTTATCGGATCAGTCAACGGAAAAAACGCACTGGCACTACAGATCATCAAAACTCCGCAAGGTAATGCGCTGGACATTAAAGCGGAAGCGCTGGACATTCTGGAAAAGTTCAAACCGATCGCAACAAAGCAAGCTGTGGATATCGTTCTGACACAGGATTCAACCGTATATATCAAAGACGGCTTGAATACACTGAGTTTGAATATGCTGGTCGGAATCTGCCTGGTCTCGCTGATAATCTGGTATTTCATGGGGGCAAGAAATGCCGGGATCATCACAATCGGTATCCCGTTTTCGTTTATGATCAGCATACTGTTAATGTACCTAAGCGGTAACAGCCTCAATGAACTAACCCTGTTTTCATTCGTGCTTGTGACCGGCATTATTGTCGATGATGCGATCGTAGTCACCGAGAATATTTATCGGCATATTGAACGCGGCGAACAACTCAATGACGCCATAATCTACGGTACAGCAGAAGTCTCGCTTCCGGTTATCTCAGCGACACTGACTACAGTGGCCGCATTTATGCCCATGTTAATCATGACCGGCGTTACGGGAGAGTTTTTCGCGCTGATCCCAACCACTGTCTCCTACGCAATACTTGCATCGTTATTCGAATGCCTGCTGATTCTGCCGATCCATTATATGGACTTCGGACCCCGACCGAGCGCGGATCTATCCGCGGACCGGCTCAACACGGATAACCCACTACTGAAGACGCTCAGAGTGGTTACCAACCGCCTTTTGGCTGTCACACTACGCTACCGGATTCGCAGCGTATTGATCGTGTTCCTGCTGTTTGTGGCCACGATTACGATCCTCGGCGTATCGGTAAGCGGCAAAATACCCCTAATACGGATCAAATTTTTTCCGGACGATTACACCTTGTATTATGTGGATGTTAGCGGAAAAAGCGGTGCATCCATCCAGCAGGTCGACCAGCGGGTTCACGAAATCACCGAGTTTATTCTGCAGGATGGGCCGGGCAAGTCGCGGTCCGTCGCAGGCTTTGCAGGATTCTATTTTAATGACGATTACGAACAGATACACGGTAGCAACTATGGAACCGTCATGGTCACGCTGCCCGCCAAAGAAGATCAAACGTTCAATTCGCCATTGGATCACCTGGAAGACATGCGCAAGCGGTTAAAATCTTCATTCGAAACTGATGGATTCAAACTGCACATACATCCGCAGAAAGATGGCCCGCCGCGGGGCAAAGATCTGAACTTACGCGTGCTGGGTAGCAATCCAACATCGATCTTGAATCTGGCAGACGACCTTTACACGTTCATCAACCAACACCCGGATATTGGTCCTTATCTGGACGAACTCGGGGATAACCGCGGCAAGCCCAAACGGGTATTTCAATTCATCGTCCGGCATGATCGAGCGCAGGAATACGGTCTGACCACCAAGCAGGTCGCGCGTCTGGCCGGTAGCGTATTGGACGGCCGATACGTTGGCCATTACCGCTTGGTAGACGAAGAAATTGACTTGAAATTGTTCATAGACACACAGTTTTTCGATACCCCGGAAGATGCCTTATACATCCCACTATTGGAGCATGCCAGTGGTCCTATACGCCTTAAAGATTTGACGCGTATAGAAACCTTCGAGGAACCCGGCGATTTAAACCGCTACCAGCACAAGCGCGCGATCAGTATCCAGGCTAATCTAAAAGCTTCCGCTCCGACATCCATCCCGGTTGTCGTCGCAACCATAGAATCCTACTACGAAACTATTCGGGAAAAATACCCCGGCGCCAGCATCAACTTCGGCGGCGAGCACGAAGATACGCAGCGTTCGTATACCTCACTGGCCTATGCCTTCGTCATCGCGACTCTACTGATCTATATGATACTGGCCACCCAATTTCAGTCGTATCTACAGCCCTTTATTATTTTATCGGCAATCGTTTTTGCACTGATTGGCGTGGTCTCCGGCAAGCTGGTCACTCAATCGCTATTCACACTAAACAGCTTCATCGCCGTTATTGGGGTCGCGGGCGTTGTGGTGAACGACGCACTGGTGCTGATCGATTTTATCAACAAAGGCTATAGGCGCGGCCTTTCGCGCCGCGAAGCAATCTTTGAGGGCGTCAATACTAGACTACGTCCCATATTGCTCACGACCTTGACGACTTCGCTGGGGTTGCTGCCCATGGCGATAGGCGTACCCAGCTATTCCTTGGTGTGGGGCAGTATGGCATCAACCTTTGTTACCGGTCTCGCCACCGCAACCATTCTAACCTTGTTCATCGTACCGGTGTTCTGGGACCTGCTGCAGGGCTGGCTGGAAAAACACCAGTTTAAAAGCGGGCAGACCGGCACTCATTTGTCCGACAGTTTTGACAGTCAGCCCTGAATTGCCTGACATAGTATTATGAAGCAAGTGTCCTGCCCCTATCCCTCTATAGAAATTCTATAACTCAAATCCGAAAAGACTCAGTCCTAACGGAGAGACTGTGCCAGTGTTTCCGAACTGGAAACGCAATTTTTCACAAAGAAAATGTAATTTATTACATCTCCTAATTTGTTGTTAAGTGCAATACTTGCGGCCAGGCCAGTTTTTGCAATACGTTGAGTAACGTTGCTTAAACTGTACAGCACACGGAAACGGTGCGAGTTACAACTTTAACTTAAGCAAGGAGCACTACAAATGTATAGATCACAATCAAGATATCGTTCCACTAGATTGGGCAGTATCACAGCTATAAAACAATTCACTGCGCGACTACTGTCCAGCGGTATTCTTTTGGTGGCATTTTTGAGTATTACCGGCGCGGCAGTGGCAAGTACTCAGTACGAAGTTACCGTGACGAATCTAGCACATGGAAATCAATTGGAGGGTGGTGGAAGATGCAGGGATGGCCAGATTATGGGTTTATTTGTTTTCGCAACGCATAATAAAAATGTGAGGCTATTTGAATTAGGCCAGACCGCTAGCCCCGAGTTGGCTTTGGCAGCAGAAGCAGGGTTTCCGTACTTCTTGGGTGAAAACCTTGCGGCCAACCCCAATGTAGGGGATGTTGTTATCGTACCGAATATCGAAGATGTTCCAGCGGCCATTCCTGACGGTATTATTTGTACTGGAGAAAGTCTCACCGTCACCATTAATGCAAACAGGGGACAAAGGTATTTGAGTTTGCTGGGTATGATGGCACCGACCAACGACGCCTTTGTTGCACTGGACCGCGTTAAGTTACCCAGAAACAACAAAACGCTTGAATTTTTTGCCAAAGGTTACGACGCAGGTAGCGAGTTTAATGATGAGATATGTGACCATATCCCCGGACTACCGGGTTTTGCTGGCTGCAATCCCATAGATACCAATACGAATTTTTTCGCACCCGATCCTAATCCTGAAGGCGGACCCGGAGCCGGTGAGGGTTACGTACACGTACATGCGGGAATTCAGGGTATCGGCGATCTGCCGGCGAGCATCTGGGATTGGCACAACCCAGTAGCAAAAGTTACCATCCGCAAGGTTCGCCGAGAAGCTGCACGAAGGAATAGATAAGCAAAACAGAGGGGACCGTGAAGGGTACACCGCATGAACACGGTGTATACCCTCGAATTTAAAGAAGTAGTTCAAGGCGAGAAATCCGGGCTAGCCCGGATTTCTCGCCAGAGGGCAAGATGACTGCGCAGAAATTTGCTCTCACAAGGAATTCAATGACCAAACGGATTGCGGGCTAAATCCACCCACCCAGTTCCTGTTTCACCAGCTCCCTCAACAGAGCGATACCGTTCTTCGAATCGTTCAGACAAGGAATCAACTCATAGCGTTCACCACCATTCTGTAGGAACAATTCGCAATTCTGTATGCCCATTTCCTCCAAGGTTTCCAGGCAGTCCACTGCAAATCCCGGCGTAATAACGGCAATATGCTTAATTCCTTGTTGGACCAATTCTGTCAGCATACTATCGGTTGCAGGTTCAAACCATTTCTTTGGTCCGAAACGAGATTGAAAACTCATCTTTAGGTAGCTTTCATCAGTGCCCAACAGTTCTCTAAGCATCCGCGTCGTTTTTGCGCATTGGCAATAGTAGGGGTCGCCCTTCGCCAAACTTTCCTTAGGTAGGCCGTGATACGATGCGACGATGACCTCAGGCTCAAACTGCTTCGAAGTAAGTGTGTCGTTTATTGAATTGGCAAGCGCCTGAATATAAGCCGGATGGTCGAAA
>CAZVFR010000220.1:0-1624 GCA_964626505.1 uncultured Methylococcaceae bacterium
AATTTCTGGACTTTATATTACCCGCAGACGCTTATAGATACACCTTGGGCATAATCGGCTTGAGTTTTCTTTTTTTTAAAATAGTCCATACCTTAGTCGAGGCACGAAGTGGAACACTCGGCGCCCTATCGTTTCTTACGTTTTTGAATTATTGCTTGAATTTTACTACGTTCATGATGGGGCCCATACAGCGCTACCAAGAATATTCCGCGCAATGGCACAGTACTAAAATCCAACTTCAGCCAAAGTTCGAAGCCTACCTGGATATTTTACTTCGCATTTTGCTCGGTCTTACAAAGGCTTATGTTCTGGCACCGTTCTTAGAGACCAAGGCACTGCAACCGGATACCGATTTACTCAATCTAAGCATCAAGGGATTATTTATCCAAAGCTATGCATTTTGGATCTATTTATACCTTAATTTTTCCGGGTACTGTGATGTTGTCATCGGAATCGGGACTCTTTTCAGTGTCAAACCACCCGAGAATTTCGACAAACCGTTTCTGGCTCGAAATATATCCGATTTTTGGCATCGCCAACACAGATCGTTAACCCTTTGGCTCACCGATTACGTCTTCTCACCACTCTATAAAAAAGCGTTGAGCGTGGCATGGTTCACACCACACGCGCTGTTAGCCGCGAACCTAGCCATGATAGCTACGATGATCATTTCGGGTCTCTGGCACGGTACAACTTCTGCATTTTTGATTTTTGGTATAGTACACGGATGTTATCTAGTGATTTACCATACGTGGAACACACTGCTAAAACGTTGGCTGGGCAAAAAACGACTGCGTGAATTTCGTGCCAAATGGTACGTCCGATTGGGTGGCATATTCATTACGTTTAACGCCACCGCACTGGCATTTATATTTTTTCGGCTGGATGCGCCCCATGTTCTAAATGCGCTTCGCCAAATCGGTGCACACTGATGAGACTTAGAATTATTATGAAATTGTGCGCTGCATCTATTATGATGTTTTTGTTACTAACCCTAGCGAAAACGGAGGTGGATTTTGTTTACACAGGATTTTAGACATTTTCGATTAGTATCGACACTGTTACTGTGTTCTGCATTGATCTACCTGGCCGTTAGCGCGCCATTGATGACAACATCGTTATGGGCCGAGAGCTATCAAGACAGCTATCCGTTCAAGGACGAAGATTGGTTACGCTATTTTCTTCCGAGATGGCGGGATAATTCCCACGGCGATCGACTACTCATTACCGGTCCGTCATCTGCCCGGGAAGCTTTTCAGCTAAACACCTTTGCAAAGGAATTTGAGGGTATGGATGTTGTACAAGGTGCTATCAGCCTAGGAACGTTAAACGATGTAATTGTATCTTTGGACTATCTCAAGAAGGCTCACGGAAGTAATGCGCTTCCTCGGGTTATCGTCCTGGGCACATCGATACGGTTTATTTTGGATCTCCCCGCAAAAAGACCATTTATACCCGGTATTGACGCGTATAGCCCGACCTACAGTGTCCAAGAACGTGGCGACGAATTGGTACTCACCGAAAAAACAACATTACATGGCCTGATCAGTTCCGCAAAATTTTATTTGTTGAAACAGCGTCAACGGTATAGCGTCGCGATAGCTACTGTTGTTGCTGATTTGCT
>CAZVFR010000220.1:1634-5948 GCA_964626505.1 uncultured Methylococcaceae bacterium
TCCCGGCTCTCCGCTAAAAATTAAAAAACAGTTCGATAATCGCGTCAGCCGACATATTGTTCGCTCGGCGGTCCAAAGCATATCGCCGTATAAGTATTATTACGCCTCCAAGCGAATAGCTCCTGATAAATTAGTTAACTGGATGGCCGAAGGCTGGTGGCCAGATGTCCACAGCTCGGATCCAAATCAGTCCTCAAATATCATCCGGAAAAAATTTAAAACCCTGCTCAACTTTAACAAAAATAACAATATTAAATTAGTCGTGGTCAACCTTCCGGAAAACGCCATTAGTCGAGTAATGTACGACCCTAATCACTATCGCGGTTATATCAAACAGATTCAAGAGTCGATAGGGGGAACACCATTTTTGGATTTGCACGATTTTTTAGAACAAGCGGAATTCTTCGACGTGGTTCACCCAACACCGCAAGGCGCGGCAAGAGTTACCGACCGGGTGATGCAATTCGTTCGGGCAAATGTCGAATTTTAAGTCGCCTGATATATACCGGCACCTACAACCGTTTATTCCAATACGTTTTTTGCTCAACCGAGGTTAACCTGCTAGCGGCGCTGGGAGTTATGGATAGAAAGAAGATCAAACAACTTATTCAGACCAGCAACTACAACGACGCATGGAAACACCTTATAGATGAAGCCCAAAATACAGTAGAATTCCCGGACTTTTCGGCCTTATGTAGACTGCACAAACTGTTACTACAACAGGGAGGCCCCTGTCCCAACCATCAGAAAATCAAGGTTGCTGTGCTCGGTGGTGCAACCACGGACATGCTTGAAGCACCCTTCGTTTTGGCATTAGCCAGTATCAACCTGGATTGTACGCTGCATGTAGCGCCCTATAATACCTTTGCTCAGGAAATACTCGACCCAAATAGCGCCACTGTAATTTTCCGACCTGACGTCTGCTGGTTGATCAATACAACGGCTAACATTTCCGCTTGGCCCGAAACCGGCACCGATGTTACTCAAGCCGAAAAATTAGCCACGGAAACCTGCCAATACTGGATCGATTTATCTACTCGGTTATACGCCACCTGTCAATGTGAAATTATAATCAATAACTTTCCTGCAATTCCGTTAAACCCACTAACGAATCTGGGCAGCAAACTACCCTGGGATAAAAACAACTTCATACGCAGACTCAATCAAAAGCTGGGTGATGCCGCCCAGCCCTATGTCCATATCAACGACATCTTTTCGCTGTCCGCTTACTACGGACTCACCACATGGCACGACTATCGCTACTGGTACCACGCCAAGCAGCCGGTTTCATTCGACTGCCTGGTACCGTACGTGCGTAACTCGGCGCGTATTTTAGGAGCACTGTACGGTCGAACAGCAAAATGTCTGGTGTTGGATTTGGACAACACGCTCTGGGGCGGCGTGGTCGGAGACGATGGCGTACATGGTTTGGCTATCGGTGAAGGCAATGCCGTCGGCGAAGCTTTCAAAGGTTTTCAGGAGTATATTCTGCAACTCAAGGAACGCGGCATTTTACTCGCCGTATGCAGTAAGAATGAGGAAGCAAATGCACTTGCGCCTTTTGAGCAATTACCCGAGATGGTATTAAAACGCGAGGATTTTGTTGCCTTTAAAGCAAATTGGCAACCCAAGCCGGATAATATCCGCGAAATCGCGCAGGAACTGAATATTGGACTCAATTCTTTGGTGTTCGTAGACGACAATCCATTCGAAAGAGAGTTGGTACGAGCGACACTACCCGAAGTACACGTCATCGAGCTAGGCGACGACCCGGCAGAATATCCATCGCTGGTTGACCGCGCCGGGTTATTCGAAATCACCGCACTTAGCACCGAAGACCACGAGCGTAGCCGTCAATATCTAGAAAATGCAGAACGAACGCAGCTACAACAATCCTCTACTGATTACAAAGGCTATCTGGAATCATTAAATCAAACTGCCACAATTTGCCCCTTCGACGATATTTATTTGGACCGGATCACCCAGTTGATCAATAAAACCAATCAATTTAACCTAACCACGCTACGTCAAACCCGTTCGCAGGTCGAAGCTTTAATGCAGGATCCGAACGTAATCGCATTGTATGTACAATTGTCGGACCGCTTCGGTAATAATGGGTTAATCGCAGTGTGGTTTGCAGAGCGCGAAGACACTGATTTGTATATCAGGCAATGGCTGATGAGCTGCCGCGTACTAAAACGTTTAGTCGAGCAATTATTGTTAAACGTCGTCGTTGAAAAAGCTCGTCAACTGCGTATAAACCGAATACACGGCTCATACATTCCCACGGCCAAAAACAAACTCGTTAAAAACCACTATCGGGACTTGGGCTTTGTTAACGCAAAAACCGAAGCCAATGGCACAACCCACTGGCACCTTGATATTAAAAATTTTAGTCCGTTTGACACACCCATTGAATTAACAGATTAACATCATGGATAAAAATGAAATCGTAGAATCGCTTAAAGAGATTTTTTGCAGCGTATTCGATGACGACGAAATTGAAATTTCTTCCGAGACAACCGCACAAGATATTGAGGACTGGGACTCACTAACGCATATCCAGTTGATCGTGGCAATAGAACGGTTTTTCGGAATCCGTTTTAATACCGGCGAGGTCGCTGAGCTAAAAAATGTCGGTGAGATGGTAGATCTTATCTGCGACCGCACGTTATAGACTTCCATCTCGCAACGCCAACTTAGAAATAATAGCGTCTGCGATTTGTCGGTGTCCAGAAACTGTCAGATGGCCATCGAGCCTATAATAATCGTTGGTGGCGAGCAGATCGTGCACATCTATAAGTTCGATATTCAACTCTGAATACACCATCGGATCCGCTTTTTGGGCACGGATTAATCGGCTTATAAATTTGTTGCGTTCCGTCCCCCGTCCGTAATTGTTCACTTCGAACACGATAATTTGAATGTCGGAAAGATTGATCTTGCTCTGCAACAATATATCCAAAAATATCTTCCCGTAATCCAGTTCCTGCGTCTCTGTCGGCTTTACCTGGACGGGGCGGCCCATAAAACCCATTACCATCGGATAAAGGACTTTCCATTTAAAGTCCGGGTACAACTCTTTGGCAACTGTGTACCCCGCAGCGATGTGCCGACCTGGTCTATAGTGCTGCAACCGCTCGTGGCTAGCGGTTATATCGTCATATTCAACCTGACTCATAGTGTTGAGTTGGTAATTATCATTATAGAACTTCCCGTTCTCTTCAATGTCGTTGTCGCAATATTGAATGACCAAAGTTTTTAAGTTACTGGTATCCAATCTGTCCAGACTCAGTACTTCCCTGGCGGTAGCGTAAGATGAAACCGCGGCATTGAGGACAGTGATATTCGTTTTCGCTTCAATAATTGCCGCAAACGTTTCATTCTGTCCAACGCTCCAACCCATAGCCTGAGAATCCCCTAAAACGATAACTTCGGGCGCAGCTAGCGATGCCTCATCATCCCGTAACCCCTGATTATTCATCGAAAATTTATTAGAAAATCCCGCGCCAGAGAACTGGCAACTTCCGGGACGTAATCTGTAAGCAAGACGACTATCAAATTGCGCACAGTCCGCGTTATACTGGATAAAGCTTTTACTGTTCCAGTAAACTTTTCGCATGGCATGCAACACTGGTCCCGACGGGATTGAAGATGGATTTTGTAAAAAATAATAGCAGACAAGGTCGATTGCACCCAATAAAACAACCACTCCGAACATATTGAATACAAGCAACTTTGCAAGGAATATTATTTTCGATTTTATCAATTCTTCCCCTCTTTGGGATTATTGCTGAAACAATGTGTAACCTATGTTGAAATGGATTTCTGCGTATTATCGGCGACCAAGACCTGAAACGATTGCATCGAACATAACAGCTATTTTTGATTTTCGGCCAATACTGGCGACATTAAAACGAAATTGCAAACGAACTCGCATTTGTCGATCCTGGGGATATTCTAATTTCAATCAGAAACCTCGATATGATTGCGATTGTGAATCTGAGCACCGAAACCATAAAATGGGCATTGACCGGCATGTGGCGACGGCAGCATCAAGCCAGCTTTATGGCGAACGGAAATATTCTGCTGCTTGACAACCATTGGTGGCATTCTGAATCCTTATTTGCGATCAACAAATCCAGAGTTATTGAGATCAATCCCACCAGTCAAGAGATAGTCTGGCGTTATGAGGGCGCGGAAGACAGTCCGTTTTTCACCAGTCTCATGGGTTACAACCAACGATTGACTAACGGCAATACCTTGATTACATCGTCGAATCAAGGGCGTATGTTCGAAGCGACGCCAGACAAT
>CAZVFR010000221.1:0-5914 GCA_964626505.1 uncultured Methylococcaceae bacterium
CCATGCAGAGTTCCGGTAAGAAATACATTGCGCCGGCCGTTGATGTCACACAGCAATTCCCGCGTCAATTCATTGAGCTTTACGGTATCCGCCGCTGCGCGGTCGACTCTGAAAGCGACCACGGACAGCTGGGGTTCGGCGACTATTCGGATTGATTCAATCTTCGCAAGCTTGGCGGTTATCCATTCGGCAAGATCCAGCTTTTCATCCAGGCATTTTCGAAATGCATCGATGCCGTGCATTTTAATAGGTAGCCACACACGTAAGCCTCTAAATTCGCGTGTGAGCTCCGGCGAAATCTGGCAAAAGTCTACCAGGTCGGGGTTATCCTGCATGGCAGGCATATAATCCGCGGCGGCAGAGTGGGCACGCTTCAGCGCGCTAGCATCTCGAACCAATAGTGATCCTGTTCCGTAAGGTAGAAACAAGCTTTTATGCGGATCCAGCGTGATTGAATCCGCGCGCTCCAAGCCTCGCAATTTCGTTTTACCGCGTTCGGTTAACATAAAAAATCCGCCGTAGGCTGCATCAATGTGGAACCACAAGCTTTGCGCTTCGCAGATCTCGCCAATCGCTTCAAGGTCGTCAATCGCACCGCTATTGGTGGTGCCCGCGGTCGCCACGACCGCAAAGGGCGTGAAGCCATTATTTTGATCTTGGCTTATGTGGCGACGCAGCTCGTCGGTGCGCATTCGAAATAAAGAATCAGTTGGGATAATACGCACATGGTCGGCTGGAAAGCCAGTAAGGACCGCGGCTTTTTGCACTGAGTGATGTACTTGATCCGAGGTATAAATCGTACCTGATAAAAAGTTTTCCGGTAAGCGTTCGCGCCGTGCCGTAAACAGCGCCGAGAAATTTGCCAGTGACCCGCCGGTGGTTAAAAATCCACCCGCTGTATCTGGATAACCAACGATCTCACAAAACCATCGCACCACGTTGGTTTCAATTTGTACCAGACCGGGCGCTGCGGCCCAAACCCCAACGTAGCGGTTAACTGCCTTGCTTATCAAATCCGCGACCGCGGAATGAAAGAGTCCGCCGCCGGGGATATACGCCATATAACCCGGGCTGGCGCTATTGAAGCTTGTACCGATCACCTCGTCGAATAACTGGTCCAGTAATTCATCGTACGGACGACTCGTTTTAGGCAGCGGTTCGCGCAGTTTGTCGGCCAAGACTTCGCCGTTTGCGACGTTGCTAGCTGCTTGTTGTGGCAGGGTTGCTATATGCATGATGAGTTTTTCCTCAACCCGTTTGAGCAGCTCGGACATGGCTTCGGGTGAGAGCTCCAAAGGAAAATTATCGTGCTCGGAATCGATCATGGTTTAGTAAAAACATGGAATGAAATTTTTTTGGGAACACGGATTGTAGAAGAATCGCTTTGGCGGGGCTACATTCGCCTGCTTCAATGGTAGAATTCCAGCTACAAGGCATCGTCCTTCGGTGCCTCGGGTAAGTAGCTCTATACAGGAAAATAATGACAAAAGAAAACGCTGCTCAAGCGCTTAAACGGACACCGTTGTATGCCTTGCATCAGGAATTGGGCGCTAAGCTGGTCGCATTTTCCGGCTACGAAATGCCAGTCCAATATGCAAGCGGCATTATCGCGGAGCATAATCATACCCGCACCCAAGCCGGATTATTCGATATTTCCCACATGGGGCAGATCAGAGTGGCAGGCGATGCGGCTGGAGCGGGATTGGAAGCGTTGATACCGACCAAGCTAATGGATTTGCCGCCATTCCGGCAGCGCTATTCTGTATTGACAAACAACACAGGTGGAATCATCGATGACCTGATGGTTACCAATGCAGGGGATCATTTTTTTCTTGTCGTGAACGCGTCACGCAAGCAAGCTGATTTTGATTACCTTAGATCCCGGTTAGGCGGGCAATGTGAGCTCGTTGAACTTAACAATAAAGCCCTACTTGCATTGCAGGGCCCAAAGGCAGTGTCAGTGCTAGCGCGCCTCGCTTCAGGTGTTGATACTATGCCGTTTATGTCCGCCAAAATGATTCAGATCCAATCAGTTTCATGTCTGGTTAGCCGTTGTGGATATACCGGTGAGGATGGATTTGAGATATCGCTGCCCGCGGATCAAGCTGAATGTATTGCCAGGCTGCTTCTGGATCAGCCGGAAGTTGCGGCCGTCGGTTTGGGCGCCAGAGATTCACTAAGATTAGAAGCCGGTTTATGTTTGTACGGCCATGATATAGATGCAACAACTACGCTTGTGGAAGCGGGCCTGAGCTGGGTTCTGGCACCCGAATACCGCAGTGGTGCAGAGGCTAATCCGAAGTTTCCCGGTGCAGCTAAGATTATGGCTCAATATAAGCAGGGCGCCGGCCGGATTCGAGTGGGCTTAAAACCGCAGGGCCGCGCGCCGGTTCGGGAAGGAACGGTGATACTTGACGAGAATAACGAGGCACTGGGTCGAGTGACCAGCGGCGGTTTTGGTGCAACCGTTAAAGGACCGATTGCGATGGGTTATGTTGATGCCGCCTGGTCCGAGGTTGGCGAGACATTGTCAGTGATGCTACGCAACAAGGTTTATCCGGTCACGGTGACCGGCTTACCCTTTGTCGAGCATCGTTATTTCGGAAAACACAGCGGCGAACAAAGCGGAGGAGCGTTATGACTGCTAACCATCCGAGTCTGCAAGATCTGGAGATGCCAGGCGATTTTATTCGGCGGCATATTGGTCCAAACCGTAAGCAGATAGAAGAGATGCTGAATGCCATAGGCTTGGACTCGCTGGAAGCAATCGTGTCCAAAGCACTACCGGACAATATCGTTTCCCAAACGCCGCTTTCATTCGAGAGAAATTTTAGCGAACGCGCTGTCGCCAGCTATATGCGTAGAATGCGTAGTCGCAACCGGGTGCTGGTTTCCATGATCGGTATGGGCTATTACGGGACCATAATGCCGGCTGTGATCAAACGCAACGTCATGGAAAATCCGGGTTGGTATACCGCGTATACGCCGTATCAGGCCGAGGTCAGCCAGGGCAGATTGGAAGCCTTGTTAAATTTCCAGCAGGTAATCATTGATTTGACCGGCATGGAATTAGCCAACGCGTCGTTGCTGGACGAAGCGACAGCTGCAGCCGAAGCTATGGCCATGAGCCGGCGTTTGGTTAAAAAAACCAGTCCGCGTTTTTTTGTAGACCAAGATTGTCATCCGCAAACGCTGGCTGTTCTACAGACCCGTGCACAGGGTTTGAAGCTCGAAATAGTCAGTGGCGATCCGCTCACCACTTTGGATAACCTGGATGTATTTGGTGCGCTGGTACAGTATCCCGGTTCCAGCGGTCAAATTCGTGACTTGCAACCAATTGCGGACCAATTGCATGCACAATCAGCCTTGCTGACGGTCGCCAGCGATCCTTTAGCCTTGGTGTTACTAAAAGCGCCCGGCGAAATGGGCGCAGACATTGTTGTAGGCAGCGCGCAAAGGTTTGGCGTGCCTATGGGCTATGGTGGACCGCATGCAGCGTTTTTTGCGACCCGGGACGCCTACAAGCGCCAGATTCCGGGGCGGCTCATCGGTGTATCGGTCGACCATCTGGGGCAGCCGGCCATGCGCATGGCGCTACAAACCCGCGAACAACATATACGCCGTGATAAAGCCACCAGTAATATCTGCACAAGCCAGGTATTGTTGGCCATTCTATCGAGCTTCTATGCAATTTATCATGGCCCGGACGGCTTAAAATCTATCGCGGAACGGGTTCATCGCTACGCCAAAATTCTTGTGACTGGCTTGAAATGTCTGGGCCACGATGTGGTTACGGATATTTATTTCGATACGGTCACAGTCCGGGTACCCGGACAAGCTCGACGTATCGCCGCGCGGGCTCGTGAAGCCGGCATTAACTTGCGGGTCAATGATGCGGATTCAGTTGGCATCGCATTCGACGAAAATACTACTCGACACGAAGTACGAGCGTTATGGCGCGCATTTTCATCGTCCGTAGAACATGCGTTGGATATCGATAGTATGGATCAAATTGCGCCCGAGTGTATTCCTGAGCCGTTGCAGCGAAGCAGTGAGATTCTTACCCACCCGGTATTCCACAATTATCATTGCGAAACTGAAATGATGCGTTATATGCGTCGATTAGCGCGTAAGGATATTGCCTTGGATCGTTCTATGATTCCCTTGGGTTCATGCACCATGAAACTGAATGCGGCCGCGGAAATGCAGGCTTTGTCTTACCGTGAGTTTAGTGCCATGCATCCATTTGTACCGCTGGATCAAGCTCAGGGTTATCTGCAGTTGTTTGACGAGCTTGAGGCTATGCTGTGTGATCTGACCGGCTTCGATGCGTTTTCTTTGCAACCCAACGCCGGGTCACAAGGGGAATTTGCGGGTTTGTTGGTGATACGCAAATACCACGAACAGCGCGGCGAAGGTAAGCGTGATATCTGCCTAATCCCAGCATCGGCTCATGGTACTAATCCCGCGAGTGCGGTATTGGCGGGCTTGACGGTCGTGGTTGTCGCCTGTGACGAAAATGGCAATGTCAGCTTGAATGATTTAACCGCAAAGGCGAAACAGTATTCGGATCGTCTCGCAGCCTTGATGATTACCTACCCATCAACCCACGGCGTATTCGAGGAGGAGATTTGCCAAATCTGTGAAACGGTTCACCAAGAAGGTGGGCAGGTGTACATGGATGGCGCTAATTTCAATGCGTTGGTGGGATTGTGCCGACCCGGCCAGATCGGTGCTGATGTCGCCCATATCAACTTGCACAAGACCTTTAGCATTCCTCATGGTGGCGGCGGCCCGGGGGCCGGACCGATTGGCGTAAAAAAGCACCTGGCAGCTTATCTTCCCGATCATCCAGTGGTTCAGGGGGTCAATCCCGCGGCCGGAAAAGCAGGTACCATCGGTGCTGTGTCAGCTGCGCCGTGGGGTTCCGCGAGCATCTTGACGATCCCTTGGGCGTATATCGCGATGATGCGCAATACCGGCTTGAAGCGAGCCACGCTGGTGGCAATTTTGAACGCCAACTATGTCGCTCATCGGCTGGCTCCACATTATCCGATTCTCTATACGGGTAAAAACGGCATGGTTGCGCACGAATGTATAATCGATCTGCGTTCGATTAAGGAAAGTTGCGGAATTACGGTGGACGACATCGCCAAGCGCCTGATCGATTTTGGCTTTCATGCACCCACAATGTCGTTTCCGGTGCCGGATACTTTGATGATCGAACCCACCGAGAGTGAGAACAAACGCGAAATCGATCGATTTTGCGAGGCCATGATTATGATCCGCCAGGAAATCGCTGCAATTGAAAGTGGCGAGGCCGATGCACTAAATAACGTCGTGCGTAACGCACCCCACACCCACAACTTATTGATTCGAAGGGATTGGGGCTTCCCGTACTCCAAGGAAAAAGCGTTTTTTCCGCTTAAAGAACTTCATCTGGATAAGTATTGGCCGCCGGTTGGGCGCGTTGACAATGTTAGTGGGGATAGAAATTTGGTGTGTACTTGTCCGCCGATGTCTGCGTATTTGGACGAGGAGCTTTGAGTGTATCTAATCGGTTTGCTTATGGTTGGTTTCTGGGTTGGGTTTTAACTCGTACCAATCACCGCTCCAAGAGGACTGACTACGGCGTTGCCACATCAAGCAATAAAGGAAATAGAGGAGCGTACAGAGGGTCGACTTAAGCTCGCTAATAAGAGCGCGAATAAAAACCCAATCTCTCTCTCGAGGGACCACAGAAAACTTTATACGGAAAAAACAAAAAAGATTATCGCGGAAAAATTTGAAAAAGATATAGACTATTTCAAGTACACGTTTCGAAATATATGGATTGGTTATCTTCATTGGGCGACTCAGCTGTTAGTCCTGCTAATCCGCTTAAGAATACGAGCACAGTAAACTCTGATGGTAC
>CAZVFR010000222.1:0-5845 GCA_964626505.1 uncultured Methylococcaceae bacterium
GCGATGATTTATGGGTTTCTGACAAGCTGGAACTACAAGTCGAGTTTATGAGCCGAGGTGGGTACGATGTATCTTTTTCGGCGTATCAAAAGATTGACGAACAAAGCAAAAATATCGGAGGCCAGATTTATGTGCCATTTTCGGTAAATTACGACAGGTTACTTAATTCCAATGTAATTCCATGCCTTACTGCAATGTACAATGCTGAAAAATTGGGTAAATATTTTATGGAAGATATTGGCCATGAAGACTATCTTTATTGGTTGAGAATTTTAAAAGAGGGTTATGTTGCCCACGGAATCAATAAGGTACTAGCGTATTATCGAGTAAGGAACGGTTCTATATCTAACAATAAGCTAAAAGCAGCAAGTTTTCAGTGGAATATTTATAGAAACGCGGAGAACTTTACCGTGTGGAGAAGCTTGTACCATTTTTCTATTTATTCTTATCATGGATTCAGAAAACACAACGGGTTATAGGCTGGGTTTCTTTCCAAAACGACAATCCGTCGGTTGATCACTGTTGTCCCCACGAGAAGTTTTTAGCTCGTATTCCGCTCGATCAGAAAACGCTTTGTGACAATCGCTGCGCGATCATCTTGCCGTCTGATGAGAAATGCGGTCCGTTTCGCTGAAGCGGCCAAATGGTGTGCCGACCCATGATAAGTTTTGCGGTTTAGAGAAGAGTTGAATTTGTTAGTGATTGTGGCTAGCTTCGTGGGTCCGATGGTTTCTTATCGGAGAGCAGGCTTTGGTTAAGTTTTCTCTTCATCGTGGTGATGTGATTTCGAATGCCCGATCGTATAGCATGGTAACGCCCTCGAATAGTCCGGTTGAATATCCGACATGTATACATGGGGATGGCTTGGGCACCGTATTCTTGCTTGTAGGACGGCCTAATTCCTTTCATAAAATCGTATTGCTTTAAACCCGCCAGTATGCAATCTTGGATTGCAAAGGAATGGGCAATCAAGCCAGGCCTAAATTTCGCGAATCTTGTCATATCGAAGCCGCTTTGATAGTAGTGTTCTTTTTGTTTAAATAGTATGTTGTAAAGAATGCCGATTAGCTCATCGTCGAGATAACATTTTCGCAGTCGCAATAAGCCTTTGTCGGCGAGGTGTTTGGTTACTTCGTTGTGGAATGAATTAAATTCGGTACTTGCGAAGGCTCCGGCTAGCCTTTTACGGCTCCATTGTTCCGAGTGCAAACGCCTAAGTGTTTCGATAGTACGACAGCGATCTTGTTCTTGTGTGACAGTTTCTATGCTGAGTTGTCCGCGTTTGGTGATTTTCCGTCTCGAATAGAGGATCTTGTCTTTCACAGAGCGTCTGAGAGAAGACAAATAGTGTTCCCAGGTTTGAGGCAGTGCGACACTGAACCGCTGTCCGGTTTCCATCGATTGCTCCCTGTATCCTAGCTGCCGCATAGTCGGGGTGAAAATCCGCATAAATATAGAGTCTTCGAGGATATTCTCAACGATTAACTGATCCCAACTGATGGGGATCTTTAACAGTGCGTCTCGAACTATCTCGCAAACCGTCTGTTCAGTTCCTGGTATAGCCAATAAGTCTAGGTATTCGCTCGCAACCTCAATATTTTCCTGCTCACCGGTTCCGATAAATCTAATTTGAGTGTTTCGGCCAAGTGGACCTTTCGTCTGATGGACAAAGAATGGTGCTGCTCCGATGAGTTCAGTATCGTCGTAGACCAATATGACTAGCAACGAGTCTACGATATCGTCGTAATATTCAAGCCATGCTGTTAACCATTCCCAGAGTGACGAGAATGATCCCGATACTGATCGTTCTACAAGAAGATTCCATTGCGTACAGAGACTGAAAAACTCTTCACGTTTGGTTATCAGTCGACAATCGGCCATATTCAGAGGCGTGCGGGTAGGATCAGGATTTTATTTTAGGGATTTTAAGATTTTTGCGGGATTGCCTGCGGCAACCGAGTGATCAGGAATATCTTTCGTGACAACGGATCCGGCTCCGATAACCGAATTCTCGCCAATCGTCACCCCTTTGAGAACCATCACACGGCGTCCGATCCATGCTCCATCTCTAATTGTAACCGGGTGTACTTCACCCTCTGTTATCGGTATGTTGGATTTGCGAAGTTCCGGATCCAAGGGGTGTCCATCGTTATCTTGGATGACTATTCCTCCAGCGAGTAAGCAGTGATCTCCGATTGTAATGTTTTTTCTCATATTAAATACACAGTCGTGGCCAACAAACGTATTGTTTCCAATTCTAAGAGTGGGCACGTCACTTGCGGTTAATGGGGCGAATCCTATGCCTACTTTCCCCGAAATGTAGACATTATCTCCGACAAAGATCTGACCTTTACCCCGAATATACGGAAGTTTCTCAATACGTAATCCGCTACCCAAGTGGGTACATAGAACCTGCATCATCGGCGCAACAAAAATCAATTTGTAAGCGCTTATTGACGCTTCGTGAACGACTACACCGGTATTGTATGCCCACCGAAATGTCGGATGTAGGCATGCAGGAATCTGTATATTGAAATGAAGGAACTTTTTGATAAAAGCTTTATGCTGCTGAAAGAATTGCACAGAGTCGGTTCCATTGCAGGTTAGTTTCTATCGATAGCATAGAGCAGTCCTAGCTGAATTACAAAATCCCTCTTCATAGATGATTAAATTAACGTAAACCCTCGGCATTGCTGGGGTGACTTGCGTAGATTTTACCGAGGTTGCGGGAACGCATACTTTCAATTCTATTGAACCAATCCAAATAGGATCCAACACCCAGTAGTGCGCCCTTTAACGAGACAATACCCTTCATACCGGCAATCGCTCATCAAAGCTGGGTCAATCCCGTTCCATCGTGCTGTTACAAAGAGAATCCAAAGGACGAATCTACTAAGTCCAACGCTATTTTTTAATTTCAGTCACGGGATCGGGGTTTTGTGATCATGCTCACAGCAGCTACGCTCCCGAGACTCTAAATTTATCAATACAAAATCTTTATAGATTGAGATCGCAGATCTACGCGATATTTGACCTTTTTGTAATTAACCAACACCCCAGATTTTGTTTTGTCTCCCGAGACTCATTTTAGCTCCAAACAATCAGGGTGTTGCAACCGGCGTGAAACCTTTATTAAGGACGCCAATCATTTACAGGTGCTTATTATAATGAAACGATTATCTGGTTTATTTATGCAATCGGTTAATGAACTGGTTGCTATGGCTGTACCGACTTTACAGCGAAACAGTTTGCAAGCAACCCCCTCAAAAGGATTAATCTTTTTCTTATTGCTAATGTTGATCGCAATCAGTGGGACTGCATCAGCGGCCACAAACCAATTAGGCTGGTCCAGCGCACAAGCCAGCCGATGGGCCACAATGCGTTCCCAAAACCACCCCTTCTGGCAACGCCTAAAAAGGCAAGCGGATAACCCCAACGTCCATGCCGATAACGGCATGCGAGATGCAATCGTGTATTTAATAACCGGAGATTCAGCATACGCCCAGTCTGCGTACGGGCATATTTCAAATTACGCAGGTCGAAACTCATCCGGTAAACAACCTCATCGCAATGGGACACGCCATGCGTTCGGCGAGATGGCCTTAATGTATAGTTGGGTCGCTGATGCTTTACCTGCAGCAGATAAAGCGCATTACCGAGACATCTTAGAACATTGGTCCGATCTAGTATTTGCATCTAATCACGGAACACGTACGGTCGATAGTGATGAATTGGTCGGTCATTATTTCGGTGTTGCAATGTTCGCTATTGCTATTCGCAGTGAAGATTTAGCCAGATCCAATGATTTGTTAAACAAGGATCCCAGTGCGTGGGCACCAGTTGGTGGATTGGATGCAACCGGTATTGATCGCAGTACCTGGCGTAACACGCTGGCCGATTATGTGAAGCTCTCCAAAGGAGGTGCATGGATAGAAAGCAGTCAGTACAACATCTCTACGGTGCGCTATCTGGTTGAATATTCACGGATGATCAATGCGTTTTTTGGAACGGATAAATTCCCGGAAATTACTGCATTGATTCCTGAGATCGAGCAAACTCTATTACAGGAAATGACGCCTACTCAAAGAGATTCATTTCAATGGGGTGACGTGCAAGATGCTCATCAATTGACAACATTTCATCGCGTGTCTCTTTTAGCGCTCATATCAGACCTTACAAAAAATCCAAATACCTATGATCTTTTTGACACTGTATACGGTAGTTGGCCATCCCGCTCTTCGCTAACGCCTCATTTCTATTTATTCCTTGATCCCTATGCACCCAGAGCACCGATGCCGAGTGGCTGGTCGAGTCATAATGCCTCAGGACGGGGTGTAGCCTATCACCATGCAGGCTGGAATAACAATGACAGCTTTTTTGGTTCCTGGCATCAAAATAAAGCCGGTGTTGATCACGAGACGGTAGCAGCAGGAAATTTTGGATTATTTAGAAACAAGGAATGGGTCATTGGTTCGCCAATAGGGTATAGCGTTAGTTCAGGATTCAATAACACTTTACTTATATCGGGTGGAGTTGATTCTGCAAAAGAAACCAAGGGTCAAATTGCCTATGAATCGGGCCAAGACTTCTTATATCATGTTGGCGCTACAGGGGGTCAGACGTTCCGTTCTGGATATTACGATTCGGCTCCTGAGCTTATTCATGAGTGGACCCGCAGTAATTTGTATTTACATAACGCGGATGGATCAGACACTATAGTAGTTTTCGATCGTATCAATGCATCAAACCCATTAACTGATATTACAGCACACCAATTATCTAGAATTCCAGTTTCTCCGGGAAACCCAACAAGGATTAGCCGGGCCGACCTGACCCAGGCAAATGGAAAACATCAATGGATTATTCACCTAGATGATCCCAGCCCTCAGATTAATGGTAACAAAATAACGTGGAATACTAAGAAGGGCGTAAAAATCCATCTGAAGTCCTTTCTGTCTTCGAGCTATAACACGGCTGTTTATGATGAAAACAACCTATATAAGGGTGGGCCTCCAACCTTGTCTGGAACTATAAAAACTAGAGAACTTTCTTATCAATTGCGTTTGATACCCAGCCAAACCAGTGGTTGGCAAACCATGATGAATGTGTTGCATGTGGGCAGTCCGCTGAATGCGACGCGGTATTTAGCTTCAGCTGGCGAACAAGCCCGCGGGGTACTGGTCGACAACAACACGGACAGCAACCTGGTAATCTTTAACGGTGATTCCGGTGCTCTCCCATATACAGCTAATGGTAATCCCGTTGCAATCAAGCCTACCCCTAACCAGGGCATCCGTGCCGCCCATGATCCGAACCGGCCAGCCAAACAAGCACAATTGCGTTTTTTTAACAGCGGGTTTAACCTGAATTTTAATACCAACGCAGCGACCAACGTATACATTGCTGACCTCGATCCCGCTTTGGTTTGGTTTGTTTCTGTCAACGGGTCGCAGCAAACACTGACTGTAAGCAGTGCCGGTTTAGCTACCTTTACTGTTCCGGCGTCCGGGTCCTATTCACTTCAGGTATATACTAACAACAGTCCTGCACCGGCTCCAGCACCGGCTCCAGCTCCAGCTCCAGATACGGCTCCAGAACCTGCAAAAGAAAATGGAACAGCTCCCGCACCACGAACAGGACCGCCCGACCGGCGGCGAGCGGCAGCGGCCAGATCAGCCGATGACCGGCGAGCAGGTACCAGGCCGCGAGGGCTTCCCGCGCTTCCCGCGCCTTCTGCGCATTCTGCGCTTCGCGCGCGCGGGAGTCGGCAGCGGGGGGAGCGGCGGGGGCGGGAGTGGCAGGTGGGGGGGGAGCAGGGGAAGGAGAGGAAGCAGAGTAAGCAGGG
>CAZVFR010000223.1:0-5819 GCA_964626505.1 uncultured Methylococcaceae bacterium
CAGTGTACATGGGCACATGCGCGTTTTTGTGACGCCGTAATCAAGTAAATTCGGCAGCAAGCTGAGTAGATAGAGGCTGTCTGGTCAAAAGTAATATTGGCTGCAAACGTCCCATAATGGCCCATTTTTCCGATTATTTTGATGAAATACGTCCTGTATTTCACCCCTTCGGGGTCGCAGTCGCGGCCCAAATCCGCTCCAAGCGGATTTGTCGTTAAATAGGTCAACTATTCGCCTCCAATAATCGATAAAATGGCCTCATTCTGGATCGTTTTCGCTGCAATACTTTTTAACCAGACAGCCTCTTACTAAAAAGGCTGCGATTATACAGAGTTAGCTTCGTGGTAACACCTGTGTAAGTTTCAACTAAGATGGACTAAGACCACACCTGCTCAGGTGTTCCGTTACATCATATGCTGACCGCCATTTTGAGCGAGGTCTGAGCCGGTGATAAAACCGGCCTGGTCGGAGGCCAGAAAATCCACCAGACAAGCGACTTCCGCAGGCGTCCCGAGGCGGCCGACGGGGATCTGGGCGATAATCTTATTTCTGATGTCTTCGGGTACGGCCATCACCATCTCGGTAGCAATATAGCCCGGTGCGACGGTATTGACCGTCACGCCTTTTCTGGCGACCTCTTGAGCCAGAGCCATGGTGAAACCATGTACGCCGGCCTTGGAGGCTGAGTAATTAGTCTGTCCGACCTGACCCTTTTGGCCGTTGATGGACGAGATATTGATGATCCGTCCAAAACCGCGTTCCATCATCCCTTGGACCACCTGACGGGTAACATTGAACACACTATCCAAATTAGTGGTCAACACATCGTCCCACTGCTCCTTACTCATCTTACGTAGAGTTGTATCCTTGGTAATGCCGGCATTGTTCACCAGGATATCAATGGGGCCCAAGTCCTGCTCGATCCGATCGATCAACTGCTGACAGTCATCGAAGTGGGTCACATCCACAGGATAGGCCTTAAAATCGTAACCCGCGGCAGACGTCTCCGCCAGCCATTTCTGAGCCTTCTCTTCGTTGCGGTAATTGGTGGCTACCTTGGCACCGGAGTCCGCCAGCTGCTTGCAGATAGCAGCTCCGATCCCACCTGTGCCCCCAGTAACCAGAGCAATTCTTCCGTCTAATATTGTTTTCATTTTTTTCCTCCCACTGTCAGGATCCTCTACATAGCACTGACTCGTTATTCAGATTCATAGGTCGACAAGCTTATCCCCGCTGAAGCAAGGTATTTACGCAGTTCACGTATTTCATGTTTGGTACACACACTGCTATGGTGCGGGCGGTGTAGAATTCCTTCGACACCGTTTAGCGCAACATGCATACGCGCACCGTGGCTTGTTTGAACAACAACACCAAGGTGATGCAGAAGCGACTCAATATCCCGCCAGTGAATATTACTACTGATTGGTTCTTGGAAAATCGCGTTCAGAATACGTTTATGTTTCTGGCTCATGAGTGAACAATCACCGGAAGTTTAGATTCAAATAAGAATCTGATATTGAAGAAACATTAGGAAAATTAACAAAGTGACTAAAGCTAATCCTATAGCATTAGGTTTTTTATCTCAAACAAAAGCGTTGTTGGGTATACAAATGGGGCTGATAAGTTAGAATCCCTCATCAATAAATACTATCTGTGTTGATCGTCCTTACCGAGCCGGGCGACAACGAAATTGTTTACTTATTATCGGCTAACTGCGCCAGCTGGTTCTTAAGATTTTCTGCGCTAGTGCTTTGATCACCGGCTGCAATCGCAAGATCTATGTACTCTTTTGCTGGTTGGTGATCGTGCCCCAGAAAGTTCAGCGCTGCAAGCATGAACGCGTCGCTGGCATTATTGCCCGCCGCATCCATCTGCGATTTGTAACGTACAACCAGTTGATCCATTTCCGTCCTTACCGATTCGTCAAACTCCACGTAGTGCAATGAGGCCGGATCCGCGGTGAAAGCGCGCCGCATCGCCCATTCAGCACGAACCAAATCGCCCGAAACCGCAACAGACAGGGCGTAACCGAATTTGGGCACAGCATCGGTAGGATTCAATCGTGCCTGATCCCCAAAATAATAGCGCGCATCACGGACTCGACCTTCTGCTAATAATTGCCATCCCGGATTATGGTTATTTTGAACCACGGCAGTTACGCCAGGTGTCAAAGGTACTTTCAGGTCATAAGCAGTACTGTAAGCTTGGGGAAACCTGTTCGCACCATATACAGGATAAGGTCTATACACGTTATTGGTGTAACCGCTAGATCTAAAATAAGGTCTGCGATAAGTGTAAGGACGTGAACCCCGATACCGCGACCCATAATACCCGCGTCGATTGTAACGGTTATAAGGCCTATGATGTCCGTGTGATCGACCGATTCGATGATGGCTGAAGTGCCCTCCACGACCCGAGTGGCCTCTATGACCGAAATGCCCCCCGTGACCGTGATGCCCTCGAGATCCCACGTTGATCGAAAAAGATGTAGCTGACGCGAATGACCCAAAAAGACACGCAGCCAACGCGATAAAACTAAGATATCTAATATGTCGTTTTTTACTCATCATCCTCCTCCGCGTTGAAACTTTTACTTAAAAAACTGCTCAATTATTCAGTACTGCTAGAACCAGTTCACGAACTAAAACCCTGAAATGACCTTTCCGATCCCTGTGTTATTGAACCAGCTAATATTCACTCAATAAATCACACCACTTACGGATAACTTTTTGACCGCTATTTAGCTTAGCGGTTCGATTGCCTATGTGAAAACAAAGATACGATTGATTTTTGCATAGCATTGCAAGGATAATCGAGCTTATAAATTATGCATCAATTCGATATACAAATCCGCGCTTAGCACCTAAAGCTAGCGAGGAATTGTCATTCTGGCGAGAAACCCAGGTTAGCATTGCATGTCGACAACCCCTGAAAATCAATCAGCATTATCCGCCGAAAAGGCTAGCCCTCCGACTGGCGCGGAGCTATTAGCCACAATTAGACAGTTAGGAGAAGAACTAAAAATTCGCCCTACTCAGCTGGAATCGCTGACACTGGATAGCTCCTTCGATAAAGACTTAGGCTTGGATAGTCTGACCCGTGTTGAATTCCTGGCACGGATTGAAAGGCAGTTTCAAATTACTTTGCCTCAGCAAATATTCGCCGATATAGACACTCCCAAGGATTTATTGCTCGAAATATCCACAGCGAATTCGTCTCATAAAGACGGGCTGCTGACTGAGATAATTGAGTCAGATACCGCTGAAACGCACTCAGCTCCGCATCATGCCGGCACCTTGCTTGAGGTATTGGACTGGCACCTCGAAACCCACCCGGACCGCCCCCACATACGATTTTACAGCGATAGCGGCGCCGGGGAAATCATCAGCTATCGACAACTCAAACAAGCAGCGGACGCGATAGCTGTTGGCCTACAGCAGAAAGGCTTAAAACCCAAACAGGCGGTTTCAATAATGCTGCCGACCGGAAAAGAGTATTTCTTTACCTTTTTTGGAATCTTAATTGCTGGCGGTATTCCAGTTCCGATTTATCCACCCGCACGACTTAACCAGATCGAAGACCATTTGCTCCGGCATGTGCGGATATTATCGAATTGTGATGCCGTAATGCTGATCACGGTGCCGGAAGCCAAACCAGTTGCACGATTGTTGCAGGCTCAATTGATGAATATGCATACCGTGACCACGCCGACCGCGATAAGCTCACGTAGTGGAATACCTTTACGGCCCAAAATCAGGTCCGACGAAATTGCGTTTCTGCAATACACCTCCGGTAGCACGGGAACCCCCAAGGGTGTAACGCTAAGCCATGCCAATCTTTTAGCCAATATTCGCGCAATGGGCAACCGGCTGGAGGTCAATTCAGCAGACGTTTTTGTCAGCTGGCTGCCACTTTACCACGATATGGGATTAATCGGCGCATGGCTGGGAAGCATGTACTTTTCCGCCACGGTAGTCATCATGTCACCGCTGGAATTTTTAGCAAAGCCCGAACGTTGGCTATGGGCGATGCACCGTTATCATGCCACATTGACCGCGGCACCTAACTTTGCCTACGAACTTTGCCTCAAGCGCATACCGCTCGAATCGGTACGTGATGTGAGGCTGGACTCAATGCGTGCGCTATTTAACGGCGCCGAACCCATCAATCCCAATACGATTCAGAAATTTATACAAAAGTTCCAACCTTTGGGTCTGGATCCCACGGCTTTAATGCCCGTATACGGTCTTGCCGAATGCTCGGTGGGATTGACATTTCCGCCGCCCGGCCGGGGCGCCAAGTTCGATGCTATCGATCGAACAACCTTTATGAATACCGGCGTCGCTGTCACTTGTGAAACTACAAATAACGCACTTAAAATGGTTGCTTGCGGTGAGCCGATTGCGGATCACGAAATTCGCGTAGTCGATGATTCGAACCGGGAACTTCCTGATCGATACCAAGGCCAACTACAGTTTCGCGGCCCATCGGCAACCTGCGGATACTATCAAAATCCTGAAAAATCCACCGAGCTGTTCCGCGATGGATGGTTGAATACGGGCGACCTCGCATACATCGCTGACGGCGAGCTGTATATTACCGGCCGTATAAAAGATCTCATCATCCACGCGGGACGCAACATTTACCCGCAGGAACTGGAGGCCGCCATAAGCGAGATTCCGGGAATACGCAAAGGCTGCGTCGCGGTATTCGGGAGCTCCGACAACACCTTAGGTACCGAAAAGTTAATCGTACTTGCCGAAACCCGTAATACTCAAGCGACCGAACAAGATCAACTGCGCACCCATATCAATGAAGCCGCAATCCGTTTGATCGGTTCGACGCCCGACGAAATCGTATTGGCGCCGCCGCACTCGGTTCTAAAAACCTCTAGCGGAAAAATCAGGCGTAGCGCTTGTCGTGAAGCTTACGAGAAAAATCTAATCGGTTCGGGACCGGGTTCCGTAGCTGTTCAGGTCGTCCGTTTGCTAATGGCATCCGCGATCCCGCAGCTCCGTAAGACGCTGACGGCAGTCAAATCAACCCTATACGCTGTATACGCCTGGCTTGTTTTTGTGCCTTTGGCGGCATTCGGATGGATAGCAGTAGTGGCCTGTCCGGTATTTTCATGGCGAAGAGTCATCATCCGTAGCGTAATAAACGCTATGGCGGTATCGACAGGCACCCAAGTCACCGTTGACGGGCTGGAGAACTTACCCGATAACGGCCAAAACCGCATCATCGTTTGCAATCATTGCAGCTATCTTGATTCAGCAATTCTGTTGTTAACTTTACCGGTTCAATTTAGCTTTGTTGCCAAAGGTGAACTTGCCGATCAGGTGATCGCGGGTACTTTTCTGCGCCGAATAGACACGGAGTTTGTTGAACGATTCCAAAAGCAACAAGGCGTAGCTGATGCGGATAAAGTTACGACAGCAGCACGGCGCGGGAAAACATTGTTGTTCTATCCGGAAGGTACATTTACCCGAGTTCCGGGGTTATTGCCGTTCTATACAGGCGCTTTTAAAACAGCGGCCGAGGTAGACTTACCTGTCGTTCCAGTAATTATATGTGGAACCCGATCGATACTCAGACCCGATACCTGGTTCCCACGTCGCGGCACCGTTTCAGTCACGATAACGCAGGCACTGGATCCTAAAGACTACACACCCACCGATAGTGACCCGGACGATATCTGGGATAGCGCACAAAAACTAAAACAAGCCAGCCGCATTGCAATGCTACAACACGTCAACGAGCCGGATTTAACGCGTTGATTGTAGGAATCGCGGATGAGCATAATAACCTAAGGATGGGAC
>CAZVFR010000224.1:0-5807 GCA_964626505.1 uncultured Methylococcaceae bacterium
TTTAGGTATGCAGATTGAGGTTTTTGATGCCGGCGGCAGCTCAACGGTGGGAGAAAAAGGCGAACTGGTTTGTAGTGCGGCATTTCCTTCAATGCCGATTGGATTTTGGAACGATCCCGATAAATCTCGCTATCGGGCGGCTTATTTTGAAAAATATCCGGGTATCTGGTGTCACGGTGATTTCGCTGAGCTTTGCCCTGAAGGCGGGGTAGTCATATACGGTCGCTCTGACACCGTACTGAATCCGGGTGGTGTTCGAATAGGCAGTGCGGAAATCTACCGGCAAGTGGAACAAATAGACGAAGTCCTGGAAAGCGTGGTCATCGGACAACAATGGGACGGCGATAGCCGGGTAATATTGTTCGTGTGCCTGAGGGACGGTTTGGCTTTAACCGAGGCCCTAATTCAAAAAATAAAAAATCAATTGCGCAGCAATGCTTCGCCACGTCATGTACCCGCAAAAATTATCCAGGTCGACGACATCCCTAGAACTAAAAGCGGAAAAATCGTCGAGAAAGCAGTGCGCGACGTGGTGCAGGGCGCGCCAGTGAAGAATGTTGACGCGCTGGCAAATCCGGAGGCGTTAAAGCAATTTGTAGGTATAGAGGCGCTACGCTGAAGTAACTAGAGAGAAAAAATTTCTTTCAGCCCGCTTTTCCAGTCTAAACAACGTACGCCTTCAAGTTCTTGAGCCATATCATCTTGAGATAACCAATATGATTGGGTGGGTGAAAAATCAGTGGCAAGTCTAGAAAATCGCCTTACCTTGTCGTGATCGAGATTTTTTGCAGATTTTATTTCAATCAGAATTGTTTCACCGGGTTTAGATAAGATGAGATCAATTTCGACATTATCTTTACTGAGAAAAAACGATAATCTGTAGTCTCGCTGCAATGTTTCGTTCAATCGATGCGCTTCCAGAATTACCCAATGCTCAAATGCCTCACCGTATGCCGAAGTTCGTGGATTCAGCGTTACATCCAAGGTTCTTTCTAAGGCTCGTTTGACGCCGGTATCGAAAAAGTAAAATTTGGGGCTTTTCAGCTGAGATTTTCTCACGGATTGGTGAAATGAAGGCAGTAGAAATCCTAATAGCGTATCTTCCAGAATTTGAAAATAGGACTGTACTGTTTTGTGATCAACGCCAACTTGTTTGGCAATGGCGGAATTATTTAAAACTTTTCCATTGGTTTGAGCAGCAATCTCCAAAAAAAACCGAAAGGGATCAAGATTTCGGACAAGTTGTTCAACTTGAACTTCTTCTTTCAAATAGGTCAACGCATACGCGCGTAAATGCTGAAATCGATCTTCATCATTCCCCGCTAAATAGGCAGTTGGCAGGCTTCCCCACTGAAGAACTCGTTGCAGATCAAATTCATCTCCCAGCTCGAAAGTCGAAAACGGAAATAGATGATAAACAAACGCTCGACCCGCCAGCAAGTTCGCACCGCCCCGTTTCAGTTTTCGTGCACTAGATCCTGTCAGAATAAATTTCGTACCATAGGTTTCAATACACCGGTGAATGACATCCAACAATCGGGGCAATTTTTGAATTTCGTCGATAAAGACCCACTCCAATTCAGGCCTACCTTTAATAAGGGCCTCTAATCGATCGGGTTGCCGACGATAGCGATCTTCCACCTCTAACTGCAGCAAATCCTCCTGTAAGACTAGATTTTTTGGAATATCGGATAGAAACGTTCTAATCAAAGTTGATTTCCCGGTTCCACGTGCTCCGAATAAGAAATAACTATTTGAATTTGTAGTTCTTATTATTCTTTTGATCATACTCCCAAATATTCCGACAATATGGGAGTATTGTCAACATCCTTTTGTAATGACTTTGCTATAGATAGCTCCGTAGGGTGGATAAGTTTACGCCATCCGCCAAATGGAATAGCACACAAACAACATTCTTTCAAAACTCAAAATGAAAATTTACAGACTCTGTGCGTCCGCCGCGATAGTACTTTTTTCGATTTCTCCGGTATGGCTAAACGTGAGTATCCGGCCATCCTCATAAACCATCCAAACTTCATGGGCACCTTTGGCCAGATAAAGATCGACCTTTTCCGAGAGTTCAGCTTTGGAATTCGATGGAGAAACAATTTCTATACAAATTTCCGGTGCTTTAGGATAAGGTGTTTTATACGCAAATGTGTTGATAAAATCATCCGAGGCCCAGGCAATATCGGCAACTTTAATGCCTTCTGAGGTTTGAATAGAGCATTCAGCGATGACCTCTCCTCCGCGTAATTTGTTCATCAAATTGTTGCCAATACGCATCTGAATGCGCCCATGCTGATTCGAAGCCGGACTCATCAGAATCTTGCCAAACTTGTTGAGTTCGATCTTAAACGGAAGATCTTTAAGTAACGGATTATTAATAACCTCGGCCCATTCCATCCTGTCTCTCCAATCATTTCGACTAGTGCTGGTAATTTAGCATATTCCACGAATACCGGCGACAAACCTTCTCATGTGAGGCGATTGTTGGAGTTCAAAGAGCATAACAAATGCGGTAGTTTTCGATTAATATCCACAATGTCCACATCGACTATGATTGACTTGATGATCCACTATTGCCGCGAATAATCTCATGAGCAAACAAATACGCTGGCTACACAGCGAAATTGCCAACTGGCAATCCGACCAACTGATTTCTGATCAACAAGCCGAGCAGATTCGGGCTCGATATGCGGTGGTCGAAAAAACGCGTACTTGGGATAAGTTGATTTTTCCGACTATTGGCGCTGTGGTATTGGGTTTGGGCGTCATTCTATTCTTCGCCTACAACTGGGCGGATATGCATAAATACCTGAAGCTTGCTGTTGTGTTCGGTAGTTTGCTGACGGCCCATGGTTTGGGTTATATCTTTACTTCACCTGAACGACCACAACGGGGTTTTGGCGAGGGCTCGTATATATTAGGTACGATGTTATTTGGTGCTGGAATTTGGTTGATAGCGCAGATATATCACATCGATGAACACTACCCGAATGGATTTCTGGTGTGGGGAATGGGCGCTTTGGCTTTTGCCTGGGCGCTTCCTTCAATTGCGCAAGGTTTGGTTGCGGTAGCACTTTTGACGTTGTGGAGTGGAGCGGAAATTATCGATTTTCGCCATACTTATCATTCTGGCTGGTTGCTGATCTTGTGCGCTTTGATTCCGCTGGCTTGGTTGCAACGATCACGCTCACTGCTGTTCTTTTCACTGGCGACATTCTCGGTCTTTTTCGTTTACAACGTTGTGGTTATTAAGTCCACATTTTTCATTTATATTCCTTTTTATCTGGCCTGTTTATATTTGGCGCTGGCTAAGTTGGTGCAATCTACCCGTTTCCCTGAAAGTGCATCGGTGTTGCATTTCATAGGCCTCACGAGCTATTTGCTGTTTTTGTATCTGTTTAGCTTTCAGGCATATGGTCGATTTTTTTCACAATACCCCGAATACCAAGCGTTTAGCTTGGCTTACACTATTGTTCCAATAGTGTTGACCGTCGTCGCTTGGTTGGCGGTGTGCTTTGGTAAAAGCTGGCAACGGATGAACAGGCTGCAACGTTGGGAGGCGGGTTTAATACTGACTGCAATATGCCTGGTTGCGGTGATTTCGCTAGCGCCGGTCCAGCTTAAGCTCTACTGGTTTATCGTATTAATCCTATTTAACCTGGTCTTTATAGCGCATTGCGTAATCCTTATTATCCAAGGTATTCAACAGGCAAGTTGGAAGCGAGTCAGTCTTGGATGTGTATTGATGGCAGCATTGTTGTTCGCGCGCTTTACCGATTTATTTGGTAGTTTGTTGATTCGTTCACTGACGTTTGTGTTGCTGGGAGTCGGGTTGTTTGCAGTAGGCCATTTTTATTCCAAACACAAACAGCGGGAGATAGCCGATGCGTAGAACTATTATTCTGCTCGCTATCGTTGCCCAACTCGCGGTGCTTGCTTATATGGCGGGTAAACGCGAAGTGATTTTAGCGACTGGCCAACAAATTTATTTGCGAACTGCCCCAATCGACCCGCGTGACCCATTTCGCGGAGATTTTGTGCGTTTAACTTACCCGTTGAATACGGTTTATTCCAAACAGATTCGCGGTAGTGTAATCGATCATTTGGATGACAAAGGTTATCAAGTTTATGCAGTACTGAAACCGGCTGAAAATGATCTTTATGATTTGGACTATTTAACCGATCAACAATCTCAAGATCAAATCACTATCAAAGGCCAAATTACCAATAATCGGCGTTGGAGTAGGGGCGCGGCGTGGCGAATGTGAAATATGGGTTGGAACAACTGTTCGTTGAGCAAGGAGCAGGCCGCGAGATAGAACGCATCCGTGGTACGCGTAGAGGGGTCCAGGTGCCCATGGAAGTACAAGTAGCGGTTGGCGGAGATGGTACTGCCGTGCTGCGCGATTATCGTTGGAGTAAGCTGGGGATTCAGCTTGAAATGTTAAGAATCAATCGGCCTAATCGTCGAAATAATGCCAATTCAGATCAAAATCAGGCTGTCACTGAGTTAAGCCCGAAGGTCAAAGTTAGTTTGAAAAATGTATCCGATACTCCACTGGTGATTGTGGACTGGGGCGATCATTGCGGTTTTAAGCTTGTTCCTGTCCGCTGGGCAGCGAAGACCTACACACCCGTTTATACAACGTGCAACACGGTTCCACTTGCTGATCAAGCGTTCATTACCTTAGAACCGGATCAAAGCTATCAAGCCGAGATGGATCTCAGCAAGCCGCGGTGGCATATGCTAATCGAAAACAGCAAGGGTGTTGCTAGCGAAGGAGAAATTGGGATTGACGACAACAGCGAACTGTTTCGTATCGTGTATCAATCACCAGAACCAAGTCAATTTTCACAAGTGACGGTAGCAGTGCAATACATCTGGCAGGGTCAATTGCCCAGCCGCGCATTTAACGCGCGTGGTAGGATTGACTAGGAAACTATTCTAAACCAGGCAATCGATTCGTCATGCCCGCAGGGAAGTGGGCATCCAAAATGCCATGGGTGGCAAACTCCCTGTAACTTGGATTCTGGCAGTCCCTGCCGGAATGACGCTGTGGGTGTTTTCAAATCACGTCGTAGGTTAAACGCAGAGTAGTTACAATATATTCTGTCCGTATAAACTGCGGTTACCGTATTCTACGATTTGTTTAAACTAACCCAAATTCACAGTCAGATCTGGCGCCTGGCCGGCCCAATGATTTTATCCAATCTATCCATACCCCTATTGGGGATTGTGGATACCGCGGTCATGGGGCACCTTCCCGATCCTGAGTATGTCGGTGCGATCGCGATCGGCGGGCTTATCTTTAATCTTATCTTCTGGGGTTTGGGGTTTCTGCGCATGGGAACCACGGGTATCACAGCGCAAGCCTACGGCAACGGCGATAAAGGTGAAATCTACGCCTCTTTGTTCCGCTCGGTGCTTATGGCGATCGTGCTTGCCGTAGTTATCCTTGCGCTACAAAACGCGATTGTCTGGGTGGCTTTTACGCTAATCGACGCAGGTCCCAGAGTCGAACAGCTTGGCGCGGATTATTTTTCGACAAGAATCTGGAGTACTCCCGCATCGCTCGCAAACCTGGCGATTTTAGGTTGGTTTGTTGGGATGCAGAACACCAAAGTACCCATGGTTTTATTGTTGGTTACCAACGCTGCAAATATCTTACTGGACTTGCTCTTTGTCGTAATATTTAAAATGGAAGTGCAAGGCGTTGCCTTGGCGACAGTTATAGCGGAATACCTGGGCTTGATTATCGGAATACTGTTGGTTCGACGCGAGCTGTGCGGCTATAAAG
>CAZVFR010000225.1:0-3663 GCA_964626505.1 uncultured Methylococcaceae bacterium
AACAGCGAATATTTTGTTGAGTTGAAGACAATTTTGTATTGGTAGTCACAGCCGACGCCATGAAGCGGAGCGCCTTGATGATGTTAACGGTAGCACACCCTTTGTTGCCAAATGGGTCGTGCTAAAACGACTAAGGTAAAACCATGTATTGTATCAATTTAGGGGAGGTTGAGTCTAGCGAGATCAATTGGCGTCTTTGCGCTGAGCAGTTACAGGTATTCTTAGGTTTACTGAGTAGATGCAAAAATAGTTTGATAACTGTAAGACAAGCCCCTATCCTTCCCGCCCAATCTACTATCAATTCGTCATCGATAGTTTCAATTATTATGTCCGCCTACGCAACAAAATCTCAACAGTATGAACGCACAATCCAGTTTTGAATTTACGATGCATCCTGATCAGGATTATCGCACACTGACGACCCAGGACTTACACCGAGATATCATCAATTATTACGATGATTGCTATTGGGATTATCGATTCGCTTGGGCCAATGGGAAAAATCTCGCATTACACTACGGTTATTGGGACCCTGATACCAACGGTCACAGTGAGTCGCTGCTGAATATGAATCGCGTGGTTTCAGAGCACGCGGGAATTAGTGCTTCGGATTACATATTGGATGCGGGTTGCGGATTAGGCGGAAGTTCTATCTGGTTGGCTGAAACCTACGGCGCAAAAGTTTTGGGTATTACTCTGAGTGACAAGCAGGTGGAACGAGCGACTCGCTTTGCCGAGAAGCGTGGTGTTGCCGACTTGGTAAGCTTTAAGACAGCGGATTTTTGCCAGACACCGTTTGACAACGGGATCTTTGATGTGGTGTGGGGTTTGGAAAGTATATGCTATGCGGTACGTAAAAAAGATTTTGTAGATGAAGCCTACCGGGTTTTACGCAATGGGGGGCGTTTGGTTATAGCCGATGGGCTTGTGAACAGAAACCATTTCACAGCCTCCGAATGGAAACTGTTTGTTGCTTGGTTGAATGGGTGGGCTGTACCCAATCTGTCTACGCCCGACCAACTTCGCTGTTATCTTGAGCAGGCCGGATTCCAGACTATCGACTATCGCGATATTTCTGCCCAGACCTTTCCTTCGGCGCGGCGCATGTACAGGACCGCCATAATCAATTATCCCTTGCAGAAGATTTCTCGTTTGTTGCGGCTAAGAAATGAAGTCCAAGATGCTAATTTTATGGCCGGCTTGCACCAGTATCACCTTTACGCGCAAGGCGTTTCGGGCTACGGACTCATCAGTGGCGTAAAGTAGATATGCAAGTTGCCGCTGTTAGGCGAGACTGTTTTCGGGGTTCATTTCGTTGGCCAATTTTTCCCGCCATCCCGGATAAATTTGATCTGCATCGTGCGGAAACGAAACAAAGGCACGTGCAAACTCGCGGTGCTCCAGCGCAAATTGGATGGGGTCCGCAGCGGATTTCCAGCATTGTTCAGCTTGTCTCAGTGATAGCGCGCCTGCGGCCGGCCCATCAATATGCCCATAGACGCCGCCGCCCGCGGTTAGAATCAGGTTGGAATGTCCTAGATTGGTGAAAAATCCGGGCATCCGCAGTGCGTTCATTCCACCGGAAATGATCGGCGAGGTTGGCTTCATGCCCAGCCAATTTTGATGAAAGTACGGGCCATCCGCGCTATCGCGTTCTAACATATAAGCAATCGAACGATCCGATTTCTCGCCTTCCATCTTGCCATAGCCCATGGTTCCTGTATGAATACCCGACGCACCTTGCAGCCTGGCCATTTTACAATGTACGAACGCAGTGTATCCACGCTTGGTTTGAGGTGAAGTGACAGCACCGTGGCCGGCACGGTGATAATGTAGAAATTGGCTGGGGAAATATTTGCGCGCAGTTGTAACTGCTGCGGGGCCGGCGGTATAGCCGTCAACCAGAAAGGCGACGTGACTGGCGTTATTGCCGAATGTTGCCAATATAAATTCTCCACGCGCGATCATTTCATCGTGATCGTCCGCGGTAATATTGGCCGAAAACAGTTTTGCTTGTCCGGTTTTGTCCTGTGCACGCTGCATAGCCTCGGCAACTCGCTGAATTGTTTCCCTCAAGGGTGCAAACGGTTGGTTACCTTGCGGCTCGTCATTTTTTACGAAATCTCCGCCCAGCCAAAACTGGTATGTGGCGTCCGCGAAAGGTTGAGGTCGCAATCCGAGTTTCGGTTTGACTATGGTGCCTACGATAAATCCGCCGTTCATGCTGGTACGACCCAGAACTCGCCATAAATCTTTGATTGTAGTAGCGGGGCCATCGAACAATTTTAGATAGGCCGGCGGGACGTAGAAATCCACCATCTTGCCATACTCAACATCGCTCATACCCTGGTTGTTGCCGATTACCAGTGTTAGAAATGATGCGATCATTGCCCGGTCATTGATGATATTGCGGTCGAACAAATCGATTGGATACGCTATTTTAGTTAGCTTTTTCTGCTCGTCGATTTCATAGACTAGGGCGTCTATGCCTTTGGTGAAATCATCCGTTGTACAGACCTCTACGTTGGTTCCGGTGGAAGATTCCGCGGCAAAATGAGCGGCGGTGGCCAAATAACCGTAATCGGCTTTTGGCTTCATTATGTAGGAAACAAGCACATGTTTGCCGGCGGCAATCAGGTCTTGTTCTTTTAGGCTTAGATCAGCGTAACGATCCGATTGATCCATTGTTTACCTTTCAGCAACGTTATTTTCGTTTTTCAAAACGAGTAATCTCGGCGGGATCTCGGTGGCTATCGCTGTGACTGCTGAATTTGCCACGAGTTCCCAATTCAAAGTAATTCAACCAAGCTATTTGTATCAAGCATAGCTAATGCTTAACATATCGCGGACATGATATAAGTAAAACTGAAAATTAGTAATAAAAGATCAATATCCATTTTATAGTTCCCCCGATAGATTGTAGTTTGCGACCATGAACTTAGGTTGACATGTCAATGTACGGGGGGAATTTGCATAGAAGGCATTCAGAATGAGTCGGCGTAAATTCATAAAACAAATCGGTGGAACAGTTGCAGCGGGAGCTGTGTTGTCGGCACCATCTTTGGTATTGGGGGCGGAAAATATCCGCTGGAAAATGGTGACCGCGTGGCCGAAAAATTTTCCTGGGCTGGGTACTAACGCAAATTTGCTCGCTAAATCAATTACCGAAATGACCGGTGGGCGAATTTCGGTAAAAGTTTATGGCGCGAAAGAACTGGTGCCGGCGTTCGAGGTTTTCGATGCAGTTTCTAGCGGAACCGCGCAAATGGGACATGCCGGCGCATACTATTGGAAAGGTAAAAACGAAGCCGTGCAGTTTTTTTCCGCGGTGCCCTTCGGATTGACCGCGCAGGAAATGAACGCTTGGCTGTACTATGGCGGCGGTATGGAATTGTGGCGCGAGATTTACGATCAATTTGGTTTAGTCCCTGCCGCAACGGGAAATACTGGAGTGCAGATGGCGGGTTGGTTCAATAAAGAGATCAATTCGTTGGATGACTTGAAGGGGCTCAAGATGCGCATTCCAGGCTTGGGCGGCGAGGTTCTAAAGCGAGCCGGTGGGACGCCGGTTAATATCGCCGGAGGTGAACTGTTTACGTCCTTACAATCCGGGGCGATCGATGCAACCGAGTGGGTTGGACCGTATAACGATATGGCTTTCGG
>CAZVFR010000225.1:3673-5795 GCA_964626505.1 uncultured Methylococcaceae bacterium
AGGCCTTCGAATGAGAATGCCCGGGCTGGGGGGAGAAGTCTTACGACGGTTAGGTGCTACGGTAGTCACCCTTCCGGGAGGAGAAATATTCCAGGCGTTAAAATTAAAAACCATCGATGCCTCTGAGTGGGTGAGTCCCTATAACGATATGGCCTTCGGGCTGCACAAGGCAGCCAAATATTACTACTATCCAGGGTGGCACGAACCGGGTTCAACTCTAGAATGCTTTATCAATAAAAAGGCGTTTAACGCGTTATCCAAGGATTTGCAGTCCATCGTATTGACTGCGTGCAAGGCAGCCAATCTGGATATGCTTTCGGAATTTACCGCGCGCAATAATCAGGCCTTGCAACAGCTTGTGAATCAGCATAATGTCCAGGTAAAAGCACTGCCGGACGACGTGCTAATAAAACTACGTACCCTATCCGAAGAAGTGGTCAGCGAAATGGTCGAGCGTGAACCGATGGCCAGAAAGATTTATGAATCCTTCGATCAATTTCGACGCCAGGTTATAGAATGGGAAAAGGTTTCCGAGCAGGCTTATTTACGTGCGCGGAGTTTGTGATTTTGAGGAACTGTCTGGTGAAAAAATAGAAGCCGGTCAAAACCAACTTTCAGAGAGCGAAACAAGTGACGGGTACCAGAAATGTTCTGATTACCGGCAATAGTAGTGGTATCGGTTTAGGTTTAACCCAGGAATATCTTGATAGAGGATGGCGCGTTTATGGGCTCAGCCGTAGCGGATGTACAAGTTTGTCGGGTGACCTTCATGATGGACGTTGTGATCTAAGCGATTTTCCGGCCACTGAGTTGGCATTGGCCGGGCTGCTGAGTGACGTTAATCGGCTTGATCTGGTGGTTCTAAACGCTGGAGTTCTCGGAGAAATCAGGGAATTGAATGCAACGTCTATGACCGATATCAAGCGTGTTATGGATATAAACCTTTGGGCCAACAAAGCGGTTATGGATTGGTTGCACGACAGCGAAATTAGGGTCTATCAGATTATTTTCATGTCTTCCGGCGCGGCTGTGAACGCCAGCAAGGGCTGGGGTGGTTACGCTTTGTCCAAAGCGGCGCTGAATATGCTAGCAAGGTTGTACGTACACGAATTTCCGAATACGCATATCACGGCATTCGCACCGGGCATCGTGCACACGCGGATGTTGGACAAAATTGATCGCTATGTAGACGCCAGTGAATACCCCTCCGCGAAGGTTCTGCAAGATGCAATTCGGACAGATTCGCTGCCGCAACCGCGTGAGGCAGGCCGGCGCTTGGCCGTAGCCTTCGAAAAATTAACCGCGTATCCCAGTGGCAGCTTTCTTGATATTCGTACCATGGAGACGCAATAGTCTATTGGGCCTGATTTTATCGCAGTCGGTTTGCGCTGTTAGGGAGATGCAGTAATTCCGTTCAAGTTATACTATCGACAAGACAGCTAACCTGTCGGTTCAAACCGCGACCCACGTGTAGACGATAGTGCTGAGTACTTTATGTTATAAACAGGATCGTAGTGTGTCTAAAGGTAGCCCTTCCAATTTACCCCAAAATCATCTCGCGATTCCGGCCGCAAAGGTTGGTGTATTGCTGGTCAATCTTGGTACCCCAGAGCGTTGTGATCGGACCTCGGTGCGGCGTTTTTTGGCCGAATTTTTATCCGATCGTAGGGTAATAGAATTGTCTCCCTGGCTGTGGCAGCCAATCTTGTACGGTGTGATTTTGACAACGCGCCCGGGCAAAGTTGTAAAGGCCTATGAAAAAATTTGGATGAAGGAGCAGGACGAGTCTCCACTGCGCTATTACACACGCAAGCAGGCAGAAAAACTTGCGGACAGTTTGCACGACGGTTGCAACGACCAGCTAGTCGTTGCTTGGGCAATGCGCTACGGTTCTCCAGCGCTGGATGAAACTCTGGAAAAATTGAAACAGCAAGGTTGCCAGCGTATTCTTGTGGTTCCGCTTTACCCACAATACAGTGCGACCTCGACAGCGACCGTTAGCGATAAGGTATTCGATAGTTTGAAGTCCTGGCGTGCGCAACCGGCCCTGCGTACCTTGCCACCCTATTTCGACCATCCGGCTTATATTCAGGCGCTTGCCAATTCAATAAACGACACACTT
>CAZVFR010000226.1:0-5772 GCA_964626505.1 uncultured Methylococcaceae bacterium
CACCCAGACAGAATTAGCTTTGGCGCCCTAATAAAAACGGTGAAACTTCAGTTTGTGTTATTGATACGGCGACATAGCCCGCATTTCTTTATCGCGCTAAACGTTTTACCAAGCCGGATTTGCTGGTGGTTTGCAATCAAATCGCTTGGTCTTCTAAGTATATGGGATAATACCGCTTGGTTTATTGTGCTGTCAGCAAGTATTTCGTAGAATTACGTGTATTTTAGAGTTCGCTTTGTTTGTTTCTGAATTTTGATTGAAGGGCAAGGCAAAAGCGTGTATTTGCTTACGATCCTTTGATCATGAGTTGTTTGTTGATGCGTGTCTCGATTTCGATTGAACTGACTGTTCGGCCGAATTGACCTATAAATTTTCAGCGATGACGGGATGGCGCCTGGTTGGGGCGCCTCCCGGTTCGCGTGTTTGAGGTGGTGAATATTGAACAAAACGGCGATTCTGGCACTTGAAGATGGAACTGTATTTCAGGGTGTTTCCATTGGTGCGAATGGCTGTTCCGACGGTGAAGTCGTGTTTAATACGGCGCTTACGGGCTATCAAGAGATATTAACTGATCCCTCGTACGCGCGTCAGATTATTACTTTGACGTACCCACACATTGGAAATGTCGGGGTTAACCTTGAGGACGAAGAATCCTCGGCGATATTTTCCAGCGGTTTAGTTATTCGCGATTTGCCCATTCGTTCCAGTAGTTGGCGATCCGAAACCACGCTTAGCGACTATTTGGTAGCGAGAAATATCGTGGGTATCGCGGACATTGATACTCGGAAGCTAACACGGATTCTGCGTGATAAAGGCGCGCAGCGGGGTTGTATCATGGCGGGTGACGCCATTGATACGTCTGATGGAATTGCCAAAGCCCGCGCGTTTCCAGGGCTTAAGGGCATGGATTTGGCCAAGGTTGTTAGCGTAAAGCAGCCGTACCAATGGGACCAAGGTGTTTGGCGGTTAAAAGGCGGACATCAAAATTCTGAACGGACTGCGTACCATGTGGTTGCTTATGATTTTGGTGTTAAAAGGAATATTCTGCGTCTTTTGGTGGAGCGGGGCTGCCAGGTGAGTGTTGTTCCGGCCCAAACACCCGCCGAGGATGTACTTGAGCAAAACCCCGATGGCGTATTTCTATCGAATGGTCCGGGTGATCCGGAACCCTGCCGCTATGCCATTGCGGCGATTCAATCAATCCTAAAACATAAAGTCCCGGTATTTGGGATCTGTCTGGGCCACCAGTTATTGGCTCTGGCGTCGGGTGCCAGAACAGAAAAAATGAAGTTTGGCCACCATGGAGCAAACCATCCGGTTCAGGATTTAGAAAATGGCCGGGTGATGATTAGCAGTCAAAACCATGGATTCGCGGTCGACGAAAAGTCGCTTCCAAACAATTTAATTGCTACCCATCGTTCGCTTTTTGACGGTAGTTTGCAAGGCATAAAGCGTAGTGATTGCCCTGCTATCGGTTTTCAGGGACACCCCGAAGCGAGTCCTGGACCGCATGATGTGGAACATTTATTCGATAGTTTCATTGAGTTAATGGCGTAGTATTGTCGCCGCTCTTTTTTGTAGATTTCTGACTAACATGCCTAGAAGAACCGATATCCACTCCATATTGTTGTTAGGCGCCGGACCCATAGTGATCGGACAGGCCTGCGAGTTTGACTATTCCGGTACCCAAGCGTGCAAAGCGTTGCGCGAAGAGGGTTATCGGGTAATTTTGGTTAATTCCAATCCGGCGACCATTATGACGGATCCGGACAGTGCAGATGCGATCTACATAGAACCCGTGGATTGGCAAACTGTGGCGCGAATTATCGAAAAAGAGAAACCCGACGTGCTATTACCCACCATGGGTGGTCAGACAGCGTTGAACTGCGCGTTGGATTTGGAACGTGAAGGTGTTCTGGCGCGTTACGGAGTCGAACTGATTGGGGCAAGCAAAGAAGCGATCGAGAAAGCTGAGAATCGTGATTTGTTTCGCCAGGCCATGCACCGCATAGGTCTGGAAGTTCCGCATTCAGAAATCGCCAGATCAATGGAGCAGGCGCTGGATGTAGTCGTGTCGATCGGCTATCCGGCGATTATTAGGCCCTCTTTCACCATGGGTGGTAGCGGCGGAGGCATCGCATTCAATCGGCAGGAATTTGTTGAGATATGTGAACGCGGCTTAGATCTTTCGCCAACCAATGAATTACTCATCGAGGAATCGGTGTTGGGGTGGAAGGAATTTGAGATGGAGGTGGTTCGCGATTCGAAAGACAACTGTATTATTGTGTGTTCGATTGAGAATTTGGACCCCATGGGCGTGCATACGGGGGATTCGATTACCGTAGCGCCGGCGCAGACGTTGACTGATAAGGAGTACCAAATACTCAGAAATGTATCAATAGCGGTGCTGCGGGAAATCGGTGTGGATACTGGGGGCTCTAATGTTCAGGTCGCGATTAATCCAGCGGATGGCCGACTGGTTGTGATTGAAATGAATCCGCGCGTTTCGCGTTCTTCGGCCTTGGCGTCTAAAGCAACGGGTTTTCCAATTGCGAAAGTTGCCGCCAAGCTTGCGGTTGGTTATACGCTGGATGAATTGCGTAATGAAATTACTGGCGGCGCAACGCCGGCATCGTTTGAACCGACGATCGATTATGTGGTAACCAAAGTACCTCGGTTTACTTTTGAAAAGTTTCCTCAAGCCGACGACAGATTGACGACACAAATGAAGTCGGTGGGTGAGGTTATGGCGATTGGCCGGACCTTCCAGGAGTCTTTGCAGAAAGCGTTGCGCGGTTTGGAAACCGGTGTCGACGGGCTCAATACTGTGTTGAATGCCAGCGCTGGAGATAGCGATGAAATTGTTAGACATGAATTGCAACATCCGGGGCCGGATCGTTTGTGGTATGTGGCTGAAGCGTTTCGTTTGGGCTTTAGTTTGGATCAGATATTTGATCTGTGCAGCATTGATCCCTGGTTTCTTGCCCAGATTGAAGACCTGGTTATAAGTGAGCAATCACTTTCACAGATGTCATTGAAAGATCTGGATAAAACGGCCCTGTTTCGGCTCAAGCGCAAGGGCTTTGCTGATTCCAGAATCGCTTATCTCTTGGGTGTTTCCGAAGCTGAGGTGCGTGTTGTTCGACAGGGTTACGACATTCGACCGGTATACAAACGCATAGACTCGTGCGCGGCCGAATTTGCTGCTACAACTGCGTATCTTTATTCAACTTACGACGAAGAATGCGAAGCGCAAGTGTCTGATCGAAAGAAAATCATCGTATTGGGCGGTGGCCCGAACCGCATTGGCCAGGGCATAGAATTCGATTATTGTTGTGTACACGCATCGCTGGCGCTACGTGATGATTTTGAGACCATCATGATTAACTGCAATCCAGAGACGGTTTCGACTGATTTTGATACCTCTGATCGGCTTTATTTTGAGCCCTTAACCTTGGAAGACGTACTCGAAATTGCAGCGATCGAAAAGCCAACGGGGGTAATCGTTCAATACGGCGGACAGACCCCATTGAAATTGGCGCGAGCATTGGAGGCGGCAGGTGTGCCGATAATAGGAACTTCACCTGATTCTATCGATTTGGCCGAGGATAGAGAGCGCTTTCAGGGTCTGATTAATGAATTGGGTTTAAAGCAGCCACCCAATGCCACCGTGCGTTCGGTGGACCAGGCAACAGTCGCGGCGCGAGAACTTGGTTATCCACTCGTTGTTCGCCCCTCCTATGTGCTGGGGGGTAGAGCTATGGAAATAGTTTTCAATGAGCACGAATTGCAGCGATATATGAGTGATGCAGTAAGCGTTTCAAATGAGTCGCCCGTACTGCTGGATCGGTATCTTGACAATGCGATTGAGATGGATGTCGATGCGATTTGCGATGGCCAGGATGTTTTGATTGGCGGTCTGATGGAACATATCGAACAAGCCGGCATCCATTCCGGTGATTCCGCGTGTTCGATTCCACCCTACAGTCTGGACGATGAATTGCAAGAAGCGCTACGCGAACAGGTGCGAAAATTGGCTCGAGCAATAGGTGTTATTGGCTTGATGAACACTCAGTTTGCCATCCAAGGTCGAGAAATTTATGTATTGGAAGTTAATCCGAGAGCTTCGAGGACGGCCCCATTTGTGTCAAAGGCTACCGGTTATCCGCTTGCCAAAATTGCGGCGCGCTGTATGGTTGGCCAAACGCTTCGCGAGCAGGGGATATTGGATGAGCGTATACCGGACTTTTTTTCAGTTAAGGAAGCGGTATTCCCGTTTATAAAATTTCCCAGTGTGGACCCGGTACTCGGTCCGGAAATGAAATCTACCGGGGAAGTAATGGGTGTCGGTGAATCTTTCGGAGAGGCATTCGCAAAAGCTCAGCGGGCGGCGGGTGTAGATTTGGCTCGGCACGGTAAAATTCTCATCAGCGTTAAAGATGCGGATAAGGCGAATTTGATTCCCATCGCGCAGGACTTGGTTAGTCAGGGATTTGAATTGGTGGCGACACTGGGTACCGCAAATGTTTTGCAAAATGTTGGGATTTCATGTGCAACCATAAACAAAGTTCAGGAGGGTCGACCGCACGTTGTCGACTTGATCAAGAACGATCAGATAAAATTGATAGTCAATACGGCGGAAGGGCGCAAGGCGGTCGCGGATTCATTTATGATTAGACGAGCTGCGTTACAGCACCGCGTGACTTATACTACAACGTTAGCGGGGGCGCGCGCGACAAGCTTCGCGTTTGGGAATGTCGAAAACGGCGAAGTTAATAAATTGCAAGATCTTCACGCGAAATTTTTGGACGCTTAAGGTGAATTGAAGTGTTTTTGTCGGAGTATAACCAATGAATAAAATACCGCTAACTGTAGCCGGAGCCGACGCGTTGCGGAAAGAGTTGACTGAATTGAAAACCGTGGTTCGTCCCAGGATTATTACCGCGATAGCCGAAGCCAGGGAGCACGGTGACTTGAAGGAAAATGCAGAATACCACGCCGCGAGAGAGCAGCAAAGTTTTACTGAGGGCCGAATTGCTGATATAGAAGGCAAATTATCAAATGCTCAGGTCATCGATATTACCAAGCTTAACGCCAATGGCAAAGTTGTTTTTGGCGCGACCGTTGAAATTGAAGATTTGAATAGCGAACAGGTTGTTACCTACCAGATTGTCGGCGAAGATGAGGCCGATATCAAAGCCGGCAGAATCTCGGTTTCGTCGCCAATAGCGCGCGCGTTGATCGGAAAGGAAGAGGAGGATGTTGTCTCGTTTCAGGCGCCGGCCGGGCTCAAGGAATACGAAATACTTTCGATTCGCTACGAGTAACCCCGGGACAGTGATTATCTGGGTTTTTCCTATACAAAATTGTAATTTGACCAATCAAATGGATTAATATCGCACCCGTTTCGGAGCAGATTTTTTCCGCCAATATTTTTCGTTGTGTGCGATCTTGGGACCGAACGCGGACTTTAATGAGTTCGTGATGGTTCAAAGCAATATTAATTTCCGCAAGAACATTCGCGGTGACGCCCGATTGGCCCGTAGTTACAACCGGCATTAGACTGTGTGCTTGGGCTTTCAAGCCTTTTTTATCGATGTTTAACACATTTTTCCCTGAATTAGATGAAGGATGCGGATTTTACACTAAGATCGGCTACGAGACGGTGGCGAAATGTGGAAACGCTTAAGATTTTGTAGGTAACAGTCAAAATAAACGTAACTACTCAGCGAACTAAAAACTACCGGTAAATGCTCAGATTGCCCTCAAATT
>CAZVFR010000227.1:0-5710 GCA_964626505.1 uncultured Methylococcaceae bacterium
TGATGTTGGTCAACGATGTGTCATTGCGCAATCTAATTCCCGCCGAACTCGCTAAAGGTTTTGGATTCTTGAACGGAAAACCGTCCAGTGCATTTTCCCCGGTCGCGGTTACACCGGATGAACTCGGTGAGGCCTGGCATGATTGCAAACTTCATTTGCCGCTACACGTGTATTGGAATAGCAAACTTTGTGGCCGAGCCAATGCAGGCGAGGATATGCAATTCAATTTTGCGGAATTGATTAGTCATGCCGCAAAAACGCGTAGTTTGGCCGCCGGAACGATCATTGGTTCAGGCACGGTCAGCAATAATGATCTCGAAAATGGTTATTCTTGCATTGTTGAAAAGCGCGTGTTGGAAATCGTGGAAACCGGACAGCCGACTACCGAGTTTATGCGGTTTGGGGATAGCGTGCGTATAGAAATGGAAAACGCTGAAGGCGAATCGATATTTGGTGCGATTGATCAGAACATCCAGTCATGCGTTTGAAATTGTATTCCTATTATCGCAGTTCGGCCGCGTACCGGGTCAGAATAGCGTTGAATCTTAAGAACATTGATTATGCTATTGAATCGATAGATTTGCGCGCACCGTATTCCCAGCAACGCTCACCTGAATACCTCGAGACCAATCCCCAAGGATTGGTGCCGGCATTAAAAATTGGTGAAACCGTGCTAACTCAATCAGCCGCGATTATCGAATATCTGGAGGAAGCCTATCCTGTACCCAGCTTGTTGCCGGAGTCGGCTGAAGACAGAGCCTATGTTCGCGCACTAGCCCAGATTATCGCCTGTGATATTCACCCGTTGAACAACCTTCGCATATTGGATTATCGCGCATCGGAAAGGACGCATAACGAACACAATAATCTACCGTGGTATCACCATTGGGTCGCGCTCGGATTCGATGCGTTTGAGCAGTTATTGGCAAGCCGCGCATGTGAGGGACGCTACTGCTTTGCGGGCAGGCCTGGAATTGCCGACGCGTTTTTAATTCCTCAGGTTTACAACGCCATCCGATACGAATGTGATTTGCAAAATTATTCGCTGATCAGACAAATTTACGCGCATTGCACCGGCTTGGATGCGTTTATGAAGGCCGCACCTGAAGCACAAGCTGACGCCTTAGTACCGGTTTAGTAATCGATATCGTTAGTTCTACTTGGTTAGATTACTAATGTAGGGTGCGTTGCACGCACCATTGCGACTACCCAGCTTCCCCTCTTAGGAAATAGCTATGACTTCAGATTATCAGCGATTCCGAGATGTAATAGAGAGTGTGCAGGGTAGCCGCTTATCTTCACCCTTCGCTTCGCTGATCCAAGGAATTATCGACTATTCGGCTATTTCATCCTGCTTGAAACGCTGGGTAGAAATACAAGCAAGGGGTGACTCATCACTACTAAATATTCAGGAGTGGCTGGAAACAGAAGTCGATCCCGAATCCATAGAACAAGATAAAGCAATACCCGAATTGTATATAAATAGTCTACGACGATTGGGGTGCCTGAAAGCCAGGATTCCTAAAAAGTATGGTGGACTGGAAATTTCCCAGGTTGAGTTTTCGAGGTTATTACAGCTTATAGCCAGCCGCAGCGAAGTACTGGCTCTGTTCGTCTCGGTGCAGCAACTGGGCGTCGCGCAAGGACTACTATCTTTGCGGAAACTGGAAGAAAATCGGACTGCTGAAGAAAAATGTCATGGCGAGATGCTGCGCAAACGTTATCTTGGTCAATTGGCGGATGGTGCCATTGGCGCGTTTTGCCTGACTACAGCGGAGACCGGATCAGATCCCAGCAGACTAGAAACCGAAGCCAGAAACTCAGCCGATGCTAAAACCTTCATCTTGAATGGCAGCTGGAGTCAGGGCGGAAAGCTGTATACCACGCTGGGCACAATCGCCGATGTGTATATCATGTTGGCGGTTGTCATCTATCCGGGTGAAACCCTGAACAATGCGGATCGGCGGAATCGAATCACCGCGTTTTTGGTTGAACGGAATAGCCCCGGCTTGTCGATAAAACCGTTGGAGTTCTGCGGCTGGCACGGTCTGCCGAATGCAGCCATCGCTTTGGAAAATGTGCGCGTAGCAAAAGAGCAAATGATCGGGCGGGTAGGGGATGGGTTGAAAATCGCGTTTATAAATCTGGCCTCAGGGCGCATCAATATCGCGGCGATATGCTTGGGGATGATGAAGCAGCTGGAGTTTATCTCGCGTTGGTGGGGCGTAGAACGCGTGCAAGGTGGGAAGTCGTTGAGTCAGCACCAGCTTAATGCGATCAGCATTTTGAATATGAATACGTCAATCTACGCGACCGAGTCGTTTTTACGCTTTGTTTCGGGCCTTGCGGATACACCGGATAGCGATATCCGATTAGAAGCCGCGATGCTGAAACTGTTCGCATCGCAGGAACTGATGCAGATAGCGGATGACGCGCTACAGCTTAGGGGCGGTCGTGGCTATGAAACCTTTGCTTCGCAAATTCGGCGTGGCGAGATAGCGCTACCGATAGAAAGGATTTACCGTAGTGCGAGACTGATGAAGATCGGCGAAGGCGGCTCCAACGTATTAATGCTGTATATATCGCGATGTCTTCTGGATGGCTTGTTGAGAGATTATCAGGATTTGGTAAATTCGAAACAATCGATTATTCAGCGTAGTTTGAGTTTTATCAAAATTGCGCGGCGTTATTTTACTCAAATACTTTATTCCGGTGCAAAAATAGACCCGTTAAATGCGCCGCTTCTGCGTAGTCACACGGACTATTTAGTCAAACAGAATAGGCGATTACGACGTGTCGTGTACAGCAAACTATTTGCAGAGGGTTTAGGCTACGTCTGGCAAATGTTCAAAAACAACTTTACAAATCAAACAATTCCGGACTCAAAACTTTCGACGCCAATGGAAGCGTTCGAAAACCGTCAGCAGCTCTTGGCTCATTTTGCCTGCATCGCGATGCACCTTTCGATAATGGCCGTGACACTAACCCGAGCTATCAACGAATCCAACGAAGCCGGTATTGAGCTGGCTGATCATTATTGCCATCGTACGCAAGCGTTAATCGAGACGCATTATTTACACATGCAGCACTTTTCTAGACAACGCGAAAAACAATGTAGTGATAGTACTAACACGATAGCAATGGGTGGTTACGCGGAAATGATAGAACGCGATGTGGCCTTGTTTGATCTGGTTAGCGGAGCCGACGACAGCGTCGAAGTGCCAACAGAATGAGCATGTTAGCGGTTTGAATGTGAGAGTCCGGCAGGTTTAATAGTGGCTTGGCGCAGCCACTTCCTGCCGGACTCCAGTAGATATTATGTTACATCGCAAGAATCCACTTTACCATAGTCTGTATATCCGCATCGCTGATGCGCGGAGAGTTTGGCGGCATTGGCATGGTTCCCCAAGTGCCCGACCCACCGCTTTTTACTTTGTCAACTAAGGCAGCTTCAGCACCCGAATCGGCCTTGTATTTAGTGGCAATTTCTTTGAGTGATGGCCATATACCTTTGCCATCAACTTTGTGGCAGTTCATGCAACCACTGTCCGTGGCCAGTTGTTCGTTTGCTTGAACTTGGCTAATGGCAATCACACTCAGAAAAACCACAACGAATATATACTTAAATCGTTCCATCATATCCCCCCTCTCATCTTCGCATTAAATACTGGAAAAGCGGTCTTACCTTGCCACTACGACAAGTATTCGTCAAGCGATAAAATAACTGAGGAAATCATCTGCTTTCCAGTGGTAATTAGTTCACAGATTCAGCAGTGAATAGTGCCTTTAATCATTCTCGAAAAAACGCGATTGTAACTGAGCAGGAAAGGTTAATGGGTTTTCACAAAAAATTGATCGAAGGTAATGACTATGGATACACCGTTTGATATGAAATTAAATGAACACGACTGGGATCCTACTGAATCTGCATGGCGATGTGTAATGCTTAGAATCCCTGAAGTAGAGGTTGAGTCTATCTATGCAGGCGATGACCGCTTGGCTGTGGGGAGTTACGGCGTTGATCGAAACCAACGAGTAATTCACTGGAACAGCAAAAGCCCGCAACCAAAAGAGATTCGACTTAGGGTATCACTTGCTCGAACTTTCATTGATTCGAATGTGGCTGCGCGTTGGGGCAAAGCAGTGGTAATGCTCCCGGTGATCGTCTGTCTTTCACTATTCTTGGCCGTGCAATTTTATCCGTTTTGAGGCTTGATGATATGTTACGTTAATTGTCCGCTTTTTTAGTAATTCAACCGGTTCGCATGATAGAATTGCAGCATCGTAGACGACTTAAGAGGTGGCCATGGTGTCCAACATTCAGTTCAACCACACATTAACCGATGAAATCAAAGTATCGCCTGAGGCTATTAAGCAACTCATCGCGATAACCGAAAGTGAAACCGATGTCGCAGGGGTGCGTATTTTTGTCCAGGGTGGTGGTTGCGGCGGTATGGAGTACGGCATGACTCTCGTAGAAAAGTCCAATCAATATGATTGCGTTCTGCAGGCAAATGGGATAAATATTTACGTGGATACTATTGCGCTTAGCTTTCTTGAAGATGTGGAAATAGACTATCAAGTCCAGGGCGTTAACGAGAGTTTTGTCTTCAAAAATGCGTTTGCGCAAAGTGATGGGGCGGGTACCTGTGGTACTTGCGGTGCTGTTGGCGGTGGCGGCTGCGGTTAACGGTCGTTTTCTACTCATTGCTCAGCCTGACAGCTATCGGATAGCGCCTTATTTAAAAGCCGCGAAGCAAATGGGCCTGGAAGTGCTGATCGCTTCGCGCGGTGAGCATTCGTTAATTTCCGAGGTCTACGACGGTTTACATGTCGATTTAAACGATATAGACGGCTCCTTGGCGCGCATTCGGCACGCCGCTCAGCAAAAACCCTTTGTCGGTATACTCGGCAGCGATGACAGTACCGTTGAACTGGCTGCTAAAGCTGCGTATGAGTTTGGGCTCCCGCATAATCCTCCCGATGCAGCACGCCTATCATGCCGAAAAGACTTGGCGCGAGCACAATTATCCCGTGCCGGCTGTGCGGTTCCTTTTCATGCGCTGATCGATCTCGAACAATCATTGAATCAACAAGCCAATGAACTTCCTTGGCCCTGTGTTGTTAAACCGCTGAATATGTCAGCCAGTCGCGGGGTCATTCGCGCCGATAATAAAATTGAATTTATTGCGGCCTGCCAACGTATCAAATCTATCATTGAGCTATCAAACAACGCCTTCGATAAAACTCATGTGCTGGTGGAAGAATATATTGATGGTGCTGAAGTGGCTTTTGAAGGATTTCTGGAAAATGGCCGACTAATACCACTGGCTTTGTTCGACAAGCCGGATCCACTGGAAGGTCCGTATTTCGCAGAAACCCTCTATGTCACACCGTCAATTTTGGACGGCGAAATCCAGGCCCGGATACAACAACGGGTTTCCGAGGCCTGCAATTGTTATGGACTAACGACCGGGCCGGTACATGCTGAGTTGCGGATCAACGAGAAAGATGCGTGGATATTGGAAGTCGCCTCGCGAACCATAGGCGGCGACTGTGCGCGAGTATTGGACAACGATGACGGCCTTAATTTGGAACAACTGACTATAGCATTAGCTATGGGGCAATCCATCCAAGCTCAAACACCCCAGGATGCGCGCGGCGTTATGATGATTCCGGTCAAAAATGGGGGAATTCTTCGCCGGGTAGA
>CAZVFR010000228.1:0-1319 GCA_964626505.1 uncultured Methylococcaceae bacterium
GTTCACAGCCCTGTAGTGCATCGATTGCTTCGGGACGAACCAAACCATGCGTATCGGAGATTATACCTAGTGTTGCTGTCACATTAAGGGTGATGGTTTTGCTTCAAAGGGTAAAGGGTTTGTAGGCATATCTACGTATCGTGGGAGATCGTTTTAGCGACAAAATCGAACAATACATCCATGCTGGAAGATGTTTGAATACCCTTAATAATTGCTTGCTTATTATCGAATTGCTTCGAGAAACCCATAGGATATCTATTGTATTGATCTATCAGTTTGATTTTGAACGACTCCAATTCTTCAGCCCCGACTTCTTCGAAATTAAGGTCGATCTGAATAATTCGTTTACTGTCGAAGAATCTAGTCAGGAACGGAATCTTGGGTTTTTGTCGTAATGTCGCGTGCCATACGATACCCCTTACATCGAACAACCGCAGTCTACGGTAAAAACCGATTACCACAAGATATTGAGGTGTACGTTGGATTGTTTCCAAAGTCTTGTAATACGATATACCGCGTTTTTCGCCTAGCCAGATTAGAGGTGGCGTTGGATTTCTCATAATATTCAAAGACGATGAGTTTTGCTCCCAGAGCCATAGATTTTAGTACCGGCTCGTTTCTAATGCATGTTGTGCAGTTCTCAAAATGTGATGTGCCAACACCTTGCCACATTGATTGGTAATAGGAAAAAGAAATATTGCTTTCCAATAGATTAAGATAATGAGGATTATAATATACTACTCAGTAGCATAAACCGCATTCATTTTTGGAGATTAAATTGTGGGAATGGTCAAGAAAAGTATTACCGTCACTAATCAACAAAACGCTTGGATCAAGGCACAAATAGCGAAGGGTGACTATGGCAATGCAAGCGAAGTTTTACGCGACTTAATTCGTAGAGAGTAAAATCAAAGCGCTGAAATAGAAGCTATCCGCTCCGCACTTATTAAAGCCGAAGGGAGCGGATTGAGTCTTCGCACTCCTGATGAGATTAAACAAGGTGTACAAAAACGATTAAGGGAAAATGGCCGCTTATAAACTGAATGAAGAAGCTGGAAAGGATCTAGACGGACTTTATGAACATGGAATACATTCTTTCGGGTTGGATCAGGCAGACAGATATTATGATGGACTGATAGCGCGTTTTTGCGAATTGGCTGAAAATCCGTACCTATGGCAAGCCGTTAACTATATCCGCACAGGATACCGCTGTAGCGTATATGTCGGCCATTCAATTTATTACCGCATTGATGGTGACACCGTGGAAATTATGCGGATTTTGGGGAAACAAGCGAGTGAGGGGTCAGGCCGCGAATCGC
>CAZVFR010000228.1:1329-5704 GCA_964626505.1 uncultured Methylococcaceae bacterium
CCTGGCGCTGGCTAGGCTACCGCGACTTCGACCCGGAAACCGGCGAAGCGCGAATTTGGCCCGCAGAAATCTTCGGTCCATTACCAGCTTAATATTAATTGAGTTAGAGGGCGTCAGGCCGCGAATTGCGAATTAGTAGAGGGGGTCAGGCCGCGAATTGCGAATACCATACTGTCCGTATTATCGTCAGAGATGCCGAGCCGATTTCCTATCAAGGTAGCAGGGGCTCAGCCTATTCGATTATTAAATGTCTTACGATAAGAGATACGATAGTTAAAGCACCGACCCCTTCACACCTATCTTAGTGGCAGCAAATGATTGATATGGAGAGTCTACGAAAAGATCACTTTGCCCAAAGGGCGCTCAGACAATCCGCAGAAGAATGCATTTGCTCCCAAAGAATCGTTCAACAAAACCCTGCAATTCCCGACTAATTCACTATACAATATTGAGTCGATAGATTCGAGGTGTCGCCAAGCACTGCTTGCAGCGAATTCAGATCGGTAGATTCTGGTTATAAATGCGGGGTAGCTCCGCTAAATCCATCGAAACAAAGTGAGATTAATAGAGGAATTTAAAATGAAAATAGCGTTTTTCTCGATCTTATGCCTGTTTGTATCCGCATGCAGTCAAGGGGATACGCCAGCGGAAACAAAATACAACTACAAAACAGTTACAGTGGATTCAATCTACACAAACTGGAAAAAAGACAAGAAGACCGCCATGGAAAAAGCCGAGTCGGAACTTGCCCGCTTTGCAAAATCGTCATGTAGACGACAGATCTCCGCTGGATGGTCGATTGTTCAGATTAAAAACAAAGGCGTGATGGAATGTTCGGAATCTGCGGAAGGACATCACTGCCGTAAAAAAGATGTGGAACTGGAATGTCGAGAGGTGATTGAAGGGTTGCCATTCTAGCCCTCTGGTGAGAAAGCCGGACTAGCTTCCGGTACACTGAAATAACCGCGTAGCGTTTATATGCTGGGTCCCAATATGCATCTAGTCTGAATAACTATTGAAAGCCTGGAGCTATTACAGGTTAGTAGTCCCAGTATGAATCCGTCCTTTTTTCTCTTTTTTTCGCGAACTGCAATACAGGTTGCTATTTTTGTTTCCGCAGAACAATTATGTTTCCGTCTTCGGCCTGAACTTCCATCATTGTATCGGACAGAGAGAGAATCTTGTCCTTGGTTTGATCGCCGGATATTAGATATCCGCCGCTGGATTCGGTGATCTCGACGAGCAAATAGCCACTTTCTATATCCCAACTTGCTTCGTAGGTTAGTCGTTCTTCGCGGTTTGGGAAAACATAGGCAATCTTCCAATCACACTGCCGTCCGCCGTGTATCGATCCTGGCTACTGGCTCTTATCCAACTGTCTGAGTGCGTTTGATTCTGCCATTTGTAGTTTCCGTACCATGTACCGACTATTTGTTTTCTGATTAAATCGTCGGTTTCGACCGATGTGGTCGCGATAGAGCTACAACCGGCCAGCAGTACCATGGTGCTGATCAGGCATCTGATATTCATAAATTTCCTGTTTAGTTTATGGATTCCCTAAACTTTGGGTGGATAAGTAAAAGGCAGTCTTGAAAAGATGAGTTCGGTTACAAAGACCTTAATCATCGACCTAATACCAAAAAGTTCGCGTGGTTTCAGCATGCATGAATTGTCATTCGTTTTGAATCAAAACTTATGCTATTTTGACCCGCCTGCTTAATGCAAAAGTTTAGTAGCCAATAATGTATATGCAACGTAACTACTCAGCGAACTTAAAAACCCCTGTAATTACTCAGATTGCCCTCAAATTTAGTCGAGTACAAGGAGAAAACGCGGAGTGTACGTGGGTACATGAGCATTTTCGACGCCGTAATCGGGTAAATTTGAGGGTAAGCTGAGTAGTTACTATGCAACAAACAGAAATTGTTTCCTAATGTCTAATCTGTTAAATCTTGAGAGTATAGAACGCGCCTGTGGCGGGCGTGCATTTGTGCGGGGCATGGATTATTTCAAATCCGGTAAAGTTCTTGATGTTGCGGTGACTGACGGGCCCATGGGTATGTTTCTTTCGTCCACGGTTGGCGGGAGCGGCGGGCGCGTTTATGAACAATCAATTGCCATCGACGAACGCGGCAAAAAACCCATTGGCGTAAGCGGCCTATGCTCGTGCCCCGTGATGCAAAATTGCAAGCATGTTGCGGCGGCAATGCTCTATGTATTGGATTCCGAAGATACACCCGGGATTGCCCCCAATGGTGCGTCGGTTGATTCCTGGCTGGATAGTTTGGAGCACGCCAGCCGAAGGTCAACATCTGACACACTCCAAGCTTTGCCGCAGGACGCCCCTTTCTGTTTGATTTATGTTCTCGACCCGAAGGACTCTAGTGAGACTCAAGGTCTCAGGATTCTGTCGCAGAAGGTTCGGCTGCTTAAGAAGGGTGGCTACGGCAAACCGTCGAAATACCCCTTAGAAAAAATTCGTGGGTCTTATGCGGACCGATTTGTGTCGCCGGTTGACAAAGATATTGCCCAATTACTGGCAGATGGCAACGCTTACTATTACTACGACTATGACAATAGTTATATCCTAACCGGTGAGATGGGTGAACTTGCGCTGCGCAAAATGTTGTCCAGCGGCCGCTGTTATTGGAAAGACAAGGATTCACCGCCACTTTCGATGGGCCGTTCGCACAAGCTTGAATTTTTCTGGCAAAAGGAAGCTGATGGCCAAAGGCTACAGCATGAAATTCACGTGTCGGTAAGCCACCTGTTTCACTTGAATTCGCTTTGGTACATTGATTCCGCAAGCTACCAGATAGGTATGGTGGAACATGAGCAATTAAACTCGGACCAAACACTCGCTTTGTTGGCCGCTCCATTTATACCCGAGGACAAACTTGAGCAAGTCAGCCGCCGACTGCTTTTGGATGTACCCGAATATGGATTGGACACGCCGGTTACGCTGGATATTAAGCACATAAGAGTGGAAGGGGAGCAGCCGGTGCCGCACCTCCTGCTTCACAGCATAAAGGCTCCCGGTGAATCCGCCGGAGATCACTGGTTTCATAGTGTCAAGCTGAGCTTCCGCTACGGCGCTATTGAGTTGGAAGATATTGCCGAACAGGAATTTACTACAATTGACTTGGATAACACGGTTTATACGGTAGAACGTTGCGTGGAAGCAGAACTCGATGCTATGGATGAGTTATATTCCAGAGGTTTGCATCTGCTGAATCACTATCATCCCGATACACATGAAACTATGGACTGGCTTTTCACCAGCGATTCGGTTGCGGACTCGGCGCTGCAATGGCATCAATTTGTTGAAGTGGATATTCCCGCGCTGGAAGCGCAAGGCTGGCAGATCACCCTCGATGAAAGTTTTCATCTCAAATTCGAAGTCTTTGACGAGTGGCATGCGGAATTAGATGACGAGTCCGATTCCGAATGGTTTTCTCTAGCCTTGGGGGTGGAGCTCGACGGACAGCATGTGAATTTACTTCCAGCCCTGGTAGCGCTGCTATCCCAGAGCGGAGATCCGCAAGCACTGAGGGATTATCTAAACAAACGCTCTCATTTCATGGTGCCGGTCGGCGAGCACCGCTGGCTGAAGCTTCCTTCCCAGCGTCTTCGCCCTATTTTCGATGCGTTGGTGGAATTATACGACCACGAACCGTTGAATGAAGACGGCAAACTCATGTTATCCGTGCACCAAGGTGTACAAGTTATCGATCTTCTGAACGACCCCGGACTGAAATGGCGAGGGGCCGACGAATTGCGGCATTTGACCCAGCGGCTCCGAGACTTTCAGGGGATCGAACCCGTGGCTACACCCCCCGGATTTAACACTGAATTGAGACCCTACCAGCAGCAGGGCTTAAGCTGGATGCAGTTTATGCGTAGTTTTGAATTCAACGGAATTCTAGCCGACGACATGGGATTGGGGAAAACAGTTCAAACCCTGGCCCACTTACTCGTGGAGAAACAAAGTGGTCGCATGCAGCAGCCTTGTTTGGTCATCGCGCCGACCAGCTTAATGGGTAACTGGCGGCGCGAATCGCAAAGATTTTCACCCGATCTCAAGGTATTGGTCTTGCACGGTTCGGACCGCCACGCTTACTTTGATGATATTGAGAACAACGATATCGTTTTAACGACGTATCCTTTGTTGCGGCGTGACAAGTCGCATCTAATGGAGCATCATTTTCATTACGTCATTCTTGACGAAGCCCAAGCCATCAAGAATCCTAAATCACAAACCACGCAAGTTGTGTACGGCCTAAAGTGTTCGCATCGACTTTGCCTGACCGGTACGCCGATGGAAAATCATCTTGGTGAACTCTGGGCGATGTATCATTTTTTGATGCCCGGATTT
>CAZVFR010000229.1:0-5696 GCA_964626505.1 uncultured Methylococcaceae bacterium
TTGCACTAAAACCCTGTCAAGTACTTTTTTTAATTATTTTCGCTGAGTAGTTACCGTCAACGTTGGTATAAAAGCTGCGGTGCCAATAATAATCAGCAAGCCCAGTGTAATGCTCGTTTTTGGTATAGCCGTGACCGCGGTAAAAAAACGATGTGATAATGTTGATGAATTAGTTTGCATGGTTCACCTCCATTGCCGGCTTAGAGACACGGTACAAGCTTCTATCTCAAGATTGCCGTTATGCTTGCTCGGATTCATTTTGCGCTCCTCCTTCTATTGATTTCAGGTAATCCAGGGGAGGTCGATTCGTGACCATCCTTTGACCGGCATTATCCAGCGAGAGCAGCGTTTATATAAGTCGGTAACGGTTAGTAACCTAGGGTGGCAAAACATAGGATGTCTTTGTTTGGGGCGGTCGGGTTTAGCTGGAGCTCCTCTATAATCCAATAAAATTAGACGATTACAGGGCCGAGAACAAACTGGGAGATTAGAGCGGTTTTAGAGGTTGGTTATCGATGAGATTCTTGACAAGCGCACAGAGCGATTAAATCATGGTGTATTGAATTTATCAGATTCCCATAACACGGGTAATCGCACCGATAAACCTGTCTCGATCTTTCGCGTATTTGAAGTTTTCATGACGAGTTACTGTTGGACGATAGTCTGGATCAAGCTCATTAATGATCTCGACCACGGGTCGCACCTTTTCCTGCTGGTCAAGCAAGCTCAAAGTCGCAGCCAGATACAAATAAGAAGGTAAGAAGGTAGGATTCGCATTGATGCTGCTCCGCAATGATTCCACGGCGGCTGAGTAGCGCTCGAGCGCGAAATAGCATACGCCAGTTGGAAAATCGTATCCGGCCGGCTTCAACCCGCACGATTGCATCGATAGCGGGATCAAAAGATTCATCTCGATCGAAAACATCGATTGCGATTGAAAATTGCTTTAGCCGATCCGTCCGTCCGGACAACGTGTAATTAACAATGTATTTCAGAAATCGACGAAGACGGTCGGCCTGAATCAATGTTCGACTACCTAGGACGCTATTGAGGTGCTGACGTACAGTTGCTATATCAGCGGTGTTCATCTAGTAGCATTATCAACCATGTCCAAGCTCGTACACGATCTAATCCCCCGTAGCATGGAGCCCGTATAGAACGATCTTACCCATGCTAATGAAAAACGCAAGACCAATAGTTTCGTAATAGCTACCTGCATTGTCGTCCAGCGACTTATTCATGTGTTGCTATTTGTGATTTACCACAAAAAGATAGGCAGATACAAGGGGCGTCCACCGATTAAAAGACGAAGCTGCAGTACGTCTAAATCCTCGTCGATGGCGGCATGAAATTTAGCAAAGCATTCTCTGAGGTCGGTAACGGCAGGCTCACTTATTACAAGGCTACTGAGGGACGGCTGGTCCCAAAGGGAAGCGACCGGCACGCACAGTGGTGGGTACGAGTTTTGGGGCGGAGACCCTAAACGATGCCGCCGCTCCGGTTCAGGCGAGCACAGTTAAAGCCCTTGGACTCGCGATAAAACTAAACAGCAACTATACAAACTTGATTGCCGGAACGCCGCTTGATCCGGAAGTTGAACATCTGCGCTGGGAAAAGCCGGTTATTCGAGAATGACGTGCCGGTTGATTAAACTGCGGCTAAAAATGGGTTTGAAGCCAGGCTGTTTGTTGACCCGCCACATTTTGTGGACCAGCCTTGCATTGCTGATAGTTGGTGTAACTTTAGCGCGCGCAGTTACGGACGAAGGGCTGTCAAACGAAATTGCAACAGCGACCTGGGCAATGTTGAGACCCTAATATGCAACGCGGGTTCCGGATTGGAATTTGGATATCAATAAATGTAAATTACTAGCCGCCAATTATTATCAATTTAATAAACTTAAGCTTACGCAACTAACCGCACATGAGCGTCGATCACATCCCATGGCGCAACCAGTAAACCGTCTTCAGTTCGTTGAATGAGATCGGCGTTTTTCAGGGTACGGGTATCGACATGGACGTTTTTGTAATCTCGTTCCAACAGTTTCGCCAATGCCCGTACACTCAAAGGGCCATGTTGTCGCAGTGCCTTCATTAACTGCAGACGCTTGGGCGTCAATACCGAAGCCAACATGGCAAAATCCTCGAAATTGAGGTGTATTTCCGCATTTTCGATCTTACCCGCGTCGGCCTTATGCCAGGCCTCGACGAAGCGTTCAAAGCCACGGTTCGCATCTTCACCGCCAATATGAATATGCTGTTTATTCATGATGATCACCTCGTAAGTGTTCGATATCTATCTTGATAGTCTTGGAGCAATTGTTCCACGGTAGTAAAAGGGTACGGTTCTTCCTGGTTACCGTCATGCCGATAATCACCTTTGCCCCGCTCATTGTCATACCGAATTAAGCACTTGCCAGGAAAGCCATAATAAAGCCGGTATTTGAGCCCATGCGGCCTCTCGCTATCTGAGTCCGGCAGACGTATTTATCACGGAATAGCAATCGTGCCGGCATATGGTAATCTATGCCATATGGTGTTCAAATATCAAGCACCAAGCGATTGGTTTTGGCGCGAGATACACACGGGCACATCAGTCGATCGTTCTCTCGCTCGACCACTGACAGCGCCGAATCCCGGTGATCAGGTTCGCCATCCAGAACTTTTACCGCGCAGGACCGACAATTCCCGGTTCGACAACTAAAGGGCGCATCTACACCGGCTTCAAGCATGGCATCGAGGATGCTTTGATGGACGTCAACTTGGATCTGCTTGCCGGAGCGCCTTAATTCAAGTTCGATTGGCCGTGAATCAGGATTTACAGCTGCCGCGAAACGCTCGACGCGGATGCGTTCCGGATCGATCTTTAAGTCCGTCGCAACGCTGCTAACGGCATCGATTAAGCGGTTGGGTCCACAGACATAGACGACCGTGTCATCGGACACTGAAGACAAGATTTCCTTGATATCGATTCGCTCGCCATCGTCAGACTTGTAGATCGGGACCTGTTCGCCGAATTCTCGCAGGAGCCAATCACGAAACGCCATTTCTTGTGCGCTGCGTCCAGCGTAATGCAGTTGCATTGGAGTACCTCTGGCCTTTAATGCCTGGGCCATGGCCTTTATTGGGGTAATTCCTATTCCACCGGCGATCAACACAGCCGGCCGTGCGTCCGCATGCAGAGGAAAGGTGTTCGTTGGCAGTTCACAACGTAGGTGTAAGCCAATATCGAATAACTCATGCACGGCCCGCGACCCGCTCGCACCACTGGCATCACGCAGTACCGCAATTTCGTAAGCATCCCGGCGTGCCGGGTTGGAACAAATCGAATAGTGCCGCTGAACGGTCGTACCGTCATGGAGTTGCACTGGAACCTGGAGGTGCGAACCCGCCTCGATCATAGGTAAGGATGCGCCTTTAGGATCGCGTAGTTCGAAGGCGCGAATCCGAGGCGTGAGCTGGCGCACCCCGAAAATGACTAATTCCAGCGGACCATCACCGAACACTTTGGGTCTTGTGGGCTGCGTGCTGACCTGATCAGCCTTCAGCACACGATTCTCCTCGATCAATGGCGCCATTAGATCTTCCATTTGCGGCTCCGTATAACGCGGGGTGATGTGCTGCGGACAATTCCAGTCGTAGGCTTCGATCTGAATCAGGAATCCGCGCTCCACCTGAGCGCGGTAGTCTTCGACTTCAAGATCGGCAAGCAATGTGGATTCTGTGGAGTCTATCAGTCGGACCCTGCCCAATAGCTTGAGCCGGGTCTTATTTGGGTAATCCATGAAGAACAGTGCGACGCGGTCGTCTTTCCGGACATTGCCGACGCTCACGTATTGACGATTACCGCTAAAGTCTGCAAAACCGATCGTCTGTTCGTTAAGGACCCGCACGAATCCTGCCGGCCCACCTCGGTGCTGAACATAGGGCCAACCGGTCTCGCTCACGCTAGCCATATAAAAGCTATCGCGAGCCGAGATGAACTCAACTTCGTGTTTTCCGAGGACGTGATTATAGTCCTCACCTTCATCCATGGCCGAATAGCCAGCACGGCTGCCGAGCGCCTGCTGAACTTCACGTACCGACTCGGTGAATGCGATCTGTGCGAATTTGTGTCCCATAATGCCGTACCTCTTTGAGTCTGCCTAGTATCCAGCACAATCGGTTGGACTGTCGATAGCATCGACTATCAACAGTCTCCCCGGTTTTCCGTTCTACGAGGCGAGCTTGAGTTCGACTTTGGGGAAGTCGATCTCTACCCGGCTGGCCTTGCCGATAATGTTGGTGAGAATGTTCATGCCCACATGGGTGATGATTTCGACAATGTCCGATTCACTGTAACCGGCGTTGCGGACTTCCAGAATTTCCGCAGTTGTGACCTCGCCCTTATGTTCGGCTAGGGCTCGAGCGAATTTCACCGCGACGGCGGCTTTGGCGTCCTGACTGCTCCCCGCACGATTTGACTCGATTTCGGCGTTATTCAAACCTGCTTTTCGGCCAATTGCGGTGTGTGCCGACACGCAGTATTCACAGGAATTCTGCTGCGCCAGTGCCAACGCGATGCGTTCGCGGGTCTGCATGTCCAGGCTTCCATTTCCGGCGATTTCGTGCAGGCCCAGAAAGGCCTTTAAAGCGGTTGGTGAGTTGGCGAAAACCCTGAGAAAATTGGGTACCATGCCAAGCTGTGACTGTATCGCATCCAGCAGTGATTGTTGCTCAGCATTCGCGCTTTCGTTTTCAACGACATTGATACGGTTCATAGTGATTCTCCCGTGTAGATTGGTTCGAATTGCGCCTCAGCACCCATGCGCTGAGAGTGTTGATACTATGTCATATTCCACTTACAATAAGAATAACCATAAATAACAATATAATATTGCGTATAATGGAATAATAAATGGACCGTTTACACTTAATGAATGTTTTTGTAGCCGTGGCTGAGGAAGAAGGCTTTGCCGCGGGTGCGCGGCGCCTGCGCATGTCACCGCCGGCGGTTACTCGGGCCGTGGCGGCGCTGGAGGAGCGGCTTGGTGTTAAGCTTCTCAATCGTACTACGCGTTATGTGCGTGCCACGGAAGCCGGCCAACGCTATCTGGAAGACGCGCGGCGCATTCTCGCCCAGGCAGATGCGGCCGATGAAGCCGCCGCGGGAATTAACGCCGACCCGCGAGGCCACATCGCCGTTACCGCACCGGTATTGTTTGGGCGCATGTTTGTCATGCCGGGGATTGTCGAATATCTGCAACGTTTTCCGGGTACGGACGTCTCCGCCGTATTTCTGGATCGTATCGTTAACTTACTGGAGGAGGGACTGGATGTTGGTGTGCGTATTGGCGAGCTGCCGGATTCCAGCATGCGTGCACTTAGAGTTGGATCGGTACGTTTGGTCGTTTGTGCGTCTCGGGAATACCTACAGCGCCATGGATTGCCGCGGACTCCACAGGATTTGCCGCAACATTCAATCATCGCTTCGCGTGCCGGCGGCAACGCCTTTGACTGGCGGTTTGAAACGCCCGCGGGTGTCCGCAATCTGCGGATGCAGCCACGGCTTAGCGTAACCACAAACGATGCAGCAATCGAAGCCGCACTCAAGGGTTTTGGTATTACCCGGTTGTTACACTATCAAGTCGCGCCGCAACTCGCAGCAAGTGAACTGACAACCATTCTACAGGAGTACGAACCGCCTCCGCGGCCGAT
>CAZVFR010000230.1:0-5671 GCA_964626505.1 uncultured Methylococcaceae bacterium
GCATTAACGAATAAAGATAAAGAAGATATCAAAACTGCTGCTGCGATTGGCGTTGATTACGTTGCTGTATCGTTCCCAGTCAGCGCCAACGATATACACCAAGCACGCAGACTTGTACGCGCAGCCGGCAGCAACGCGGGCATAGTCGCAAAAATAGAGCGTGCCGAAGCACTGGACAGAATTGAAGAAATTGTCGAAGCATCCGACGTAATCATGATTGCGCGCGGCGATCTCGGGGTAGAAATCGGTGATGCTGCTCTGCCACCGGTACAAAAGCGCCTTATAGAAATGGCGCGTAAGATGGACACCGCTGTAATTACGGCTACCCAAATGATGGAGTCCATGATTCACAGTCCGTTACCCACTCGAGCCGAGGTATTCGACGTTGCCAATGCTGTATTCGACGGTACCGATGCGGTTATGTTGTCGGCTGAGACCGCGGCTGGGAAATACCCCGTTAAAGCCGTAGAAGCCATGCACCGTGTTTGCCTGGAAACGGAACAGCAACCAAAATTACAAACTCGGATGAGAGATGCCGATGTTCAATTCTCGCGCATTGATGAAGCGATCGCCAAATCCACCATGTATGTCGCGAATCATACGAAAACGCATGCGATCGCCGCATTAACCGAATCTGGGGCGACGCCAATTTGGATGTCCAGAATTAGTTCCGCAATCCCGATTTTTGCGATGACTTCGCAAACGCGTACATGCCAAAAAGTTACGTTGCTGCGCGGCGTTTATCCATTCAGCTTTAAAGTCGAATCGTCCAACCACGCCGTTGTGAATAAAGCCGTCATTGAAGAACTGGAACGCCACGGAGTAGTTAGTAAGGGCGACCAAATCATTATTACAAAAGGCGATCTTAGCGGCGTGCAAGGCGGCACCAACGCCATGAAAGTCATCCGCGTTGGAGACGAAATCAATCCAGACTAACTCCCCTCCACACTCTCTCTGTTACTCTGGCTGCCGAATAGCCAACGAATTATCCGCTAAAAACTATTCGGCTATGCATAAAGATCTGTTATTGTATCGAACTTTTTCTACCGGTATTACTTCTCTATCATTGCAAGCATAAAGAAGTTACCTTAACCGGATTTCACTTTGTAACATTAGGAGATTCTTATGCCATCGCGCAAAGAACTTGCGAATGCCATTCGCGCTTTGAGCATGGACGCGGTCCAGAAAGCCACGTGCGGACACCCAGGTGCACCGATGGGCATGGCGGATATCGCCGAAGTTTTGTGGAATGACTATTTTTGTCACAACCCCAACAACCCTGCATGGCCGGATCGTGATCGTTTTGTAATGTCCAACGGGCACGGTTCTATGCTGATCTATTCGATCTTGCATCTGACCGGCTACGACTTGTCTATCGAAGACATTAAAAACTTTCGCCAGCTTCATTCTAAAACCCCAGGTCACCCTGAATATGGTTACACACCCGGGGTCGAAACAACCACCGGCCCGCTTGGGCAGGGCATGGCAAATGCAGTTGGCATGGCCTTGGCCGAAAGAACGCTCGGCGCACAATTCAACCGTAACGGGCACACCATCGTAGATCATTACACCTACGCATTCCTGGGCGACGGTTGCATGATGGAAGGCATTTCTCACGAAGTCTGCTCACTGGCGGGAACTCTAGGCTTAGGCAAGCTGATTGCGTTTTACGACGACAACGGTATATCCATCGACGGAGAGGTAGAGGGCTGGTTCACCGATAATACACCCGCCCGCTTCGATGCCTACGGTTGGCATGTGATCCGTGACATCGATGGTCACAACGCTGAAGCTATACACAACGCAATAGACCAAGCGCGATTACAATCGGACAAGCCCACGTTGATCTGCTGCAAAACCATAATCGGTTGGGGCGCGCCCAACAAGCAAGGCAAAGAAGATTGCCATGGCGCTGCGCTGGGCGATACAGAGATAGAGTTGGTACGCAAAAATATTAATTGGCCTTACGCACCGTTTGAAGTTCCGCCTGAAATTTATTCTCAATGGGACGCCAAGCAAGCGGGTAGTGCCCGTGAACAAGCATGGAATGAACAATTCGCTGCTTACCGCAGCGCTTTCCCTGAACTCGCAGCAGAATTTAAGCGCAGACTTGACGGACAACTCCCGGAAAGTTGGCAAAAACATACGACCGAACTCATCGATCAAGTCAATAACACGGGTGAAAATATAGCAAGCCGTAAAGCATCATTGAATTCAATCAATGCTTTTGCCCCCATACTTCCCGAATTATTAGGCGGTTCAGCCGATTTGGCGGGTTCTAATTTGACCCTCTGGCAGGGTTCCAAAGACATCAACGCGGACGATTATTCCGGAAACTACATCTACTACGGAGTCCGCGAATTCGGCATGTCTGCGATAATGAACGGGATCGTGCTGCACGGCGGCTTCATTCCGTTTGGGGCGACATTCCTGATGTTTTCGGACTACGCCCGCAACGCGTTGCGGATGTCAGCATTGATGAAGGCACCGGTGATCTACGTCTACACCCACGATTCGATCGGCCTCGGTGAAGATGGTCCAACTCACCAACCCGTGGAGCATCTCGCCTCGTTACGCCTGATTCCGAATATGGAAGTTTGGCGACCGTGCGATACGGTTGAATCAACGATTGCCTGGAAGACTGCGATCGAGCACAAATCCGGCCCGACATGCTTAATATTTTCCCGTCAAAATCTACCCCACCAAACACATACCGATGAGCAATTATCGAATATTAATCACGGTGGCTACATATTGAGTGACTGCGCAGCTACGCCGGACATCATTTTTATCGCAACAGGCTCCGAGGTTGACCTGGCAATGCAGGCCGCGAGCTCGCTCTCCGATCAAGGTAACTCTGTCAGAGTCGTATCCATGCCTTGTACCAGCGCGTTCGATCGGCAAGAGTCTGCTTACCGTGAATCCGTGTTACCGAGCCATGTAACGGCCAGAATTTCTATCGAAGCAGGCGTTACCGCGTATTGGTACAAATATGTCGGCTTGAGTGGCAAAGCTATCGGCGTCGACCGTTTTGGCGAGTCCGCGCCGTTTGAGGATTTATATACGGAGTTTGGGCTTACCGTTAAACAAGTTGTCGACACGGCCAAACAACTACTGTAGGTTATCCGCCTCTTGAATACACTAAAAGATGATTGCGGAATCGAAATCGGAATCCAGTTATCGTAGAAACAATGTAGTGGTCTATAACTAGATACTTTTGTAATTGAATACAGGCATTGATTGATGTTTTGCCCGTATCACAGCGCTAAATAACACTAACCGCTGCTTGAAATCAATGTGTAAAAATTAACCTAGAGGGTAACTACTCAGCGAACTTAATAATCCCCTGTAACTGCTCAGATTGCCCTCAAATTTAGTCGAGTACAAGGAGAAAACGCGCAGTGTACGTAGGTACATGAGCATTTTCGACGCCGTAATCGGGTAAATTTAAGGGTAAGCTGAGTAGTTACCCTAGAGGTTTGTTCAAGGCCACTTACTAAGCAACTTTGTGGAGACCTGATCTATGTCCAAAGAACATCCGATCATTGCAGTGACGGGATCTTCCGGCGCCGGCACGACAACCGTAAAGCATGCGTTTGAACACATCTTCACACGATTGAATATTCACCCCGCAATACTTGAAGGAGACAGTTTTCACCGCTTCGAGCGCATGGAAATGCGGCAAAAGATAATCGATCACGACAAAATGGGAAAACCGTTCAGCCACTTTTCGGCTGAAACCAACCTGCTTGATCGACTGGAAGCACTGTTTCGAGACTATGGTGGAACAGGCAATGGACAACGCCGTTATTACGTTCATAACGATGCCGAAGCAGCAATCCACAAGGTTCCATCGGGCACGTTTACCCCTTGGATAGATTTACCCGACAACTCCGACCTGTTGTTCTACGAAGGCCTACACGGGGCGGCAAAAACTGAAACTATCGACATAGCCAAATACGCTGATCTGGTTGTGGGGGTTGTTCCGGTCATTAACCTGGAATGGATCCAAAAAATCAACCGGGACATCGAAGAGCGCGGTTATAAGCGCGACGCGGTTACTGAAACAATTTTGCGCCGAATGCACGATTATGCATACATAATCGCACCTCAGTTTTCACGCACGGATATCAACTTCCAGCGAGTTCCCACAGTCGATACGTCCAACCCGTTTATCGCCAGGTATGTACCAACACTGGACGAAAGCTTTGTCGTTATCCGGGTGAGTAATCCGAAAAAATTCGATGTCGATTTTCCGTACCTGCTGGCAATGATCCAAAATTCTTTTATGTCACGCCGCAACAATATCGTGATTCCGGGTGGTAAAATGGGACTCGCCATGGAAATCATATTTATGCCTATTGTCGAAAAAATATTGGCCGCTAAACAACAATGAGGTCAACCGTACTCCGCGTATCGTCCAACAAATTTGAATACTATATACCTTTAGGAGAATTAACAATGGCTCTAATCTCAATGCGGCAAATGCTTGATTACGCCGCAGAAAATAATTTCGGACTACCAGCTTTCAACGTGAATAACATGGAACAAGTCCATGCGATTATGCAAGCCGCCGATGCCACGGACAGCCCGGTTATTATGCAAGGCTCAGCCGGTGCCAGATCATATGCCGGCGAACCTTTCCTGCGACACTTAATCCTGGCGGCGGTCGAAGAATATCCTCAGATTCCAGTGGTCATGCATCAGGACCACGGAGCAGAACCGGCAATCTGCCTACGGTCCATCCAATCCGGTTTCACCAGCGTAATGATGGATGGCTCGCTGATGGCGGATATGAAGACACCGGCAAGTTACGAGTACAACACGGCGACTACAGCCGAAGTTGTAAAAGTAGCCCATGCGGGTGGTGTGTCGGTAGAAGGAGAACTGGGTTGCCTGGGCTCACTGGAAACCGGAGAAATGGGCGAAGAAGATGGGCACGGTGCGGAAGGTAAATTGAGTATGGATCAACTGTTAACCGACCCCGACGAAGCCGCCGATTTTGTCAAAGATACCCAGGTCGATGCATTGGCAATCGCAATCGGCACCAGCCACGGCGCATACAAATTTACCCGTCCCCCAACCGGTGACATTCTCGCCATCGATCGAATAAAAGCAATTCATGCTCGCATACCCAACACCCATTTGGTTATGCACGGCTCTTCGTCGGTTCCCCAAGACTGGCTGAAAATCATCAACAGCTACGGCGGAGAAATGGGCGAAACTTACGGAGTACCCGTTGAAGAAGTCCAGGAGGGTATTAAACATGGAGTCCGCAAGGTTAATATCGACACTGATCTACGCATGGCCTCAACCGGCGCAATCCGCAAATATATGGCCGAAAATAAATCAGTATTCGACCCTCGTAAATTTTTAAAAGCATCCACGGAAGCCATGCAAAGAATTTGCGAAGCGCGCTACGTAGCATTTGGTTGCGCGGGCCATGCTTCAAGAATAAAACCCCTATCACTAACCGCAATGGTATCGCGCTATACGAGTGGTGAACTGAGTCCGCAAATCGCTTGACGTTGTAGACAAAAAACTTCCGAATATAAGCAACAACTAGCCTGACACAGGCGTTAAGCCTCCAGTAGTTTTACTCCTTCTTTTTTCGTTGGTCAAAAAAAACCCCATCGCATTGATGGGGTTTTAGCACTTAAAGCCTGGCAGT
>CAZVFR010000231.1:0-5643 GCA_964626505.1 uncultured Methylococcaceae bacterium
GCTGGGTACTCGTTTGGTGACCAAGCAAACCGGTGCGGAAGGTTTGCCGATCGATATTGTTCTGGTCGAGCAGGTCAACGCGATTGCTCGGGAATTGTACCTCAGTGCGCTTGTTGATCGCAGCAGCGAACGCATGGTGTTCATGGCCTCGGCAGCAGGTGGCATGGATATCGAAGAGGTTGCAGCGACTACACCGGAAAAACTAATCACGATTAAAGTTGATCCCGCAGCGGGTTTGCAGGCTTATCAATGCCGCAAAATTGCGTTTGCAATGGGGCTGGAGGGCAAGCAGATTTCTGCACTGAACAAAATCATGCAAAACATTTATCGCTTGTTTTTGGACAAGGATGCGAGTCAGATCGAAATCAATCCCTTGGTGGTTACGGCGGAAGGCGAACTCATGGCCTTGGATGCAAAGATCAATATTGACGACAACGCACTGTATTCGCATTTTGATATTTCTGAAATGCGCGATCCCACTCAGGAGGACGAGAAAGAAATCGTCGCGCGCCAGTTCGATCTGAATTATATCACCCTGGATGGAAATATCGGTTGTATGGTCAACGGTGCGGGTTTGGCGATGGCAACCATGGATCTGGTGCAACTCAAAGGGGGGGCGCCGGCCAATTTCTTGGATGTTGGTGGGGGTACGGATGCGGCGAAGGTCGCGGAAGCATTCAAACTGATCTTATCCGACAGTGGGGTCAAAGCGGTGTTGGTCAATATTTTCGGCGGAATCGTGCGCTGCGACGTGATCGCTAAAGGGATATTGGATGCGGTTAAGGAAGTCGGGGTCAGCTTGCCGGTTGTGGTTCGACTGGAAGGGACCAACGCTGATGAGGGCCGCGATATTTTGAAAAATTCGGGGTTGGATATTATTGCGGCTGAGGATCTCGAAGAGGCCGCGATTAAAGTTGTAGAAGCGGCTGCTTGAATAGCGGACTAACTTTTCAAGATCGTTACGAGCCACATCAGATGGATTCATAACACTATCTAGGGAGTAAAAACCGACATCCTATGAGCATATTGATCAACAAAGACACCAAAGTATTGTGCCAGGGTTTTACCGGTAAACAGGGCACGTTTCATTCCGAACAGGCATTGGAATATGGAACCCGTCTGGTAGGCGGCGTAACCCCGGGACGTGGTGGTACAACCCATTTAGATCTTCCGGTATTCAATACGGTAAGCCAAGCGGTGGATGAAACCGGTGCTGAAGCTTCGGTGATATACGTTCCGCCGCCCTTTGCAGCGGATGCAATATTGGAAGCCGCCGATGCCGGGATTAGAACGATCGTGTGTATTACGGAAGGCGTTCCGGTATTGCATATGCTACGAGTCAAGGCGGCCTTGGCACATACTGATACGCTTTTGGTGGGTCCGAATTGCCCCGGGGTGATTACGCCGGGTGAGTGCAAAATTGGCATCATGCCGGGGTTTATTCATCAAGCGGGTAGCATCGGTATTGTTTCACGATCGGGCACATTGACCTACGAAGCGGTTTTCCAAACCACGCGGGCCGGGTTGGGGCAGAGTACCTGCGTTGGTATTGGCGGCGATCCGATTCACGGCATGGAGTTTGTCGATGTGTTGGAAATGTTTCAGGCGGATGATCAGACCAAGGGTATTATTATGGTCGGCGAGATTGGTGGTACGGCCGAGGAAGAAGCCGCGGACTATATCAAAGCATCGGTCACCAAACCGGTCGTCGGCTATATCGCGGGAGTTACAGCTCCGCCGGGGAAACGAATGGGCCATGCCGGCGCCATCGTATCGGGTGGAAAAGGCACTGCGGACGGAAAATTTGCGGCCTTACAATCCGCCGGGGTGGCCATTGTGAAATCGCCAACTGAAATGGGCAGCCGAATTCTACAGTGTCTATCCTGACGGCAAACTTGCTAGCTTGTTATCGATTTTAATCCAATCCTAACTTACCTGAGAGCGTGATTCTGCGTATAGCCATAGGTCAGGTTAATCCATTGGTCGGCGACATTGAGGGCAACGTCGAGAAAATCATCAAAATTGCCCATCAAGCCAGAGACAATCTGCAGGCAGACGCCATTGTATTTCCCGAGTTGATTCTAACCGGGTATCCACCCGAAGATTTGTTGTTGAGACCTGATTTTTTGGTCCGCGTCGAGCGGGCATTGGCGCATGTCGCGGCCAGTATCCCGGGTATAGTTGCCATTTTGGGCTTTCCGGAGCTGGATGGAGACAGGTTGTTCAACAGTGCCGCGGTATTGCGCGCTGGAAAGCTTGACGCTATCTATCGAAAACACGCCTTGCCAAACTACGGTGTTTTCGATGAGATGCGTTATTTTACGCCGGGTACCGCGCTCTGCGTCATTGATATCAACGGCGTTGCCGTGGGTATTACTCTGTGCGAGGATGTCTGGGACCCCGGAGTCGTGGAAGCGTCCAGCGAAGCCGGCGCCCGTTTGGTACTGAATCTGAATGCGTCACCGTTTCACGCGCACAAAATTTCCGAACGTGAAAAAGTAATTCGAGACAGGACTTCAGCTACCGGACTTCCCATCATTTACGTGAATCAGGTTGGCGGTCAGGACGAGCTGGTGTTTGACGGGGCATCCTTCGTTATGAACGCTGATGGGCAGGTGGTATACCGAGCCCCCGAATTTGAAGAATCCCTGGCCGCAGTGGATTTCGACTGCGATGATCAGGCGGTTCCAATGCCGAATGTGGTTGCCGATGCCTACGATGAAGTGTCCAGTGATTACAAAGCGCTGGTGTTGGGTATTCGTGATTATGTACTCAAAAATGGCTTTAAAGGCGCGGTATTGGGTTTATCGGGAGGAATCGATTCAGCGGTAACTTTGGCTTTGGCCGTCGACGCGTTGGGCAGTGACCAAGTAGAGGTGGCGATGATGCCTTCGCGTTACACCGCGTCCATGAGCAACGAAGACGCGCTCGAAGAAGCCGAGTTATTGCATGTGGAACACCACATGATACCCATAGAACTCGCGTTCAAAGCATTCAACGATTCGCTGGAGGAGACCTTCAAAGATTTACCCAGCGATACCACCGAGGAGAATATCCAAGCCCGCTGCCGGTGTGTGATATTGATGGCGATATCCAATAAGAAACGCCGGTTGTTGTTGACTACTGGGAATAAGAGTGAGATGAGCGTTGGCTATTCCACATTGTACGGCGATATGGCGGGTGGCTTTGCGCCCCTTAAGGATGTGTCCAAAATGCTGGTGTATAAATTGGCCGAATACCGCAACTCAATTTCCCGGGTAATCCCTGAGCGCGTTATCACGCGCCCACCGTCCGCGGAGCTGGCACCGGATCAGGTCGATCAGGATTCATTGCCGCCCTATTCGGTGCTTGATGCCATTCTGGCTTTGTACGTTGAGCAGGATAAATCCATGCAGGACATAATTGAACAGGGATACGCGGAAACGGATGTGCGTCGTGTGTTGAAATTAGTCGATAGCAACGAATATAAACGCCGACAGGCGCCGCCCGGAGTACGTATCTCCGCGCGGGCATTCGGGCGCGACCGGCGTTATCCGATTACTTCAGGATTTCGACGTGAATGAAATAGGGATACGATGAGCGATTCTGGCTAAAGCGAGTCCAACCGCTAGGTTTAGACAGGGTCTTAACTTTCGTCTAGACCCAAAAATTCCCAGACATCTTCGGCGACCGAGGTATCCTTAACTTCCGAAATTTCAGAATTGGGAATGCCGTTCGCATAGTTCAACTCAAAAACACGTGCCGCATCGGCCGCCAGATCGTCCATGGCCATTTTTTTGTAGGCAGCTTCCATGATTTTCAGGGCTAAAGGCACTGCCTGTGTCTGTTGGAATTTCTCGATAACGTAGACACCACGATCAGCCGCGGCAACGTAAGCATGGCGTTTCATATAATAGCGCGCGACATGAATTTCGTTCATCGCCAGGTTGTTGCGCAATGCGATCATGCGTTGCCGGGCGTCATCGTTGTAACGACTCTTGGGAAATTTATCAATCAGCAACATGAAATCCTTAAACGCTTCGCGTGCAGCCCCCGGATCGCGTTGCGCCGAATCGGTCGGAATAAATCGCTCCAAAAAGCCGATAGACCGGTTGTAATTGACCAAGCCCTTCAGGTAATAGGCGTAATCCACGTGTGGGTTGCGTGGATGCAACTTGATGAACCGGTCTGTAGCGGCGAGGGCTGCGTCGGGTTCGTTGTATTTATAATAGGCAAACGCTACATCCAGCTGTGCTTGGGTTGCATAGCGTCCGAACGGGAAACGCGTCTCCAAGTTTTCGTATAGTTTGATTGCGCGTTGGTAGCTCTCGTCGGTTAAGGCTTCTTTGGCTTCATGATAGAAGCGTTCGTCAGTCCAATCATGGTATTTGTCTTGTGATTCCGGCGTGGTGGAACATCCCCAGGCTAGCAGTGCCGCGAAGAAAAAAGCTATCCGCGATAAAAATGGGCGCATGGGTTTGCGTGTAACGTGTAACATAGACTTTTTGATTGGGTTCGGAATTTCGGATGCAATCAAGTGCTGATTGGAACCAGCTAATAAGTATACTGGAAAACTAGCGGCTAAACATTGCCTATGACTCAATCTGATTTGTTTAGTGCTGAAGTACCCGAGCACCTTTCCGGGTGTCGGTTGGACCAGGCTCTGGCCGAAATGTTTCCGGACTATTCAAGAAGCAAGTTGCAGACATGGATACGCGCTGGGCGCGTGCACGTGGATGGCGTTGTGCGAAAACCCAAAGACAAAGTTGAGGGCGGCGAATCGATTGTGTTGGATGCGGAGCCAGAATTGGTAATAAGCTGCGAGGCGGAGCCGATTCCACTCGATATAGTACACCAGGATGAATCGTTGATCGTGATCAACAAACCTGCTGGATTGGTGGTGCATCCGGCTGCGGGAAACTGGCAGGGTACGTTGCAAAATGGCTTGCTTCATCTGGATCCGAATCTGGCCACGTTGCCTCGTGCGGGCCTGGTCCACAGGATCGATAAGGAAACCACGGGGCTGTTGGTGATAGCGCGGACCTTAAGCACGCACAAGAACTTGATTAATCAACTTCAAGCTAGAACTATTAGTCGGGAATATCTTGCCATTACTAAGGGTAGAATGACTGCGGGCGGCACCGTCGATGCGGCAATTGGGCGTCACCCTGTCGATCGCAAACGCTATTCTGTGCAGCCATCCGGCAAAAATGCTGTAACCCATTACCGGGTTCAGGAACGGTTCCTGTTGCACACGCTGATCCGCGTTAAACTTGAAACCGGTAGAACTCACCAAATCCGGGTTCATATGGCGCATATCCGCTATCCTCTATTGGGCGATCCGGTTTACGGTGGACGGTTTCGCTTGCCACCCGCCTGCCCAGAAACGTTGGAATCCTGTCTGCGCAGTTTCCGCCGTCAGGCTTTGCACGCAACCAAGTTGGGGTTGGAGCACCCAAAAACCGGCGATCATTGCGAGTGGGAGGCTGAAATTCCGGACGATATGGCCAATGTGCTCGTAGAGTTGCGCAAACTATGAATGTAACTACTCAGTTTACCCTCAATTTACCCGATTGTTGCGCGTTTTCTCCTTGTGCTCGAATAAATTTGAGGGCAATCTGAACAGTTACGGGCGTGTTTAGGTTCTTAGCTATGACTCAACAT
>CAZVFR010000232.1:0-5489 GCA_964626505.1 uncultured Methylococcaceae bacterium
CTACTCAGCTTACCCTCAAATTTACCCGATTACGGCGTCGAAAATGCTCATGTACAGTAGTACACTGCGCGTTTTCTCCTTGTACTCGACTAAATTTGAGGGCAATCTGAGCAATTACAGGGATCTTTAAGTTCGCTGAGTAGTTACGCAGGAATTAGCTTAAGCATAAAGAAAACACGCGCAGTTTACACGGGTTTAGTCCAGCCTATTTGCTGTATGCGTAAAGGCCCCGGCCGTCTCAGCCGGGGCGACTTCACGCTGTTCGCATTAAGAATGCGCTGCGAACGGATGCTCTTGAGAGCCTTTTTGCGCGACCACTTCAGAAGCTGTTGGGGAACCTGCAACCGCACGTTCGATAGATTCTTTGGTTGCTGCGTAGTTGTAATCCTGAATTTTGGCGTCGTCATCAGCCAACCAGTGGATAAAAACACCCACGCAAATAAACAAATCATCAGCTTCGTCCGCTGGAATCGTGCCGTTTTCAACACAATCAGCTACAGCCATGGCTACACCACGCTGTGCGGGACCAAACATTTGAACGGCCTGCTTAGAACCTTTGATGGTTACTTTGTTAAACATAACAGTCGCAGGTTTAGCCATCAAGTTCGGTGCAACCACCGCCAACAGGCTTGAAAAACCGTCTTTGTTGTTGGTTAGGGCATTAGCGAACGCTTGTTCGACTGCACCGCCTCTGGGTCCAATCAACAGATCGATGTGCGCAACTTCGTTGCCATCACCCTGCAGACTTTCACCTATCATAGTTTTATTAATTTTCGCCATGCTTGTTTGCTCCTCTGATGAAAAAAAAGAAAGTATTGAATCAAGAATTGACATTGTTATAGTCTCCTTTGATTGGTATTAAAAACAATGTCCATGTCAAAGATGTTGCTCTGCACCGCACTCTGAAATTTCGACTTTGTTCTCATTATGTTGGCTGAGCAACAGTTCCAAACGTACAACCAATAAAGTAGCTACGGTCAGATCAGCTGTAGTGCCTGGGTTTATTCCAGCGTCCTTAAACTCTGCATCCACCTCCTGTAAACGCGAAAAACAACGTTCCGGATTTCTGGAATTGGATAACTCTTTATCTAAAGATATCATCCGAGTAGCCACCATCCTAGTGAATTTGTTACCGTATTTGCGCTCAATGTGACTGTCTGGGATCTTAGCGAGCAATCCGACAAAAACCGCGACTGCCGCCCAAGTTTCCTCCTCCCATTGACCAACGGCCGTATGATACCTGTTTTTTGCGTATTCGAAAACATCTTCGTAGTCTGATATATATTGATATGCAATACGATCGCGCTCGGCGGCGATTCGCATTGCTTCCGTTAAGCTTACATCGGGGTTTCGAGCAACGTCTTGTTGTCCGGATTTGCCCAGTCCCGCGGGTTTCGCTAGTCGGATTCCACGAAATACCCAATCCGCATCATCGATGCTGGTGTTATTGAGTACGTCACGTAAGCGCGAGCGTAATGTACCGGCTATATCTGACTGCATGGAATGTATCAATGGCGCGCAAAGCAGCACGATACCCAGATTAGTATTGCAACCTACTGCCTCACTGGTTGCCTTCAACGCATGGAATATTTTTTCTCCCAGCGAAAAACTTGGATTTGTTATCGCAGCCGCGCTAACCGCCGCGCTGGTATAAAAATCGCCGGCCGTCATGCCATGACCTTCGGAATGGACACTGACATTACCGGGTTTGAAGGCGTTGATTTCGTGCTCGCAAGCGTTTAGGTACGCAGTCGCAAGCTGCTCCTTGGTGAACGAATGGGCTGCAGTCACGCGGTTTTATTTAGGCTGGAATTTTGACAACGTGACGAAAAATCATCGGCCAACAAGCCCGCTACATCGATGGAACAAACACTCTGTAAGCCCTTCCATGCCGGTATGCTATTCACTTCAATGACGCTGTAATGGCCTTTTGCATCACATATTATGTCAACACCACCATAGCTCATACCTAAAGCGCTGATTGCGTCTTCGGCTAAATGACGTAAGCGGTTATCCAATATCGCATATTCGCACGTTGCACCCTTGGCGACATTGTTCAACCAGTTCACGCCACACCGGCGCATGGCACTGTAGGCTTTGCCGTTAATTACAAAAACGCGCCAATCGTGTGAAGCGTCGCGGCCGCAATGGATGAATCTTTGTAAATAATACACCCCATTATCAGCCTCTAGATCTGACAGGCTGTCTAGATCATCAAAGCGTTGCAAGCCCTCCCCTTGCGACCCAAAAACCGGTTTGGATATTACAAAATGTCCCGCGCCAAGCTCGCGTTTGGCTATGCTTAAAGCTTCCTCATTGCTGGTTGTGACCCAAGTCAGCGGTGTTGGGATGCCGGCTCTGCGTAACAGGAAGCTTGTCATGGTTTTATCGACGCTGCGCTCTATCGAAGTGCCATCATTGTAGACCGGAATATCGAGATGCTTTAAAGCGTGTAATATGTCGAGATAATGCACGACTTCTTCCAAGGTTCCGCCAGGTATACCGCGAACAAAAACGCCATCCGGCAATGCCTTCTCGAATCCTGGGATCATCACCGGCAGGCTATCCGAATCGATAAAAATTCTGCATTGCGTAAGTGATACGTAAGAACCCTGGAATCCTCTCTGCTCGAATGCTTCACGCAAGCGTGCGCCATGCCACCCAGGGTCGTCCGTAAAAATTGCGATGCGACCCATGATGCTTAAGCCCCGAAAGATTTTTCCAACAATGCTTCGTCCAAACACCCGGTATGAAAACTTTGACCGGATTCAACCGCAGTTACGATCACGCTTGCGGGACTGAACAACATCGGATCGATTTTGAAAAAATCGAATTCGTATTCGGTAAATATATCGGCAAAATGTTTGCAGTAATCTTTGGAAGTTGAGCTAGGCAGATTGTCAGCCAGTTGTTTCGCGGCAGCGTCGCTCCCGCGCACGAACAAATGCACTTGCCCCGCGAACAGAATCGCATCGTTAGTACGTCCCATCGCTTTGATAAAATCAGGAGCGGGCGGACAAACCGGCGCACTACCGCTACCGTCCAAAATATTTTCCAGCGGAAAATGCAGTTCATGAGCCTTGTGCATTGCGACTTCAAGAACCCGGGCTACGACTTGAAGACTTCCTGCTAAGCTGCTGGTCGGCGTCAGAATAATGGTAAGTTTAGATGCATCCACATGGCATGCATTGGCGATTTTATCGATCAATTCCGGTGGCGGAACCTTGTCTACCTCCATGACTAAGGCCGTCTCATCAGCTTGATCCGCGTAGCCGAGCTCTTTATAAAGCTCTTCTTTTAGGCACAATGCACGCGCCGGACCTGAACCCAAGGCATAGAAAGAACCCTTGCCTTTGCCATGCGCCAAACTCCAACCCGCGTACTGGCTACCCAGACAGGCCAGCACTGGATTACCGGTGTGAACATTAACGGTTAAAGGCCAGCGACTCGCATAAGGGCTATGCGTCAGTGTGACTGTTCCCAGGCCGCCCAAACAGATCTCCGCAATATGTCGACCGGCTTCGAGGCCACCCGCAACATCAATCCCTGCATCGACGATAGTACATCCATTTTCCATCGTTGTGACATTCAAGCGGAGTTTATCTGCGTTGTCGACCAAGGCTTTAACCAATGGGCGACTTAATTTATTAACACTTGGAGTTTTTGTAGTAGTACTCATATTAGTTACTCTGATTGTAGCTTCGTAAACTTAGAATTATTTTGTTACGTATCGCGTCTTTGTATCGTTGCTTTACAATTCGCGTGCAACCCGTAGGTCGGATAAGCGCAGCGTCATCCGACAATTAAACCGCCTGCACCCACAAACGTCGGATGACGCTGCGCTTATCCAACCTACGCTTGCTCGATATACCTTCACGAATCAGTGCGCAGCCAAGTTTCCGTTACCCATTTCCGCAATTCATTTTTGCGGAACTCTAATTGGTTTTCAACAAAAGACCGGTTAGGTCCAGACGCAGTAATAGTACATAGCGGTGCATCTAAACTTATGTTGCATCCCGAGAATGGTCGGTCGGCCGTCCACTCCGGCCAGCTGAGTGCTTCAGGTACCGTATAGCTGTGGGGCGCGAATAGCGTTTCCATGGCTCTAATTTCTTTTTGTCGTATCACGTTGCACAACGATTTACCATCAATCGCATTCACGTGCTCGAACAACAACCCTTGCGGATAGTCCGCATCGTAAAGTGCCATGCTTGCACTCGGTCTTGGGTTTACTTCAAGAACTTTACATAACCCGTCGTCAAGTACGAAATCGATACTGCACAAACCCTTCAGCGACGCGCATTCTACCAGCTTTTCAATATATCCGGCGATCTGTTGTTTTTGTGTCAGTGATAAATCCACCGCACTCATAATTCCAGCCAGCACGAACCGTGCGCCTTTCGACACCTGTCGCGTCCATTGCGTATTGAACCCAAGAATGTGGGATTGCCGGCCATTTGCCAGAAACAACGCCGTCAAACCCGGTCCGTTGATCAACTTTTGGTAATAGCCATGGCCTAAATCCAACTTTTCCGCAGTGGCCAAAAATACACCTTTACCGCCTTCCATGTCGCTATACTTGATCAACCAATTGTCTGAATCGTTTGGTTTTTCCGTACAGATCTCAGGATAAGGAATACTTAGTGAGTCCAGCAACGCAAAAAATTCAACCGGTGTATTTATGCGTCGTAGCGTTTCAGGACTGTTACCCATAACCTTCGTAAATCCTGAGATAGAGTCCAAAGTATCCGCAAGCGTATCGACACCGCTGCCATATACCAATGGGATATCACTAGTATCGCGGCAAATAGACCGAATGGCTTGCAGCAGAGATGATTCGGAAAAACTCAGCGTCGGGGAAATAATTTTGATACAGTCGCCCAATTCACGCGAATCGGAATCGGCGAACAAATCGATCGTAATCGGATACCACCCTGCTTTTACGGCTGATTGCGCCAAGATGCGGGCCGACAAACCGACAACTATTATGGGTGCTTGGGCTAATGACAGGTTTGTGATCAGTTTACGCTATTCAGATTCATCGACGCCGGTTTTAATTGATTGGTACTGATCACACCACCTTGGTTTCTGGCGCTGACCAACATAAATTTCAACGCAGTCGATGCTTGGTACTCGTGCTGGACCTTTTTGAGCAACTCTTCGCCGGTTTTCTCGCTGTCGACCATGCAAAATCCCGTCGGCCCCCAGGAACTTTGACCCAGGCCCACGGCGCCATGGTCGCCCAACCAATGGATTGATCGTTGGACATCACCACTCATGAACCGACCGCCTTGAGCCGGCGCAAAATAATCACCAACTGATCGTTGTACGAAGGTAATTACTTCTCCAAATGCGTCGAGCTGATGCTCAGCAACGGCGGGTAGGCCCTGCATGAGTATCCGGTGGCAAATTTCGGCCGATTTGTGCTGCGGAAACGCTGGTAGTTTCTGGAACGCTTCTACTTCGAAATTACCATTCAAACCTTTTGC